>OZ246014.1:2541000-2879000 GCA_965230555.1 Croceivirga sp.
ACTAATTATCTTGGCTCCTGTCCTCCTTTTTTCCTTTAAATCCTTACAAAGGATAGACAACTCTAAGGACCTGCGTGATAAAGTGGCCAATTTTAACGTAGACCTTTTAAAGGCCTCTTCTTCTTTTGCCCAGATTTGGGATTATGACATCCGAAAAGATTCCTTCTATCTCTATTTTGAAACAGAGAACACCTCGCAGTTTTTTGATCAAATCACCCATTCAAAAGAAACGATGGATAAGATCTATTCCATCGTTCCCAAAGAAAAAGAAAAGACCCATGCTTATTTGAGCACCTTACAAAACGATTTGACCGAATTTGAGTCTCTGGTTAACAAAGCCATCAACCTACATCGAAAAAGAGGGTTTAGGGATTTTGGCCTGGAAGGAAAAATGCGAAGAAACATCCATAGTTTGGAATCTGAGGTTGTTGGAATTCCACTAAGTGACATATTGATGCTGCGGAGAAGGGAAAAAGATTTTTTCCTGCGGGATGACAAAATATATGTGGAACAACTAAATGCCCAATGCAACACCATTCTGGAACGCCTTAAGAAAAATGAAGCAAAAAATGCCCCAACAATTCAAGTATTGAGCAATTATCAAATAATGTTCAATGAAATTGTTGCCTTGGAAAACGAGATAGGCAACGAAACCAAGGGCATCATTGCTTCCATAAACCAGATAACCCACGAGCTTGATCAAACGGCGGACGATCTCTACGACATGATCAACAACGATACCACCCTTTTGATCGCCAATATCAAATCTTCCTTAATCTTGCTCTTCATTGCCACTTCGCTTTTTTCCTTTTTATTTGCCCTACTCTTCTCCAACTATATTTCGAGGCCCATTAAGGGGATGATCCATGATATGGACATCATTTCCGATAAGGGCTTCAAGGGAAAGAAGAAATTGGAAAGTAGACTGGAATTGGTTGAGATAAAGAAGTTGACCAAGGCGTACAACCAATTGATCAAAAGAATAAGACATCAGATCAACACCCTCCATAAGACCAATGAGGAGTTGAATTCGGTCAACATCAAACTCATGGAATCCGAAAATGAGCTAAAAGAAGCGTCCAAGATAAAAGACAAGTTCTTTTCCATCATTTCCCATGATTTAAGGGGGCATACGGGTAACATTGTATCCCTTGCCCAGATGCTAAACCAGAAAACTACGATCAATGATGAAGAAAGAGTGGTTTTTACAAAATATCTTATTGACTCGTCCCAAAACCTCCAATTATTGTTGGACAACCTTTTGAACTGGGCAAAATCGCAAATGAACAATCACCAAATAGAGAAACGCTCTTTCTGTGTTTCTAAGCTGATCACCAAAAACATAGCCCTATTTCAAGAAACTGCCTTACGAAAAGGGATTCAGATAAAATACAACCAACAGTTGAGTTCAAAGGCCTATGCAGATAAGGACATGGTAGATTTTGTGATCAGAAACCTACTCTCCAATGCCTTAAAATTTACCTCAAAAGAAGATACCATTACAATTTCTGTTTCTGAACATGGTAACAGCCTTAGTATTCATGTTAAGGACAGTGGTGTGGGCATGACCTTGGAACAGATCCAAAAATTGTCCAGTGATACGGACGAATCGTTTACCACCGAAGGCACCAACAGGGAAAAAGGTACGGGGCTTGGCTTCTCCATCTGTAAGGATTTTGCAAAGCGTAATGGTGGGTATATAGAAATCACCTCTGAAAAAGATAAAGGAAGCGAATTTGTATTTACCATTCCCTCCACGCTCACCAAAGAGGCCCTCTTGGTCAGCTAGCCTATGACCTCTAGTTTGGCAAAACGCAAGAGGAGTTTTTTCACCTGCCCTGTCTCAAACTGAATTTCAGCTTTTTTATCCATCCCAACCCCCTCTATGTTAAGGACTTTACCTTTGCCAAATCGGGTATGGTTTACCTGCGCCCCCTGAATTAGATTGGGGTTTACGGTAGTCGTTTTTTTGGTGGGCTCACCAAGATTGGGTTTTATCTTTCTAAGCTTTCTCAGTTGGTTCTCATTGGGCCGGTGTGTGCTAGGCGGAGTGCTGTTTTTGGGTTTCACCTGCCGTAATTTACTTTTGTCCACTTCGCCCCAAATGTTATCATCCAACATGGAGGTATAACGATAGCCATCATTGACCGGGGTGAGATTCTCTACATATTGCTCATCTATTTCCTCTAAAAAACGACTGGGTTCGGCATCTATCAATTTTCCCCAACGGTATCGGTTTTGGGTGTAGGTCAAATAGGCCTGGTGCTCTGCCCGTGTCAGCGCCACATAAAAAAGCCTCCGCTCCTCCTCCAACTCACTTCGGGTATTCATGCTCATGGCCGAGGGAAACAAATCTTCCTCCATTCCAACGATATATACATACGGAAACTCCAAGCCCTTGGCCAAGTGTATGGTCATCAAGGCCACACGGTCGTCATCCCCCACATCCTTATCCATATCGGTGGCCAGGGCCACATCTTCCAGAAACTCGGTCAAATCGCCCTTGGCGTCTGCCAGTTCCCGTTGCCCTTCCACAAAATCCTTGATCCCGTTGAGCAATTCCTCAATATTCTCCATTCGGGCTATACCTTCTGGGGTGCCATCTTTTTTGAACTCCAGCAACAAACCAGTTTTTTTGGCCACATGCTCCGCCAAGGCAAAGGCATCCGAACTTTGGTTCATGATTTGAAAACTCTTGACCATGTTCACAAAATCGGTAAGCTTGTTTCGGGTACCCGAATTGATCTTTAGATCGATCTTGCCCAAGTTTTCCATGACCTCAAAGATGGAACGTTGGTAATGGTTGGCGGCAACGGTCAATTTATCAATGGTCGTGCTTCCAATGCCCCGGGCAGGAAAGTTGATCACTCGTTTTAAGGCCTCCTCGTCCTTTGGATTGATGACCAATCGTAAATAGGCCAGGACGTCCTTGATCTCCTTTCGTTGGTAAAAGGATAGGCCACCATAAATTTTATAGGGAATGTCTTTTTTTCTAAGGGCATCCTCAATGGACCGTGATTGTGAGTTGGTACGATAGAGTACGGCAAATTGACCATTCTTGAGCTGGTGCTGCATCTTGTTCTCAAAGATGGATCCAGCCACATACCGCCCCTCTTCGGCATCGGTGATACTGCGGTGCACCTTTATTTTATTGCCCGAATCATTAGCGGTCCAGACCACCTTTTCCAACTGGTTCTTGTTCTTGGCAATGATGGAGTTGGCCGCATTTACAATGTTCTTGGAAGAACGGTAGTTCTGTTCCAATCGGTAAACGGCCACATTATCATAATCCCGCTGAAAATTAAGGATGTTGCTGATGTTGGCCCCCCGGAAAGAATAGATACTCTGGGCGTCATCCCCTACCACACAGATGTTATGATAGCGATCCGCCAAGGCGCGCACAATCAAATATTGGCTGTGGTTGGTGTCCTGGTACTCATCAACCAAAATATATTTAAAACGTTCCTGGTACTTCATCAATACATCGGGGAAACGGTTCAGCAGTTCGTTGGTGCGCAACAAAAGGTCATCAAAATCCATGGCCCCGGCCTTAAAGCACCTATCCACATAGTTTTGATAGATATCCCCCATTCTGGGGCGTTTGGCCATGGCATCGGCCTCCATCAATTCCGGATTTTGAAAATAGGCCTTTACGGTGATCAAACTGTTCTTATACGAGGAAATCCTGTTTTGTATCTGTTTGTACTTATAGACATCCTTATCCAAGCCCATCTCCTTGATGATGCTGGCAATCAACCGTTGGGAGTCCTGGGTGTCATAAATGGTAAAATTACTGGGGAAGCCCAATTTATCGCCATCGTACCTCAGCAATCGTGCAAAAATGGAATGGAAGGTGCCCATCCAAAGGTTTTTGGCCTCGGAATCCCCCACAATGGTGGCAATCCGTTTTTTCATATCACGGGCCGCTTTGTTGGTAAAGGTCAGGGCAAGGATATTAAAAGAGTCCGCCCCTTGCTCCATCAAATAGGCTATACGGTAGGTCAACACCCTGGTCTTACCAGAACCTGCCCCGGCTATGACCATTAAGGGCCCTTCCTTATGCAATACCGGCGACCTTTGGGCATCATTAAGTTCTTCTAAATACGACATCGTTAATTTGCTCGACTCAAAACGGTGAAATTAGCCATAAATGCCAGTTTTCTAAAACCGAGATTTGAATAGTTGTGAACACTTTTGACTTGAATCACTGATTTTAAATATATTTAGCGCAAGTGAAATACAAAAACCATGAAGTATTTTGATTTGATTTTTGGACTTTTTTTGTGCGATTAACGTTGGTTATAGCTTTTTTGATGGCCCAAACCTAATTTGACCTCATTTTTTTCAGCCATCAGCCCTATTCAAGAAATTAGAGGTTAAGTATCTTTGCGACTGTTTAACTATTGGATAACCCCTTACACCATTTTATGAAAAGACCATTACCCATCATCCTTTTTTTTATCCTCCTGTGCAGTGCTGTCCATTCCCAAAAAAAGTCGGAACTGATTGCCCAGATAAATGAATTGAATGCTGTACTGGATTCAACCAAAAACTTGGTCAGCGAGGCAAGGCGCAAAGAAGCGGCCAGTCTGGCCAAGGCAGAATCCGTGGAAAATAGGTTGCAGGACCTACAGAGTGCCAATGCGACCCTCTTACAAAACCTGAACAGTTTTGCCGAGGTTTCCAAGCGCAATACCACCAATGCGCAAAAAGCCATGGAAAATTTGGACAAAAAGGAAGCACAGATCAAAACCATCACCAATGTCTTTTCCACCAATGATTCCTTGGCGGTGCAGGTGGTGGGCAAAGCGAAAGGGGTTCTTGGCGATACGCCACAATTGGGCATTGGGGAAAAGTCCATTGCCATTGGCTATGCCGTCACCACTTTTTTTGACGACTACCAGCAATCTGAATTGAACGAGTCTGGCAAGACCACCCTAGCGTTGCTTGCCACATTTTTTGACGCCTTCCCACAATACGATATCAAGGTTGAGGGATTGAGCAATACGGGTGAGTTTGACCATACCGGAGCCCAGGCCAATATTTTGGCTTTTCAATTGAGCCAAGCCGGAATAGACATCAACCGCTTGAGCAGTGCCGGAAAGGATGGCGGATTTAAGGATGGGTTTCTTTTTAGATTGGAACCAAAGTTTGATGAGTTCTATGGCATGGTCAAGAATCAATTGAAAAATCAGTAGCCATACTTTTTGGGCCAACAAGACGTTTAACAAATAACAACATAAACAACTCTTATGGGCGGTGACGATATCCTACAACTTTTTGCTTTTTTGTTGCCCGCTGTGGTGACTGGCGCCGTAGCCTTTTACTTCTTTAGGCTGCATACCCGAAATGAAGAAAGCCGAAGAAGGTTTCTCCTCCATAAAGAAGCCCAAAAAGACACCTTGCCCGTTCGCCTTCAGGCCTATGAGCGCATGGCCCTGTTCTTGGAACGCATTACGGTGAATAATTTGGTGGTTCGTGTGGTCCCCCGCTCCAAGAACAAATCTGATTATGAATCCCTATTGGTCAAACAGATTGAAACGGAGTTTGAACACAATCTGTCGCAACAGATCTACATCAGTGAGGAGTGTTGGAACATCATAAAGGCGGCAAAAAGTGCCACCATTCAAATTATACGCTCGGCAGCCATGAGTGAATCGGAATCTTCCGACAGGCTTCGGGAAGACATTCTCAACCAGACCATGGAAAAGCCTTCGCCCTCATCGGCGGCCCTTGCCTTTATCAAAAAAGAGGTGTCAGAATTGTGGTAAGGTGGTTAATGGTTTGTGGTTCACTGCCTACTTCCCACTAAACGCTATGTTCCAAAAAACTGATTTAAATACAAGTTCAAGCGCAAAAACAAGTTCATGATGGGTGCGCTTATCCGTACTTCCAAATTCCATATTCTACTCGCTAAATCCCTAACTCTTAACTATTCGCTGCACGCCATTCGCCATTCGCCATTCGCAATACGCGCTATTCGTAGATGGGTAGTGATCAACGGTTGATGGGTGCTGGTTATTCAGCATTGGTCGTCAGTAAATAGATTGAAGCCTTGAACCCTGAACCACCCAACTATCAAAACTCATAACTCTAAACCTGTCCTATATCTTTTCTCTATTGGCGTAGCGATCTTAAGACTAAATAACTACTCCTGAATTTCTGGTTGAATGGGCATACTCCCAGCATTTTTGTTCTTGGCATAAAGGTAGCCCCGCATCCACCATTGGGTCATCCGTTCTTTGTCAAAAATCAATGAATTGGTCGTAAGAATTGTTGGGGTATAGTATAGATTGATGATAACATCGTTCTGGTTGGCCACCAGTTTTCCAATACGGATGTTTTGGTTTTCTATCCTATCCAACACAAAAGAATACATATTGGTCAGCAGTTCAAAGGGATTTCTGGAGGGCATTTTATTGTAAAAGGTAACCTCGGTATGCAGTACAATGACGTCCACCTCCTTGGCACCACGGTGTATGGCCTCTTCTATGGGCACCAGACTCCCCAAACCACCATCGGCATATTCACAGCCATTCTTACGCACAAGGCTCATAAAGGGGGTGTAATTGGAAGAGATCCATATCCAATCCAAAAACTCATCATACCCAAAATCGTTGATGGACTTGTACTCTACCTGATTCAAGGAAAGATTGGAAACCGTGACCACAATGTTCTTGGGACCACCTTGCAATGCCTCAAACTCCGCTCTGGTAATGCTCTGTCCTATCAACTCCCTAAGGTTATGGCTTTCACCAAAAGTCTTGCTGCCCTTAAAAAAATTCTTGATCACATTCCAATGGTCCATGACAATGATGTCGGCTCCATGCTTGCGCTTGACCTTAAATGGGCAATTGCTAAAAATACGCTCTTGATCCACGGAGGAATAGATCTGTTTTATTTTTTCGATCTTGCCCAAGGCCAGATGTGAGATCAACAGACTGCCCGTGGAAGTGCCCACAAAAATATCGTAATCCCGTTTTAGACCTTCTATAAGGTATTGGGCAACACCCCCTGCAAAGGCCCCTTTGCTACCACCCCCCGATATGACCAATGCTCTCATGGTTTTATAGTATTGTCCAATAATGTACGCTCTTCGCCTGACAATTGCTGGCGCAGTACATCAATGCGTTCTTTTTCTTTTGGTAATCCGTATAATTGTCGCAATAAATTTCTTGAGGATTTTTTGAATTGCCAAACATGATGGCCACAGGCTTTGATCAGATTATGAAGCGAGGTATCGTTCATAGCACGAATTTGAAACAAATATTGAAAGGCCAATTGCCTCACTTCAAAATTATGTTGTGGCCGTGTCAGGTCATTCAATTCGTCGTAGAATGCTTTTTTGTTTTCAGGTTGAAAATCTGGGGTGACCAAGGCCAAGGTCAGCCAAAGTAATCGGACATTTTTGTTGGGCAAACCCACTACTCCATCCAATTGTTCCAAGTAAGAATTCCTCATTTCAGGGAAAGCCTCCCACAACTTAAAAAGTGTTGCTTCTTGGGTCACGTAGCTTGGATCGGACAAAAAGCTTTCCCACATAGCCTGCAATTCATTTGTAAATTCTGGTAACACCAAAGCTGTAGCCTGTCGCACTTCGGTGGACTCATTCTCCAAGATTTTTCCCAAGGTCGAATCTGGAATTTGCTGCCCATACTCATAAATAAATTGACATTTAAACTGCTTGGGGGATTTGGCATTCCACAATGGGGCCAGCCTATCCTGATCAAAAACGGTGGTGGAATCTGTTTGCTTTTGAACTTCAAAATACGTTTTAATGGACTGATTTTTGTCTATCAGGTATGTTTTTACTTCCTCCCATGGAAAGTCTACATTTTCTAACCAAGTCTGCCGAAACTCATTCAAATCCATTTCAAATGCCCGTTCCATTTCCTTGAGAAAATCTGGAATGGTCACATTCTTATAAGCGTAAGTGTTCAAATAGGACTGAACACCTTTTCTATAGGCCTCTTCCCCTACTCGTTCCCGAAGCATAGCCAAAGCCCATGCCCCTTTTTCATAAAAGGTCAGACTGCTTGCCTTGGGATCTACCAACGCCTCACCATCCCCATTGTCCGATACATTGTGCAAGGTTTTGGCCGTTTCATAGAGTTTCCAATAAAAATGGTCCTCCCCAAACAGTTCCTTTTCGGCTAAATAGGCATAGTAGGTGGCAAAGCCCTCATGCAGCCAATGGTGTTCCCCACTCACTTCGGTCACCAAATTTCCAAACCATTGGTGGGCCAGTTCATGGGCATTGACATTCACATAATTCTTATCCACAAAAGCGGTGGAATCAATTACGTATTGGTTGGAGAAAATAGTACAAGTGGTATTCTCCATGCCTGCATAGAGAAAATCTTGAACGGGTACCTGTTTGTAATTCTGCCACGGATAGGGTACCCCTATTTCTTCTACCAAAAAATCAAAAATTTCCTTGCTGTAGCGATAGGTGGGTTCAAATTTTAAGGAATCCTTAGGTTCAAAATACAGTTCTATGGGCACACCAGATTTGGAATGCACCACTTTTTTATCAAAATCTCCAACCACAAAAGCGGCCAAGTAGCTGCTCATGGGCTGGGTCATATCGAAGTACCACAGACGTTCGCCATGAACCGATTCTCTTTTTAATTTAAGATTACCATTGGAAATTACCGGATAATCATTGTTTAAGATGAAATGCAAATCAAATTCAATCTTGTCATTCATATCGTCGATTGATGGCAACCAATGGCTGGTGTATTTGCCTTGGCCTTGGGTCCATACTTGGCCTGGCGATTGGTGGCTGAGGCCACTCGAAGCCACCTCTTCTCGCCCGTCACTTCGAGTATCCTCAGTGACCTCACTTCGAGTCACTTCGACATCACTCAGTGCTGGATCCTCAGTGACCGCATTAATAAAATAAACCGTCTGTTTGGGTTTGGCTGTATACTGGAGAAACAATTGGTGGTTGCCCAATTTTTTTGGGGCTTTAAACCCTAATTTTTTACCAGAGTTTGAATACTTAATCGGTTTTCCGTTCAATTCAACCTTTTCAAAAGAGATGCTTACGGCATCCAAAAAAATGGAGTCTACTTTTTCTGTGATTTCAAATTTATAAACTCCTTTGCCCTTTATTTCTTCTTGTTCGAAAACGGGAAGAATTTCAATATTGATTTTAATAAAATCAACATGCTTCTGTTCTTGGGCAAGACAACCAAAAGATAACAGTACTATTGATCTAAACAACAATTTCATAAAAGTTTGAACTCAAAAATCAATCCAAATGTAACGTTTTCACTTTCCACAACAGTTTAAAAATTCCCCCTTTGGGGGTTAGGGGGCTTTTTACCTATTTTCGTTAGATGCAAGCGAATATGCTCCATACTCCCCTAGCCTATCTTAAAGGTGTTGGCCCCAACCGTGCCGAAACCCTGAAAACCGAATTGGGTCTGGAGGTATTTGGCGACCTGCTACAACTCTACCCCAACCGCTATCTGGATAAGACCCAATACTATAAGATCAACCAATTGCACAACAGTGGTGCCGATGTGCAAATTGTGGGCAAGGTGGTGCATTTAAAAACCGTGGAGCAAAAGCGCGGTAAGCGTTTGGTGGCCTCCTTTGTGGATGAAACCGGACAAATGGAATTGGTTTGGTTCCGGGCCCAAAAGTGGATCAGGGAAAACCTAAAGATTAACGAACCCTATGTGATTTTTGGCAGGGTAAATCGTTACGGCAGCACATTTTCCATGCCGCACCCGGAAATGGAACTGCTCAAGGACCACCAAGCCGGACTCAAGGTAAGCATGCAGCCCATTTATCCTTCCACAGAAAAATTGGGCAACAAAAGCATAACCAATAAGGTGATGGGTAAAATGGTGCAACAACTCTTTTTGGAGACCAAGGCCGGTTTTCCGGAGACCTTATCGCCCAACCTTATTGAAGAACTGAAACTGATGTCAAAGGCCGATGCCCTGTTGAACATCCATTTTCCAAAAAACCAAGAGCTCTTGGCCAAAGCACAGTTTCGGTTAAAGTTTGAGGAGTTGTTTTTCATCCAACTGCAACTACTCTCCAAAAAAGCGTCCCGAAAGCAAAAAATAAAGGGCCTGCCCTTTACTGAGGTTGGTGAATGGTTTACCGGGTTTTTCAATGACCACCTTCCTTTTGAATTGACCAACGCCCAAAAAAGGGTCATCAAAGAGATTCGGAAAGATATGGGCAGCTCTGCCCAAATGAACCGTTTATTACAAGGTGATGTAGGTTCCGGGAAGACCATCGTGGCCCTTATGTGTATGCTCTTGGCCATGGATAATGGGTTTCAGGCCTGTTTAATGGCCCCAACGGAAATCTTGGCACAACAGCATTATAATGGACTCAAGGAGCTCTTGGGGAAGATGGATGTCAAAATCGCCCTCTTAACCGGTTCCACCAAACGGGCAGAACGTACCCTCCTGCACAACCAATTGGAAAACGGCAACCTCAATATCCTGATTGGCACCCATGCCGTCTTGGAAGATAAGGTAAGCTTTAAAAATCTTGGTCTGGCCATTGTGGATGAGCAACATCGGTTTGGGGTGGCACAACGGTCCAAACTGTGGCATAAGGGAAGCCCACAAGGCAATGAGCGAGGGGTTTTACCACCCCATATTTTGGTTATGACGGCGACTCCCATTCCTCGAACACTAGCCATGAGTTTGTATGGTGATTTAGATATTTCTGTCATAGACGAATTGCCCCCCGGCAGAAAACCCATTAAAACCGAGCACCGTTACGATGCCAACCGCTTAAAGGTATTTGGCTTTATCAAGGATGAAATAAAAAAGGGAAGACAAGTGTATGTGGTTTATCCCTTGATCCAAGAAAGCGAAGCCTTGGATTATAAAGATTTGATGGATGGGTATGAAAGCATTGCGCGTGAATTTCCCTTGCCCGATTATCAGATTTCCATTGTACACGGACAGATGAAACCACAGGACAAGGATTTTGAAATGGAACGCTTTGTGAAAGGGGAAACCCAAATCATGGTCGCCACGACGGTGATAGAAGTTGGGGTAAACGTACCCAATGCTTCGGTCATGATCATAGAAAGTGCTGAACGCTTTGGGTTATCGCAATTGCACCAGTTGCGGGGCCGTGTAGGGCGTGGTGCCGAACAAAGCTATTGTATTCTGATGACCGGCCATAAACTCTCTGAAGATGCCCGTACCCGCTTGGAAACCATGTGCCGTACCAATGACGGGTTTGAAATTGCCGAAGTGGACTTAAACCTTCGAGGCCCTGGGGATTTAATGGGCACCCAACAGAGTGGTTTACTCAATCTAAAAATAGCCGATATTGTAAAGGATAACCCTATTCTTAAATTGGCCCGTTATCACGCAATCCAGTTGCTAAAAAACGACCCAAAATTGGAACAGGCCATGCACCTACCCATACGAAGAACCTATGCCGAATTGGTCAAGGGCAAGGCTCTTTGGGGGTATATTAGCTAAAACGCCCAGCAAGAGCTGGGCGTTTTAATAAAATTTGTCCTTTATAATCTAATTAATATCCGTCCCATCTTCCAGTTTGGCCAAATTAGCTGCAATGGCATTTTTATTTGGTTCATCTGGGGCCCTATCCTTAGCAATCTTTAAATGTTTAAGGGCGGTTTTGTAATTTCCTATAGCGGAATACCCTCTTGCCAAACCATAGTCCACAGGCCATTGTCCCTTAAAGTTCTTGGCGTTCCATTTAAATATTTCCAAGGCTTTGTCCTTTTGCCCTGCGGCTATCAATTGACGTGCATAGCCATGAACCTCAAAAACGGTTCCCATGGGCAATGCCTCCTGCATAACTACATCGGCCTCGGATGTTTTACCCTGCTTTTCCAAGATTCTGGCTTTGGTGGCCATATTGGCAAATGTCTTTTTACTAAAAAATTGTCCTTCTATAGCCGCATTGATCCAGCCCAAGGCTTCCTCTAGATCTCCCTCGTTGTTCAGGGCATAGTTGGCGGCCTGTTCCCAAGACTGCCTATTGAACCCTTCTTGGTTCTGCATCTTGGAACGGATATTCGTAGCTACAATGGCTGGTACGTCCACTTGGATTGCAAAGGGAATTTGCTTCTTTTCCCAATTCAATGAAGCTACGGCTGCGGTGGCATCCACAGTATTGAACTCATACTTTAATTGCTCCACATGGGGGATTTCTGTAGTGGCAACGTCCACGCGCAGTGCATCCTCGGAAGGGTCATAAAAATAACTGCCCCAGGCACCATAATTTTTAGAGAAAATAACGGTTGCCGTGTTATCCTCGTTCACAATCATGTGCAGCCCGTACTTTCCAGCAGGCAATTCTTTACCCTCTATCTTTACATCGTGGGTAGTTTTAAAAATGGTGTTCTCGTTGGCCCCTGCGCGCCATGGGGATTCTTTTGCGGTACCAAAACCTAGGTTGTTCATGCCATAGGGCACCAACTCTCCCCAAATTTCACGATTGTTGACACTGGGCCTGGAATACACAATGGTAATGTCCGTAATCCCGATCCGTTGCCCAACTTTTGCCATTTGACTGCCCCTGGGCAGGTCTAACTGTGCATATGCCCCGGAAGAAAAACCCAAGGCAAGGAAGAGCACCATCAATACTGTTTTTAGCTGATTTTTTTTCATGTGTTCGTTTCTTATTGTTGAATAAACTTAAGGTTGATGCCCCAAATTATCCATAGCATGCCACGAACACCGTTAGGCTTATGTTAAAGTGTGTCAAAGCCCTGTTAAAGCAAGTGCTATTTAATCGGAATTTGTAAATTATTGTAATGCAAACACTTTCTGGAGCAAGGCCGTGGTCCTAGCAGCAACCGAATTGCGAATTTCCTTCTCCTTATCCCCTACCTTGGTAAAAAGTCCATCAATCGCCTTTTGGGTCACATATTGTGTAAGGTTGGGATTTACAGGTTTTACCAAGGGTACGGTATTGTATTTGCCTATGATCTCTTCCCAGATTTTATTTGCTCCAACCCTGTCCAAGGAGGCACTGATCTTGGGAGAAAATGCAGCTTTCAATTGGGTGGCCGTTTTGGATTGTAGGTAATGTGTGGCTTCCAGGTCATTGGTCGATGTTAAAATGGTCTTGCCATCCTGTATGGTAAATTCTTTGATGGCTCCCAAGAATATGGGCTTTGCTTCGCTAACCGCATCTTCGGCGGCACGGTTCAATACCTTCAAGCCTTCATCGGCCAAAGAGGACAATCCAATTTTTCGGAGCGTCTGATCAACTTTTCTAAGCTCTTCAGGCAACAGGATCTTAACGGCTTCATCCTTAAAATAGCCATCCTGTTTGTTCAACAAATCTACACCTTCGGCAACACCAAACTCCAAGGCCTGTTTTAAGCCGGATATCATTTCTGTTTCAGTCACGGGTGCCCCAGGAAGAGTGTTGACCACCTGTTGTAATTCGGCACAGCCGTTAAAAACAATGACACATAACGCTGCTGTGAGAACTCTTGGTATTTTCATATTTCCCGTCATTCAATTATCCCCCTAAAGGTAATCCTTCTCCCTATTCCAACATATAAAATATGCAGTCTTGACCTTCTGTTAACATTATGGCAAATCGCTAAAAAAAAGCATACAAACCCTAAAAAAACTTATTTGGGCATCGTAATTTAGTTCTGTGATTTTTTAGTATAATCGCGTGGCAAGGCTATTTTTACCAACTTAATTTTTGAAGAATACGATATGGGCAAAACGTTGTTTGACAAAGTTTGGGATTCACACGTTGTAAAACGGATAGAAAACGGTCCAGATGTACTGTTTATAGACCGTCATTTGATACACGAAGTCACAAGTCCGGTAGCTTTTTTGGGATTAAAAAGTAGAAACGTCTCCGTTTTATACCCCAATAGAACCTTTGCGACAGCCGATCACAACACCCCAACCCTAAACCAACACCTTCCTGTGGCAGACCCTTTGTCTGCAAATCAGTTGGCCACCTTGGAAAAAAATTCAGCTGAACATGGTATTCGCTATTGGGGCCTTGGACATGAAAAAAATGGGATCGTACACGTTATTGGCCCAGAAAACGGCATAACATTGCCCGGTGCCACTATTGTTTGCGGAGATTCCCATACCTCTACCCACGGTGCTTTTGGGGCCATTGCCTTTGGCATTGGAACCTCTGAAGTAGAAATGGTCTTGGCCAGCCAGTGCATTATGCAGCCCAAACCCAAAAGCATGCGTATCAACATTAATGGTGAATTAAGCTTTGGAGTCACCCCAAAAGATGTGGCGCTTTTTATCATCTCTAAACTGACCACCTCAGGGGCTACAGGATATTTTGTGGAGTATTCCGGGGATGTTTTCAGGAACATGACTATGGAAGGCCGGATGACCGTCTGTAACCTAAGTATAGAAATGGGAGCCCGTGGCGGTATGATTGCCCCGGACCAGACCACTTTTGAATATATTAAAGGAAGGGAATTTGCCCCACAAGGAAAAGCATGGGACAAGGCCATGGCCTACTGGGATACACTTTACACGGAAGATGATGCAGAATTCCATAAAGAATTGACCTTTGATGCTTCAGAAATTGAACCCATGATCACCTATGGCACCAATCCAGGAATGGGCTTTGGAATTTCCAACGCCATTCCAGCAGCAGGCGATGGCACAGGGGCACAAACCTATAAGAAGTCATTGGCCTATATGGATTTTAACGAGGGAGATGAAATGCTGGGCAAATCTATAGATTTTGTATTCCTCGGAAGTTGTACCAATGGCCGTATTGAAGATTTTAGGGCTTTTGCCTCCATCATCAAGGGAAGAAAAAAAGCGGACAATGTTACCGCTTGGTTGGTGCCCGGCTCGCACAAAGTAGAAGAGGCCATCAAAGAGGAAGGCATTTTGGATGTTCTTCACGAAGCGGGATTTGAACTCCGGGAACCTGGTTGTTCTGCCTGTCTTGCCATGAACGATGACAAAGTTCCTGCCGGCAAGTACGCGGTAAGCACCAGTAACCGAAACTTTGAAGGAAGACAGGGACCCGGGTCAAGAACCCTGTTGGCCAGTCCACTGGTCGCAGCGGCGGCGGCTGTAACAGGTAAAGTGACAGATCCCCGGAAATTAATGGAAATGGAGGCCGTCTAACATCTATTATCTAACATCTAGAATCTAACAAAATGGCATACGATAAATTCAATATCCTAACCTCCACAGCAGTTCCAATGCCCATAGAAAATGTGGACACCGACCAGATCATTCCAGCTCGTTTTTTAAAGGCTACGGAAAGAAAAGGCTTTGGCGACAACTTATTTCGTGATTGGCGGTACAATTCCGATGATACTCCCAAAGAACAATTTGTGTTGAACAATCCTATCTATGGCGGTAAAATCTTGGTAGGGGGCAAAAACTTTGGTTCAGGTTCTTCCCGGGAACACGCGGCTTGGGCCGTCTATGATTATGGTTTCCGCTGTGTGGTCTCCAGTTTTTTTGCCGATATCTTTAGAAACAACTGCCTAAATGTAGGGGTGTTGCCCGTACAGATCAGTCCAGAATTTTTGGACAAGATCTTTAAAGCGATTGAAGCCGATCCAAAAACGGAATTGAAGGTGGATCTAACGGAACAGACCATTACCATTGTGGGCTCCGATGATTTTGAAACCTTCGGAATCAACGAATACAAAAAAGGAAATCTATTGAATGGTTTTGATGATATCGATTACCTTTTGAACCTAAAAGAAGACATTAAATCCTTTGCTGAAACCCGCCCTTTTTAATTTTTTATGATGGCCCAAACCATTGAAATCATGGATACCACCCTACGGGATGGGGAACAAACATCGGGGGTTTCCTTTAGTGCTTCCGAAAAACTGACCTTGGCCAAATTACTCTTGGACGAGCTTAAGGTGGACCGTATAGAGGTGGCCTCGGCCCGGGTATCCGAAGGAGAGTTTCAAGCGGTAAAAAACATCACTGATTGGGCCAAAGAAAAAGGATATATTCAACGGGTTGAGGTATTGAGTTTTGTAGATGGCGGAGCTTCCATTGAGTGGATGAATAAGACAGGGGCCAAAGTCCAGAACCTCTTGACCAAGGGATCCCTGAACCACCTCACGCATCAACTCAAAAAAACACCGGAACAACACTTTGAGGGTATTGCTTCGGTCATTCGGTTGGCACAAGAATCGGGTATTGAGACCAACGTCTATTTGGAGGATTGGAGCAATGGCATGCGCCACTCCCAAGACTACGTATTCCATTTTTTGGATTTTTTGCAAACACAGCCCTTAAAAAGGGTTATGCTCCCCGATACCTTGGGGATATTGACCCCTTCCGAAACCTTTGAATACCTTGAAAAAATTGTCAAGCGCTACCCAGACATTCATTTTGATTTTCATGGCCATAACGATTATGACCTGAGCATATCCAATGTTATGGAAGCCCTTAAAGCCGGGGTCTATGGCCTTCACCTGACCGTTAACGGCATGGGCGAACGGGCCGGTAACGCTCCCTTGGCCAGTGCCATAGCCGTGATCAACGATTTTTTGCCCGACATCAATACCAAAGTGGTAGAATCCTCCCTCTACAAAGTGAGTAAATTGGTTTCTACGTTTACCGGTTTTGGTATTCCTGCCAACAAACCCATTGTTGGGGGGAATGTGTTTACACAAACAGCGGGCATCCATGCCGATGGGGACAACAAGCACAATCTCTACTTTAGTGACCTAATGCCTGAACGCTTTGGCAGAAAGCGCAAATACGCTCTTGGAAAAACTTCTGGCAAGGCCAACATCTTAAAAAACCTCCAAGAATTGGGGCTTACCCTGAACGATGAGGAGGTAAAAAAAGTCACCGAACGTATTATAGAACTTGGGGACAGAAAAGAAAAGGTGACCAAGGAAGATCTGCCCTATATTATTTCCGATGTGCTGGACAGCAGTGCCTACCAGCAAAAGGTGTTCATAAAATCGTACGTATTGACCCACGCCAAAGGATTGATGCCCTCCACCACCCTCTCTATAGAGATTGAAGGTGATGTTTATGAGGCCAATGCACAGGGGGATGGACAGTTTGATGCCTTCATGAACGCTTTGCGAAAAATATATACAAAACGGGGAGACCAATTACCAAAGCTGATTGATTATGCCGTACGGATTCCCCCAGGAAGTAGTTCAGATGCCTTGTGCGAGACCATGATTACCTGGAAAACGGCCAAGAATACTATTGTGACCACCGGTCTGGATTCCGACCAAACCGTTTCTGCCATCAAGGCCACTGAAAAAATGTTGAATTTGATTTAAGGCACTACGCTCATCGCTTTCCGCAATTCGTAGAGGATAAATGAGAGACTATAAAAAATATGGTGTTTGGGAATTGGGGCATGAAATCACGCTAGATGTGTATGAATTGACCAAGGATTTTCCAAAAGAAGAAACCTATGGTCTAATTAGTCAAATGAGAAGATCCGCCCATTCAATCCCTTCAAATATTGTTGAAGGTTGTGGTAGGGAATCCGATGCAGAATTCAAGCGCTTTCTGATTATCTCACAAGGTTCGGCATCTGAACTGGAATATTTTTTAATCTTAGCAAGAGATTTGAAATATTTAGATTCAATTCAATTTGAAAATGTTTATGACAAAGTAAATTAAGCATAGAAGAAGCATCAATAATCTCATCAATAAAATAAATAACAACTAAATAGCGAACAGCGAAAAACAACAAAATATGAAGCTAAACATAGCACTACTTGCCGGTGACGGTATTGGCCCAGAAGTGATTGATCAAGCCGTTAAATTATCTGATGCGGTTGCAAAGAAATTTGGACATGAAATTGAGTGGAAGCCTGCTTTAACGGGAGCTGCGGCCATTGATGCGGTGGGAGAACCCTACCCCGACGAAACCCATGAAATCTGTATCAATTCCGATGCGGTATTGTTCGGTGCCATTGGTGACCCACGGTTTGACAATGACCCATCGGCCAAAGTACGTCCAGAACAAGGCTTATTGAAAATGCGAAAGGCTTTGGGACTCTTTGCCAATGTGCGCCCTACGTTTACCTTTCCTTCCCTAATCGACAAATCGCCTTTAAAAAAGGAACGCATTGAAGGCACCGATATGATCATCCTTCGTGAATTGACCGGAGGGGTTTATTTTGGGGAACGTGGGCGTCAAAATGAAGGCGAAACCGCTTTTGACACCATGACCTACCATCGTTTTGAAATTGAACGTATCGCCAAAAAAGGCTTTGAAATGGCCCTGAAACGGGGTAAAAAACTATGCTGTGTGGATAAGGCCAATGTCTTGGAAGCATCACGGTTATGGCGCGAAACGGTACAACGCATGGAAAAGGACTATCCCGAAGTGGAAGTGACCTATGAATTTGTGGATGCCGTGGCCATGCGATTGATCCAATGGCCCAAAGGGTATGATGTAATCATCACCGCCAATTTGTTTGGTGATATATTGACCGATGAAGCTTCTGTCATCTCTGGTTCCATGGGGCTAATGCCATCATCGTCACTAGGAGAGAAAATTGGACTTTACGAACCCATTCACGGCTCCTACCCACAGGCAGCCGGAAAGGATATCGCGAATCCTTTGGCAACGGTGCTTTCCGCAGCCATGCTATTCGAGGACAAAGGGTTGGCCGACGAAGCAAAAGCCATTCGTGATGTGGTGAACCAATCGTTGGCAGAAGGCATTGTGACCGAAGATTTGGCCGATGGTGGAAAAGCCTACAAAACCTCAGAGGTCGGGGATTGGTTGGCCAATAACCTCTAATCATTAGAATTCCCCGAGGCAGAGCCTCGGGTGTAGCTTTCTAAAAATCATGTCCACATAAGAATAAGACGTTATGGATAAAGACAGAAAAGTATAGTTTCCTGATTCTTTGCAGCCTAGCGTTCCTGATTCAGCTACCTCGTACGCTCTGCGCCGAGGTAGTTCATTCAGTAAAGCTCTTCATAGTATTGCTTTGCCATCCGGTCTGAACTAAACTCCGTGGCAACATCATTCAAAGCCCGAAAAAGCATTTGTTGCCACTTTTCGGGTTTGTCGTAATAGGTCTTCACTACCTTTTTCTCCAAAATATCGTAAAGATTGGCGCAATCCTGTTTATCCTGTTCTTCAACCGGAAGCGTGTGATCTAGAGGGGGTAAGACAAAGCTGTTCTTTCCATTCTTACGAAACTCGGGAATCCAACCATCGTCCGTAGACACATTCAACGAACCGTTAAACGCTGCGGACATTCCGCTGGTTCCTGAGGCCTCCCGCGTTATTCGTGGCGTATTTAGCCAAACATCCGATCCCTGCTTCAGTAATTTGGACAATTCCATTTCATATCCGGTCAAGACGGCCAAGTTCTTTACATATTTGGTAGTATGCACCAATCTATTGAAGATATCAATGGCATAAAAATCCATTGGGTAGGGCTTACCGGCCCAAATAATCTGTACAGGATATTTTGAATTGTTTATCAACTTTTCAAACCTATCCATATCATAGAGTAACATATCGGCCCGTTTGTACCCTGCAAATCTTCTGGCCCACACTATGGTCAATATAGTAGGGTCAAATATTTTTCCTGTTTGGTCCAATACAATTTTGAACAACTCTTCCTTAAGCTCAAGCTTTCGTGTTACAAATGCACTACCATCGTTGCTTTTCCAAGCTTTCTTGAGTTTGGCATCTTGCCAAAATTCTAGGTTTTGTGCGTTTGTTATGGGAACGATGTCACAGGAATCCTCGATTGATTTCCACATATCCCTTGCCACTTTTCCATGCAATTTTGAAACTGCGTTGGCCTTTTTTGCCATCCGAAGTGCACTAACCGTATAGCTTAGCATGTCGCCATTTACCTTTTCTTCTTTTAATTCTGCATCAGATAAGGTTCTCCCAAAAAAGCCAAAATGGTTCAACTCATAAATGTTTCGTTCCGTATTCCCTGCTTTTTCAGGGGTGTGGGTGGTAAATGCCAATTGTTCACGGCTTATGCCCTTGTTCCTTAAGTAATAAAAGGCGGGAAGTGCGTGCCCTTCATTAAGGTGGTATACATCTGCCCCTCCCAAAGCTTCCACTACCTTGGCCCCGCCAATGCCCAATACAATACTTTGGGCAATACGGGTAACCTCATTGGCATCGTAAAGATAATTGGTGATGGTTCGGGATAAAAAGTCATTCCCCTCCACATCCGTGGACAACAAATAGAGTGGCACCGTACCAAAAATTTCCGGTTTCAACACATAGGCCCTAACTTTTACATTGGAATTGCCGTTAATGGCCACACTCACCTCTATTCCGGTATCGCTCATAAAATTATGGGTCTTTTCCACAAATTGAGGCTTTAGGGTTTGGTCCTCGTTCCGGGATTGGTCATAATATCCATATTTCCATAGCATCCCAATGCCTATGGTATTTTGCTTTAAAGTGAAAGCAGACCGCATGTGCGAGCCCGATAAAAATCCTAACCCCCCAGAATAAATTTTAAGTGCCTGGTCTATAGCAAACTCCATACTAAAGTAGGCAATGCGCTTTCCATATTTTTTGGAAGGCGTATAAGGGTGGTTCCAAGTAGCGTAATCGTGTACCATTTGTATCGTTTATGAAAACTAAAAATAAAATAACCTTTCGTAATGATTCCACTGCCAAGTGGATTCTTCACGATTTCTTTACATTTTTTAGAAATTCTTAATGAAGTATTTCTTTTTTTTAAGACTTAATAAGACCAATAACCCAAAATGTATTCCTTTTGGATAGAACCTGGATTCTACATTAGACAATGTAATATCCTTAGGAAGCTCAAACGTATAATCCAGATTGAAGGAATCCAAATACGTGGTGAACTGTACTATAGCCTAGTTTAAAAGGAAAATAATGAGCCTTCTAAAGAAGATAATCCGTACTCAAGAAATTACTCACTTTAGCATCCAGCAATTGTTCTATGGTCTCGTTGTTCAAATCATTGTCCTTAAAGGCAACAAATGTCCGTATACTGAACGAGCGCAACGCATCATGAACACTTAATGTAGACTGGGCAGAATCTTTTCTTCCTGTAAACGGATAGACATCTGGGCCACGTTGGCAAGAACTGTTCAGGTTCACCCTACAGACCAGATTGGCCAAAGTATCGATTAAAGGTGACAACGAATAGACATCCTTACCGAACAAACTTACTTGTTGTCCATAATTACTTTCGGCCATATCATCCAAGGGCTGTTGAATATCTGAAAAAGAAATAACCGGAATAACGGGTCCAAATTGCTCCTCTTCATATACCTTCATGTCTGTGGTCACGGGATAAAGTATGGAGGGCCAGATAAAATTATCTGTACGTTCGCCACCTTTGGCATTGATGACCTTGGCTCCTTTTTCCTTGGCCTCGTCTATCAGTTCTTGAATATAATCGGGCTTACCGGGTTCCGGTAGGGGTGTCAATTGCACGCCTTCATCCCATGGGTTGCCAAACTTTAGTTCGTCCACGGCTTTTGAAAAACGTTTTAAAAATTCGTCCTTTACCGATTCGTGAACATACACAATCTTTAACGCGGTACAACGTTGCCCATCATAGGATAAGGTACCAGAAATACATTCCTTTACGGTTAAATCCAAATCGGCATCGGGCAGAATGATGGCCGGATTTTTTGCCTCCAATCCCAATACCTGACGTAGTCGATTACTTTTAGGGTGTTGGTTGACCAAGGCATTGGCGGATGAGCTATGGCCGATCAATGCCAATATATCTACTTTTCCCGTTTTCATAATGGGCCCGGCAATCGCCCTACCCCTACCGAATAGAATATTGACCACTCCTTTGGGGAAGCTCTTTTGAAAGGCCTCCAACAATGGGGTAATCAGAAGTACCCCGTGTTTTGCAGGTTTAAATATGGTGGTGTTGCCCATGATCAAGGCCGGGATCAACAAGGTAAAAGTTTCATTTAATGGGTAATTGTAGGGGCCCAAACACAAAACCACGCCAAGCGGACCGCGACGAATATGGGCATAAACGCCGTCGTGTTTGTGAAACTTGGCCGAATCCCTATCCAGTTGCTTGTATTCTTCAATGGTATCGTAAATGTAGCTTACGGTACGGTCAAATTCCTTATAGGAATCGGGCATGCTTTTGCCAATCTCCCACATTAAAAGTTTGACGACCTCTTCCCGCTTGGTCTCCATCATTGCGACAAAGTTTTCCATACATTCAATACGGTCCTTCACCTTCATGGTGGGCCAGACCCCTTTGCCATGGTCCCAAGCCTGGGTCGCAGCATCCAAAGCTTCCATGGCTTCTTCTTCCCTATTGGTGGGAATACTTCCCAAAACGGTTTGCTTGTATTCCTGGGTTGATGAAATCGTAGAAATGACCTCGCTGGTATCACCTTTCCATTCCTTTAATTCCCCATTGACCAGATAGTGTCTTTGGTGGATTTGTTCTTTAATCTGAAATAGTTCGGGAATCATTGTCATGCTCATAATAATTGGTTTTGGTCGCTACAAAGCTATGATAAAATTAGGCCCTTGCAGCGTAGTTTTGCAACAATTGAAATCGAAAACGTTTGAAAGTTTTCTTTACACTAAATGCATCTATTTTTGTTAGGCTTCAAACTAAATATTGAAACAAATTGGGTTTGTCATTCAGGTATTCCCCAAAAAAGTTGTTGGCTTTCATCCTTTGGATCAAAGGCTCCAAATCCTTGGAGAATTTCAATTCTATCCCCACTACGGCTGGGGCATTCTCCCTGCTCGATTTTTTTGAATATTCAAAATGGGTAATATCGTCGTTTGGCCCCAAAATATTGCCCACAAACTCCTTTAAGGCCCCAGGCCGTTGTGGGAAGCGCACAATAAAGTAATGCTTTAAATTATTGTATAGAAGGGCGCGTTCTTTTATTTCGGCAGTCCTTAGAATATCGTTATTGCTGCCACTTAGCACACAGACCACGTTCTTTCCCCTTATCTCTTCCTTAAAATCATCAAGCACGGCGATGGTGAGGGCCCCTGCCGGCTCCACCACTATGGCATCACGATTGTAAAGGTCAAGAATCGTCTGGCAGACCTTTCCTTCGGCCACGGTGGCCATTTGATGTAGATTGTCCTTGCACACCGAAAAGGTGTAGTTTCCCACTTTTTGAACTGCAGCCCCATCTACAAACTTATCAATATGTTCCAACTCCACCGGTTTTCCCGCCGCTAGGGCACGAGCCATGGAAGGAGCTCCTTCGGGTTCTACCCCAATAATTTTAGTATCTGGGGATAGTTTCTTAAAAACGCCCAATAGCCCCGAAATAAGGCCTCCACCCCCTATGGGAACAAACAAGTAATCTATTGGTCCCTCTGCTTGGTCCAAAATTTCCAGACCAACGGTACCCTGTCCTTCAATGGTTTTGGGATCATCAAACGGATGGACAAATACTTTGCCATGGTCGTTACAAAAGTTCCTTGCCGCTTTAAAAGCGTCGTCAAAAGTATCGCCTTCCAGCACTATGGTGACCCATTTATCGCCAAACATTTGTGTCTGGTTTATTTTTTGTTTGGGCGTTACACTGGGCATAAAAATGGTTGCCTCTACCTCTAAATATTTACAGGCAAAGGCGACACCTTGGGCATGGTTTCCGGCACTGGCACAGACCACCCCCTGTTTTAGCTCTGCCTTTGAAAGGGAACTTATCTTATTGAATGCCCCCCTTATTTTATAGCTTCTTACCCTATGTAGATCTTCGCGCTTAAAAAAAATATTGGCCCCATAACTTTTGGAACAACGAATGCTTTTTGACAAAAGGGTCTTCTCGGCTACCTGACGTAAGTTCTCGGCAGCAGATTCAATGGCTTTTACATTGGGAAAATACGAAACAATATCCTCTTTCATAAAACTAGAATCCCTGGCCATTTGAATGAAACCAGGGATATAAAAATTAACGTCTTGTTTATTCCTTTACACCACAGGTTTCATGGCGGTCATGGATTCCCTTAATCTGGCTCCCACCTTCTCCACATCATGCTCTCGGATGGCTTTGTTGACCTGAATCAATTTTTGGTTGTCCACCCCATTGTCCATTCCCCCGCCAAACGTTGTACCAATGACATCGGTATCGATGGTCTTCATAAAATCGGTCAATAGGGGTTTACAGGCATGATCAAACAAATAACAGCCATATTCCGCCGTATCTGAGATCACCCGGTTCATCTCGAACAATTTTTTTCTGGCAATGGTATTGGCAATCAAGGGGGTTTCATGCAATGATTCGTAATATGCAGATTCTCCTATTATTCCAGACTCGGTCATGGTCTCATAGGCCAGTTCCACCCCTGCTTTTACAAAGGCCACCATCAACACACCATTGTCATAATATTCCTGCTCAGAAATCTCATCACTTCCAGCAGCCGTTTTTTCAAATGCGGTCTCTCCGGTTGCCGCTCTCCAAGACAATAGGTTCTTATCGTCATTGGCCCAATCTTCCATCATGGTTTTGGAAAAATGTCCACTCATAATATCGTCCATATGTTTTTGGAACAACGGACGCATGATATCTTTCATCTCCTCAGACAAATCATAAGCCTTAATCTTTGCAGGATTGGACAAACGATCCATCATGTTGGTGATTCCACCGTGTTTTAAGCCTTCGGTAATGGTCTCCCAACCGTATTGGATCAATTTTGAGGCATAACCGGGAGCAATCCCTTTTTCCACCATTTTATCAAAACACAAAATAGATCCTGTCTGCAACACACCACACAGAATAGTCTGTTCGCCCATAAGGTCCGATTTTACCTCGGCAACGAAAGATGACTCCAATACCCCGGCTTTATGTCCACCCGTTCCAGCGGCATAGGCCTTTGCTTGGGCCAACCCCTTGCCCTCGGGATCATTTTCTGGATGTACGGCAATCAAGGTTGGCACCCCAAATCCACGCTTGTACTCTTCGCGCACTTCTGATCCGGGACTTTTGGGGGCGACCATGATAACGGTCAAATCCTTACGGATCTCCATACCTTCTTCCACAATATTGAAACCATGGGAATAGGACAAGGTGGCTCCTTGCTTCATCAAGGGCATTACGGTACCCACCACATTGGTGTGCTGTTTGTCCGGGGTCAAATTGATGACCAAATCTGCGGTCGGAATCAATTCTTCATAGGTGCCCACAGTAAAATTGTTCTCCGTGGCATTTTTATAGGATTGCCTTTGTTCTTTAATCGCTGCATCCCGTAGTGCATACGAAATATCAAGGCCGGAGTCGCGCATGTTCAACCCTTGGTTCAAACCCTGTGCACCACAACCTACAATCACAATCTTTTTTCCCTTCAAAGCAGTAACGCCATCTGCAAATTCCTGGGTTTCCATAAAACGGCATTTTCCCAATTGTTCCAATTGATTCCGCAATGATAGCGTATTGAAGTAATTCGTCATTTCAATAAGTGTTTTTATTAATTTTTAAGTGAAATTCTTCCAAAAGTTCCGTAATAGGCATGGTCTCTTTGGTCACCGCTATACGGCCAGAACGTACAAATTGCCGAATGCCATAAGGGTGGAGAAGGTCATACATCTCATCAATTTCATTCCGCCTGCCTGTTTTGGCCAGGACAAAAAACTCCCTGTGGACCGTTACTATTTTTGAGTTGCTCTCCTTGATCGCATTCTGGATCTGGGGCTCATCAAAAAGCAGGTTGGAAGCAATCTTGAACAAAGCCGTTTCCTGAAAAATGGTCTCCCCGTCGGTATGGTAATAGGCTTTGATGACCTCTATCTGCTTTTCAATCTGCTGGACTATTTTCCTTACAGATTCTTCTGTGGTATAAACCACAATGGTAAATTTGGAAACGCCTTCTATTTCGGATTTGGACACATTTAGACTTTCTATATTAATGTGTCTTTTTACAAAAATCCCAGAGATTCTGTGTAATAACCCTATACTGTTTTCCGAATATACTGAAATGGTAAATCGTGTTTGCTCCATGCCGTCTTATTTTAATCTGATTTCCGAAACCGAAGCCCCTGAGGGTATCATCGGAAATACATTGTCTTCCTTTTCTACTTTTACCTCCAAGAAATAAGGCCCTTCATGGGCAATCATTTCTTGGACCGCCGCCGCTAGGTCTTGACGTTCCGCGACCCGGTTGGCTTTGATCTGGTATCCCTCGGCAATCTTGACAAAATCAGGATTTGTCATTACCGTAGAGGCGTATCGTTTTTCAAAGAACAGTTGCTGCCATTGCCGTACCATTCCCAAGAAATTGTTGTTCAAGACCACGATTTTCACGGGGATCTTATGTTGAAAGATAACTCCCAATTCCTGGATGGTCATCTGGTAGCCCCCATCACCGATTACGGCAACCACCTCACGTTCCGGCGCTCCCTGCTTGGCCCCAATGGCAGCAGGCAATGCAAAGCCCATGGTTCCCAAGCCCCCGGATGTAATGTTGCTCTTGCTCTTTTTGAACTTGGCATACCGGCAAGCAATCATTTGGTGCTGCCCCACATCGGAAACAATGACCGCTTCATGTCCCGAAGCTTTATTGATCTCTTCAATCACCTCGCCCATGGTCAAACCGGGTTTGGTGGGGGTAATATCGTTCTTGATTACCGTTTCGTATTCTTCCTGATATTTTTTATCGAATTCGGCCTTCCAGTCATCATGGCTGTTTTCCTTGATCAACGGAAGCAATAATCCCAAGGTTTCCTTGGCATTACCCAAAACAGCCACCTCTACTTTTACATTTTTATTGATTTCGGCTGGGTCTATTTCAAAATGAATCACTTTCGCCTGCTTTGCATAGTCATCCAACCTGCCCGTTACCCTATCGTCAAAACGCATACCTATGGCAATGAGCACATCGCACTCGTTGGTCAGCACATTGGGGCCATAATTACCGTGCATGCCCACCATGCCCACGTTTAAGGGATGTTCCGTATCCATTGCCGAAAGCCCCATAATGGTCCAGGCCGCTGGAATACCCGCTTTCTCGACCAATGCCTTTAGTTCTTCTTCTGCCTTGCCCAAAATGACCCCCTGTCCAAAGACAATGTAGGGTTTTTTGGCACTGTTGATCAAATCTGCCGCAGCCTTGATCGCTTGATCGTCAGGTTCGGAAACTGGCTTATAGCTTCGAACTCCAGTACATTTTTCATAGGTAAAATCCAACTCATCAAACTGGGCATTTTTGGTAATGTCGATCAATACTGGCCCAGGTCTACCCGATTTGGCAATGTAAAAAGCCTTGGCCATGATTTCTGGAATCTCAGATGCATTGGTCACTTGATAGTTCCATTTGGTCACGGGTGTGGATATCCCCACGATATCGGTCTCTTGGAAGGCATCAGAACCTAAAAGGCTGCTGGGTACCTGCCCAGTTATGCATACCAGTGGGGTGGAATCTATCTGGGCATCGGCCAAACCGGTGACCAGATTTGTTGCCCCCGGTCCCGATGTGGCCATGGCCACACCAACCTTGCCACTTACCCTGGCATACCCTTGGGCCGCATGGGTGGCCCCTTGCTCGTGCCTTGTAAGAATGTGCGTCAATTTCTCCTGAAACTTATACAACTCATCATACACGGGCATAATGGCCCCACCGGGATAGCCATATATCAAATCGACCCCTTCTTCCAATAAACAATGGATAACGGCCTCTGCTCCAGTGACCCGTATCGCTTTTTTTACCGATGCTTGCTTTTGTTGTGCCTTTACTGTTTCTGTTTCCATAAGTCTTTTAGTTATATTTCATCGGTCACACAGCCCTGTGACGCGGATGAGACCATTTTTGCATATTTGTATAGACTCCCCTTTTTGACCTTAAGGGATGGTCGGTTCCATTTTGATTTTCTAGTGTTGAGTTCCGCTTCCGTTAAATCAACAGAGATGGTGTTCTTTTCCGCATCTATGGTAATGATGTCGCCATCCTCTACTAGGGCAATATTGCCCCCATCCTGTGCTTCCGGGGAAATATGGCCGACGACAAATCCGTGGGTCCCTCCAGAAAAACGACCATCGGTAATCAAGGCTACCTCTTTGCCCAGACCAGCGCCCATGATGGCTGCCGTGGGCTTTAACATTTCTGGCATGCCGGGTCCCCCTTTGGGCCCCTCATACCTTATGACCACGACATTTCCTTTTTTTACCAAACCGTTTTTGATACCGTCATTGGCTTCAAATTCGCCATCGAACACTTTGGCTGGACCAGAAAAATACAGTCCTTCCTTACCCGTTATCTTGGCCACTGCGCCATCCAAGGCCAAATTGCCATATAGAATTCGAAGATGGCCTGTTTCCTTTATGGGATGATCCAGATCATGTACCACCTTCTGCCCATCCGTTAAACTGGGTACCGCAGCCAAGTTTTCTGCAACAGTCTTTCCGGTCACGGTAAGGCAATCTCCATGGAGCATACCCTTTTCCAACATAAACTTCATCACGGCAGGAATACCCCCGACACGGTGTACATCTTCCATCAAGAACTTACCACTTGGTTTTAGGTCTGCCAAAAACGGGGTTGAATCACTGATTCGTTGAAAATCGTCCAATCCAAAATCTATTTCAGCGGCCTTGGCTATGGCCAGAAAGTGCAGCACGGCGTTGGTAGACCCTCCCAAGACGGTGATGAGGCGAACTGCGTTTTCCAACGATTTTTTGGTGATGATGTCACTTGGTCTGATATCCTTTTCCAGAAGGTACCTGAGTGCTTTTCCCGAAGCAATGCAATCTTCTTTTTTCTCCGCTTCATTTGCGGGATTGGAGGAATTGTAGGGGATGGCCATTCCCAAGGCCTCAATGGCAGATGCCATGGTATTGGCCGTATACATGCCCCCGCAGGCCCCTGCTCCGGGGCAGGCATTTTGGATGACCTGCTTGTATTCCGATTCGTCCATGGTACCGGCAACCTTTTCTCCCCAAGCCTCAAAGGCCGAGACTACATCTAATTTTTTATTGTTCAGACAGCCAGAGGCTATGGTGCCACCATACACCAAGACCGAGGGCCTGTTCAACCTGATCATAGCCATCAAGGCACCGGGCATATTTTTATCGCAACCCACCACAGTGACCAAACCATCATAGTTCATGGCCTGAACCACTGTTTCCATGGAATCGGCAATGATATCACGGGAAGGAAGGGAGTAACGCATACCGTAGGTTCCCATGGAGATTCCATCACTTACCCCAATAGTATTGAAAATAAGTCCGATCAACTCTTCGGACTGTACCCCTTCTTTTACATATTTTGAAAGTCCATTCAAATGCATATTGCAAGGATTGCCCTCATAGCCCGTACTTCCTATCCCGATCAAGGGTTTCTGCAAATCCTCTTCCGTAAGCCCAATCGCGTGCAACATGGCCTGGGCCGCAGGTTGTGTTGGGTCTTGGGTTACATTTTTACTGTATTTGTTCAGTTCCATTTATATAATTTCGATGTTTTTTTCAAAAACCCTAAATTTTGTTCAGTCTCCAAAAATATGGCATTCGATTACCCCATTTTTTTAACAGGATACCTTCATTTAAACCCATTTTGTTTACAAACCACGCAAAAAGCTGAAAAACAATATATTAAACCTCCTTTTTCTATCATATTCAGCTAATAAATGAGTACCACAAAAAAAGCCTGCATCGAATCGATACAGGCTTTTTTTCAACAACAAAGTCTGTATCATTCCTTTTGGGGAATAATGACGACATTGTTACTAATGACAAAATTTAATTTCATAGGGCAAACATAATAAAGATGGTTGAAAACACAAACTTGAATAGGACTATCTTTATACCCTATGGAAAAAACAGTTACCGACGCCATCAACTACCGGCGTTCTGTCCGGATGTTTAAAAGCGATGAAGAAATTGACAATAAGAAGGTTAGGGCCTGCCTTAAAAATGCCACCCTTGCCGCCAACAGCAGCAACTTACAGCTATGGGAATTCTATCATATTTCCGATGCTTCCATCCTAAAGGAAATGAGTGAAGCCTGTCTGGGCCAAAACGCCGCCAAAACCGCAAAACAGATGGTTGTTGTGGTTACCAGAAAGGATCTATGGAAAAAGCGCGCCAAAGCCAATATCCATTTTTTAAAATCGATTTATGGAGACAAACCCACTGCGGAATACACCAAAAGGGAAAAATTTGCCCTGAACTATTATCAAAAATTAATCCCTACGGTTTATAGTGACTTTTGGGGACTATTGGGGTGGCTGAAATACATCATTTTTCAAATTGTTGGGCTGTTCAAGCCCACCTATAGGCAAGTACGCCATGCAGACATGCGTATCGTTGCCCATAAAAGTGCCGGATTGGCAGCGCAGAATTTTATGGTGAGCATGGCTGCCCTAGGCTATGACACCTGCCCCATGGAAGGGAGCGACACCCTACGTGTTAAAAACATACTGGAATTGCCCAGAGGCGCCGAAATCAATATGGTGATTGCATGTGGCATCAGAGAAGAAAAAGGGGTTTACGGCCCTCGGTTTCGAATTCCCTTTGAAGAGGTCTACCATCAACTATAGCTTAGCTCAAAACGAATGGGATCTCCGGTTTTCTTTTGAGCCAAAGAGCAGATGGCCTCTTTGGTCAACTGCAATATTCTGGGGTACCCCCCCGTGGTCTGCCCATCCCGCATTAGGATTATCAATTTTCCCGTTGGCGTAAACTGGACCGTTCCGGGCAATGTGGCCGAGGTGAGCATTGAAAAGGAGTGTCCCTCCATGTGTCCTTCTATTTGATAGGCCATTCGGTTGTTCTCCTTGGCAATGGTAAAGGTTCGTTCCAAAAGCTCATCAATCTGTGTTTCTGACAAAAGGTGGAATTCGGGTCCCTTATGAACGTGTATGGTCTCTTGGTGAACGTAATTGTCCGGTTTCATCTCTGAAATCTTGGGGGTAAACTCCCCAAGGGATGCATACCCGATTGCATCTCCCTTTGCTATACATGGCTTTTCCGTAAGGGGAACATATTGCGACATGCTCCCTAGAATGGGTTCTGCCAAGAACCCGCCTTTTACCGCAAGATAACTTCTAAATCCCGAGTTCAATTTTCCAAAAGAAAGGGTATCTCCGGCATTCACCTGATATACCTTATGATTCACTATCGGGGTTTCGTTTAGCATGGGAGTCATGTCTGCGCCCGTAATCGCCATATAGGTAGGAGCCTCAAACAACAAGCTTGGCCCTGTCATTGTCAACTCAAGGACTGCGGAATCCTTTTCATTTTCCAACAATAGATTCAGTTGCTCAAGGGCAAGCAAATCCATACAACCTGAGACGGGCACTCCTTTATTTCGATAATTAAACCGTCCTCTATCTTGCAAGGTTGTGTAAAAACCGGGTTTAAGTACTTTAAGCATCCAAGGGAACTTTTTCGGGTTGTAAAATACCTACTTCTGCTTCAATCTGGTGCAGTTCAAACGCTGCCTTTTTTATGGGCACAAACTGTACCTTATCCCCCACATTCACAAAACAGGGGTCTGCTGCCTTTAGGTTAAAAATGGGAACCGGACATTTTCCGATAATGTTCCATCCTCCCGGGGAATCTTGGGGATAAATCCCTGTTTGCTTTGCCGCCAGACCTACAGATCCCTTTTCCACTTTTAATCGGGGTTGGTCCCTACGTCTGGTTTCCAACACCTTGGGCAATCCGCCCAAGTACATGAACCCCGGTAAAAAACCGATGCCATATACCGTATACTCATGTGAAGTATGTAGGTGTACAATATCTTCTTTTGAAAGTGCCAATTGCTCCTCTAGTTGTTCCATATCCATGGCAAACTCTTCATCATAACAAACGGGCAATTTCCAAAGGAACCGCTTCAGGTTTTTAGGCTCCACCCTTTCCCCGTAGTACTCGCTCAACTTTTTCTTGATGTCCCTGTAATCAAAATCTTCCCCTATATTGACCAATGTCAACGAATTATAGGCAGGGATATATTCCCATGAATCTGACAGGTGTTCCTTAAGGGTTTCCTGAAATGCCAGAATATCGTTCAAGGTTTGCTCACTGACTTCTTCTGGCCATTGCACTATGACGGCAAATTCACCAAATGGACTTATGTTAATGGGATACGATCTCACTCAATTATGTTAGTTGCTTTGGCAATTGTTGCTGAATATACATCAATATTTTTAATGCGGAAGGGGTATCTCCGTGCACACAAAATGTTTCTGCTTGAATATCAATATCATGCCCATCCAAAGTCCTTACCTTTTTTCTCTTGACCATAGTGATGACATGATCCAATACCGCTTTAGGCTCCTCAATCAACGCATTTGGCGCTGTTCTGGGCACCAATTGTAGATTGGACGTATAGTTCCTATCGGCAAACGCCTCATGAATGGTCTTAAATCCTTGTTTTTTGGCCTCCTCAGCAATTTTAGAACCATAGGGCACATAGATGGGAACCAATCTGTAGTCTTGCATGGCTTGGAGAAAAACGTTGGCCAAACCACTGTCCTTGGCTATTTGGTTGTAAAGGGCCCCATGTGGTTTAACATGGTGCATTGAGGCCTTCTCCCCTGTAAGGATTCCTACAAATGTTTTTAGCTGTTCCTTAAGGCTCTTCACCAATTCACCATCTGTTATCTCCATGACCGATCGGCCAAAATTCGTACGATCTGGATAACTGGGATGGGCCCCTATTTTTACCCCATGGGTCTTTGCCAACCGAATGACGTTCCGCATGGTTTCTGGATCACCCGCATGAGCTCCACAGGAGATATTACACGAACTGATCAAGGGCATCAACTGGGTTTCGTTGTCCACGCCCTCACCAACATCACAATTAATGTCCACCATATATCCCATTATAGATACCCTAATACTTTAATGATACTTTTTAAGCCCAATAAGAATGCTAGGGCAACGACTCCGTAGCCCAAAACCTTTTGCCATGTTCCATTGCTGAACTTTCCCAGAATGCTCGCTCTTCCGGTGATCCACACCAACAGAAAGGCTATGATGGGTAATAGCATACCATTCGCAATTTGGGCAAATTGAATGATTTGAATGGGCTTGACCCCTGTTGAAAGCGAGAGCACCCCCAGTGCCAAAATAACCATCCAAACCCATCTAAAGCGATAATCCTTTAAGCCAGCTTTCCATCCAAAACAACTGTTGGCCACATAGGCCGCTGCCAAAGGTGCGGTAATCGATGAGGTGATTCCCGCTGCAAAAAGACCAATTCCCATAAAATAGCGAGCGGCATTCCCGTATAAGGGCTGTAACCCCAAGGCCAAATCCATAGCACCGGTAACCGTATCCGAGGGAATGGCCGTAGCCGCAATCACAATGCACATGGAAACCAACCCTCCCAAGGCAATGGAAAGAATCGTATCCCATCGTGCAATTTTTAACTCATTCGTAGATTTCCATTTTTCATTGACCAGGGAAGCGTGCAAGAACAAATTATATGGTACAATGGTGGTCCCGACCAGAGCAATGACAGTAAACAAACTATCTTTCGGAAAACTGGGCAAGAACAACCCTTTGAACAATTCCCCTAGATTGGGCTTGGTCAATATGGCCGTGACAATGAAGGAAAGACTCATTAATATGATCAAGGCAAGGAAAACTTTTTCCAGAACTTTGTAGTTGCCGATCCAAAGCAGTATAAAGACTGCGAAGCCCACCACAAAAGGATATAGTCCAATACCCTTATCTCCAAACAACGCTTCCAACCCTAGGGTTGCCCCTCCAATATTCCCTCCTTCATAAGCCGCATTGCCCACCAAAATAGCAGCCAAAATAATGGCCAAGACCAAAACCCGCAACCACTTGGGGCGCAACCCTTGCTTTATAATATCGGCAAGTCCGGTTTGGGTAACAATACCCAGCCTTGCAGCCATTTCCTGCAATATTATGGTCGCCAACACAGAGAGCAATACCGTCCACAATAAGGCATGACCAAAGCCCACCCCGGCCAATGTGCATGTGGTCACCGTTCCCGGTCCAATAAATGCCGCCGCCACCAAAAATCCAGGACCTATCTTTTTAAACATCTACTATACATTTGGGGAGCAAAATAGCCGCTTTACTTCAAAAAAACATGCATTTCATCTAAAACTTTGCAGTTCGTCTAAAATCTGGATTCCATTCACCGACTTTACATACGATTTCCATTTTGTTAAAGTTATAATAGTCCCAAATCTTAATATCAACTTAAACGAACCTACTTATAATGACATGTAAGGAGTGTAAGCGCGCTATTGGAAAAGATGAACATGAGACCTCCATTGAATTGGCAGGGGTGAGCCTTTGCAAAAGACACATCAAGCTCATATCAAAACTTATTGCAGAAAGAGGCACCCCCATTGAAGCCATACAATTATTTTATGCCTTAAAAGAAGCTGGGGCCAACCCCATGTTGGAATGGTGGGACGGACAACGGTCTGTGGATATTGCCATCTCGAGGGTAAAACTCAACATTGACATTGGAAATGACTACGAACTAGTGACCCATAAACAAGCTCTTGAGGAATTGGAGGATGCCATGCATTCGTTTAAAAATGGCTTTACCAACATTAAGATTCCCCATACTTTGGTCAAGTATTATTTGGACGATACCGTAAATTATATTTTGGGTATTGTGGAAGGATTAAAAGCCAACTTAAAAGTGGTTTAACCCAACCATCCCTCTCGATCCAAACTCCGGTATTGGATGGCCTCTGAAATATGGTTGCCCAATACCTTGGGGGCGTTTTCCAGATCGGCAATGGTACGGGCCACCTTCAGAATTCGGTCGTATGCCCTAGCTGACAGGTTTAACCGTTCCATGGCATTTTTTAAGAGTTCCTTTGAAGCTTCATCCAATTTGCAGTACTCCCGAATCTGTTTGGTGCTCATCTGGGCGTTGTAGTGTACATTTTCCAGAGCCTCAAAACGCTGGGTCTGGATATCCCTTGCTGCGGTAACACGTTTTCGAATTGTTATACTGTCCTCCCCTTTTCGGTCATCCGATAATTTTTCAAAGGGAACCGGAGTAACCTCTATGTGAATATCAATCCTATCCAACAAGGGTCCTGAAATCTTGCCCAAATACCGTTGCATTTCGGCAGGCGATGTTGTCACGGGGGCATCAGGATCGTTAAAATACCCTCCGGGACTGGGATTCATGCTGGCCACCAACATAAAACTACTGGGGTAGGTGACCGTAAATTTGGCCCTTGAGATGGTCACTTCCCGATCTTCCAAGGGCTGCCGCATAACTTCTAGCACCTTACGTTCAAATTCTGGCAATTCGTCCAAAAACAAAACACCATTGTGTGCCAAGGAAATTTCACCCGGTTGGGGATAACTTCCACCACCCACCAAAGCAACCGGGCTACTCGTATGGTGTGGGTTCCTAAAAGGGCGTTGGCTCATCAACCCTCTATTCCTTACCTTGCCCACCACACTATGAATCTTGGTGGTCTCCAAGGCTTCGTGCAGCGTCATTGGTGGCAAAATGGAGGGCAATCTTTTGGCCAACATGGTCTTGCCTGCTCCGGGCGGCCCTATTAAAATGATATTGTGTCCCCCCGCTGCGGCAATTTCCATACAGCGTTTGATACTTTCCTGTCCCTTCACATCGGAAAAGTCAAACTCAGGAAACTCCATGTTTTTGTAAAATTCTGCCCGGGTATCCAGGATAGTCTGCTCCAGGGGCTTGCCCACATCAAAAAAGGAAATGACCTCTTTGATGCTTTCCACGCCAAACACTTCCAAATTGTTGACTATGGCCGCTTCCTTGGCATTTTCCTGGGGAAGGATAAAGCCCTTATACCCTTCTTTTTGGGCCTGAATGGCAATAGGCAATGCTCCTTTAATGGGTTGGACGGAACCATCCAGGGATAATTCGCCCATAATCAGGTATTTTTCAATAGCTGGGGATTGTATTTGTCCAGATGCTGCCAAAATGCCCAAGGCCAAGGTAAGGTCATAGGCCGAACCTTCCTTTCGCATATCGGCCGGGGCCATATTAATGGTTATCTTCTTTCCGGGAACTTTGTATCCATTATTTTTAAGTGCGGCCGCAATACGGTAATTGCTTTCCTTGATGGCATTATCGGGCAAACCCACTAAATGATACCCAATGCCCCTATCTACATTGACCTCTATGGTTATGGTACTGGCTTCTACCCCAAAAACGGCACTGCCGAAAACCTTGGTGAGCATGGTTAGTGTTTGTGACTAAATTAGTTCTTTTTATTTGACCTTAGGTTTAAACCGCAAGACATCCTTAGTGGTTCCCTTGATCTCTTCCTCATTCATCAGCATCTTCCGAAACTCCCCTTTATTGTACATTTCTGCTTGATCCTTATAATGCTTGCTCAAGGGGTTGCCCGATTGGCCCGTTGGTAGAATACTTATACTGTTTTCTATATCGGAAAAATCGATTACCCTCCGTGTAGAGGGGATGCTGGTTACTTTATACGTACCGTCTTCAAGAACCCTATACCCTTGGTTGTTCAGGGTTTCATCTGTTCCGGCCACTGAAAATGGACCTACATTAAAATACTTGCGCAATGCCGATACATTACTACCTATGGGATGGTCGTGTTCCAGAAAATGAATCCTATCCCATGTCCATTGATTTACATCAGCACCCAGTTCTTTAGTTAACTGCTCCCAAGTAGAAGAAAATGCAGCGTTGATGATATCTTGTTTGGTTTCCTTTTTTGATGTTGTAGAAACATCATCCCACCATTTTGATGAGGCATTGCCAAATACCTTGTCCAGTTTCAATTGCACCATATAAGAGTGGTATTCTTCAACCGATTCAAACTCATCGGCAAAAAGATGGTAGTGCAACTGTTCCCTCATTTTTTCAAAGAAAACCCCTGCCCTGCTCTTTAACCCAAACCGACCGTCCCAGGACATCAATTCTTCCACAAAGTTTACCTGCTCATCAGTCAACTTATCAATAGTAAGTTCTGCTAATAACTCGGTCAATTGTTCCACGCCAGTTCGTAGTTCAATATCAAAGGCCATGTTGGCCATATCCTGCTTTGTCCACCCTTCTTTTTTCCCTTCCAGCATATCCACAATACGCCCAGCCCGGTATTTTGAACTGGCAAAATAACCGGGCACATACATATTACAGGTTGAATCTGGTTGGTTATTGGCAGAATACACATAATTCCATGGTGGATTAATGGATTGCGGATTGTCTTGAAAGTCTAAAAATTCTATGGGATCATCTTCTCCCGATGCTCCATCCAAAATAAACTTGGTGCTTGTACCCTCAGGCATCCGGTACAACTTGGCCGTGCCAAACCAGGCCACATTTCCTTGGGCATCACCGTACATGACGTTGAGCCCCGGTGCATGCATCTGGGGCAATGCGGTTTTAAACTCTTCCAATGTTTTGGAATGGTTGATCTGGTACAAGCTGTGCACCAATCGGTTATCAAAATGGGTGAAGAGCCACCACATGCTCACCTCTTTTTCGCCCTCTACACGCGTACGACCAGCATGATTGGCATTAACAATAGGGCCACGGTGGGTCTTTTTAAATTGAAATTCAACCGGATCAGTTCCCTTGACTTTGATTGACTTGGTCACATATTCATATTTTTCCCATCCATCCTTATACCTATATAATGTGGAATCGGTTGGATGCTGCTCTTCAAAATAAAAGTTGGTATCGTCATTGGCCAACATGGTGAGGCCATGCGCCATGTTCCTGTCATGTGACAAAAGGGGAAAGGGTACCCCTGCCAGATAATACCCGTACTTTTCGTAATCGGGGGTCACCAAATGTGCTTCGTACCAAACCGAAGGTTGGGCCTGAGAAATATGGGGGTCGTTCTCAAACAACACCTTGCCCGTTGCCGTTTTTTTAGGGGACAATACCCAACTGTTACTACCATACAATTCAGGTATCGGCAGGTTGTTCAATGCTGAAGTGATTTGATCATCTAGCTCTTTCAATATCAATGTGGTAGAATCTTTATGATTGGGAATCTTCAGCACCTTGGATAAATCTTCATCAAAAAGTTCAGCAGTATAGGAAGCATCCAAACGGTTGACGAAATTGGTATTGACAATGTCGCGCGAGCCTTTGTTAAAGGTAAAGCCCATATAACTAACGGCATTGAAGATATCCTTTATTTCAAATTTTTGCTTTGTAAGGCCCGTGAGATAAAACTCGACCGGGGTAGGTCCGGATTCAATGAACTGGTTAATTCCGTCCAAATAGGCCCGGGCCAAAACCATTGCAGGGTCATTTTTATCAAGTTTGGCCAAGTTTTCTTCATTATAATCATCAATGCCCAGAGATAGGAAGAACTTATCCGTCTCAACAGCCTTATCCCCAAAAATCTCTGAGAGCCTGCCCGAGCCTGCCCTTCTAAAAAGCTCCATCTGCCAGAGCCTATCTTGCGCATGTACATACCCCAAGGCTTTGGTTGCCTCCATTTCATTATCAGCATAAATGTGGGGAATACCATAGGTATCAAAATACACCTCTACATTATTTGTTATCCCGCTTAACTCCAGTTCTCCTTCATAGGTTGGGGTCAGGGTGTTTAGGAACAATAATGCGGCAAAAACTAAGATGCCCACAAGAACCAGCAGGCCAATAAGGAATTTTTTGAGTCGTTTCATCAGTTAATCTAGTTGTTTTTTAAATATAGCCAAATAGATTCTTATAAAACAAACCCCAACCGAACACAATCGGATTAAAACATAACCCTGTACAAGTTGGAACCTATCCTCCCAGTATCCCATGTAACCTTAAAACAAATAGTTAAAAAACTGACTCATTGAATGTTAAAAATTAAAATTTAGGAGGAATGCCCATCTGGACTATGCCGATTCTTACAGCTAGAAGCATCAATAATTAATTGAAATTCCACTTAACTTGTAGAATATTGCAAATTTTTGCAAGATTTTACTGCTATTTCATTTGATTTTTAACATATTTTACAGACTTTTAATCTGATTAACAAACAACTAACATATGCTCAAAACATTCTTCGCACTTTTAATTGTGCTATTTACAACTAACACCTATGGCCAGATTATCACTGGTAAAGTGGTTGACGAATCTGGAAACCCCCTACCGGGAGTTTCCATTGTTGTTCTTGAATCCAATATGGGAACAACTACGGATTTTGACGGTAATTTTGAAATCAATGCCGATTCAGAAGCAGTATTGCGCTTTACTTACATTGGAATGAAACCACAAGAAATCCAAGTGGGGACACAAAGAACCTTGAATATTGTGATGATTGAGGATTCACAAGCTTTGGACGAAGTGGTGGTTACGGCTTTTGGTATAGAAAAAGAAACCAAGACCTTAGGGTATGCCGTACAACGTGTGGAAGCGGAAGAACTTAACCTAGCCGGACAGGTAAGCCCTTTTGAAAACCTTCAGGGAAGGGTTGCCGGTGTTCAAATCACCAGGACATCGGGTTCTGCTGGAGGAGGGGTAGATATTTTGATCAGAGGGGTGACCTCTGTTAATCCTGGACGGGACAACCAACCCTTGATCATTGTGGATGGGATTGCTCTTAACAACGACACCTTTACCGGGACCGTCCTTCCCAGTGCAGGTTCCAATGCCACTGGAAGTAATGAGCAATTTTCATTTTCCAACAGGGCTGGGGACATCAATCCCGAAGACATTGAAAGTTTTAATGTCCTGAAAGGTGCCGCAGCGACTGCATTATACGGTATCCGTGCTTCTAATGGGGCCATTGTAATCACCACCAAGCGAGGCAAAAAAGGTAAGGTTTCGGTAGGTTTGACCGCTTCCACCAGTTTTAGGAAAGTAAGAAAGGTTCCCACTTTACAGACCACCTATAGGGAAGGGCACAGAACAGATAAGATTCCTGCCGTTGAAGACCCAACAAGTCCTGATGGATATACCAGATATAGAGGTTTTTCATTCTATTCTTGGGGGGTTCCTTACACGGACGACTCCTTTACTTTGGAAGATGGTACAGTGATTGACTTAAGCAACGACAAGTTCAATGACCCCCACAATCTGTTTAGGACCGGGGTAAATACCCAAGTGAATTTTAACTTGAGTGGAGCAACAGATGTATTGGATTATTACCTGTCCATAGGGAACAGTTCTGATGAGGGTATCCTGCCAAATACAGAGTATACGAAGACCAATATCCGTTTTAAGGCCGGTTATCAGATCAATGATAAACTTAAGGTCAACTCATCCATAGCCTATACCAACTCTGGAGGTACTCGGGGCAATGGGGGGGATAAATCCATTTTCAGTTCTCTTTCTTTTTGGGCTGCAACCTTTGACATCAACGATTACCTTTTGCCAGATGGTACGCAGAAGAATTACTCGAATGGGATTATAGATAACCCAAGGTATTTCTCGGAAGTAAGTAACTTAAATGATGATGTGGATAGATGGGTTGGCAACATCACCTTAAATTATCAGCCCACGAATTGGGTAAACATTACCTATTCTGCCCAAGTTGATAATTATGCAGACATTAGGAATAGATTTGTTCCACCTGATTTGGATGTGGGAACACAGGTTGGCGGTTTTGTGACCAACGAGAATATCAATTTTACAGGATTGGAGTCCAATTTTCTGGCCACTTTGAGCCATGACTTTTCCGAAGATTTCTCTTCTTCATTGATTCTGGGGCATCAAGTATCGGACATTAAAACAGATTACTCCTATTTGCGGGGGGAAGGGTTGAACATTCCCGGAATAAACGAAATTAGCAATACCCTGAATTTATTTGGTGACAAGACCATAACCCGCTTAAGGACCATGGGGGTTTTTGGTGACCTACGAATGGAATATAAGGACAAATTGTTCCTTTCCATAACCGGAAGAAATGATTGGGTATCCATTATGCCCCCAGACAATAGATCGTTCTTCTATCCATCAGTTAGCCTGTCCTATTTGTTCCAAGATTTAATAGACCCGGAGCAGAAGTTTTTAACTTTTGGTAAACTGAGAACCTCATGGGCGCAAGTAGGCAAGGGGCCCAACTTTGGTCAGGTAGGCCAATACTTTATCAAAGATCCCGCTTTTCCTTTTAGTGGAGCTGGGGGGTATAGAGCCAGTAAGCAACTCGGCGATACGGATTTGGTTCCTGAACGCAACAATACTTTTGAGCTTGGTACCGACCTTAGGTTTTGGAACAATAGAATCCGATTGGATTATTCCTACTACAACACTAAGGTAACCGACCAAATATTTCCTGTGGGAACGGCATATTCCTCTGGTCTTTCCTCTGTGGTCAGAAACGCCGGGGATTATGAAACATGGGGACATGAGATACTCTTAAGCTCGGAAATTGTAAAAAATGAAAACTTTAGCTGGGAGACCATATTCAACTTTTCCACCTTTGATAGTGAGGTTACCGCAATACCTGACGATTTGGATGAGATCATATTTTTTGAGGACCGTATCACCAACAAGGCCAAAGTCGGGGACAAGTTGGGCTCATTGTACGGTTGGGTGTTTCAAACAGCACCGGACGGGCAGCGTTTTGTGGGTGATGATGGAAAATGGATTGTTACCGGTTCTGAAAATGAAGGCTTCTACTATGAGGGCGAAAATCAAATGGTAAAAGTAGGTAATGCTTTCCCCGATTATACCCTTTCCATGACCAACACATTTACCTATAAAGGTCTTTCACTCAACTTTTTGGTGGAGTACAAATCCGGGGGTGATGTCTATGATAGGGCCTTAAGAAACAATATCCGTAACGGAAACCTGGCCATTACCGAGTTTAGGGATCAAACCAGGGTACTGGAAGGGGTACGTTCCGATGGTAATGGAGGATTTGTCCCCAATGACCAAGAGCTTTTAATTACAGCGAATAGCTTCTATAGGGACTTTAACAACTATAACACCGCTTCGGAAATCCTATTACAGGATGCATCATGGGTAAAATTAAGGACCATAGGGCTGACCTATAACTTCCCTGCCAATTTTGTTAGGAATATGGGAATCAATTCTGCTTCCATCAATGCCAGTGCCAACAATATCATTTTGTGGACACCTTTTGATGGGTTTGACCCTGAGGGAAATCAGTTTAGTGCAGGCAGTAACATTTATGGTTTTACCGGGTTGACAACTCCATTAACGGAAAGCTATTCTTTAGGCCTTAGTCTTCAATTTTAAAATATGATTGCGATGAAAAACATAATAAAACAAATAACAATAGTTGGAATTATATTGCTTTTTTTGGGGTGTAGTGATGACTATTACGATGTAAACACTCCTACGGGATCAGCTACTGAAGATCAGGTTTCCATGAACGATTTGCTGGCGCCCGCCATTTACCATACCGTGCAGGCACAATATTTTGTTGGCCGCGATTTTGGAAATTATGCCCAGTATTTCACTTTCCAAGGAGGAGGTTCTGCCGGAGCCACCTCAATTCCAAGCACTTGGAGCAATATTTATTTGGAAGCACTTCCCAACTTAAATACCATTATTGCCAAGGCACAGGAAACCAATTCCAATCATTTTAGCGGGATAGCAAAGATTCTTATTGCCACTAATCTTGGAATAGCTACCGACAGTTATGGGAGTATTCCCTTTTCCGATGCATCCCTAGGCTCTGAAAACTTGAAGCCCACATTTGATGATCAAGAATCAATCTATGCCTCCTTGAATACTTTATTGGACGAAGCCATAGCAGAATTGGAAAGCCCCAATGGTTCCGATTTCTTGCCCACAAGCACTAGTGATATTGCTTATCGGGGAGATATTGACAAATGGACAAGGGCAGCGTATACATTAAAGGCAAGGTATGCCCTTCACTTAACCGAAGTGGAGGGGGTAACTGCCGCTAATAAAGCATTGTCCTATTTACAAAATGGATTTGATTCCAATGAGGATGATCTACAGATTTTTTATGATGAGCGAAACATAAACCCATGGCATTCAAGACAGGTATTGGCACCCAATACCGGAAACCCTCACGATAAAATTGGTGATCAATTGGTGAGTTATATGAATGGTAGCTTGTATCCCTTCTCTGGAACATTGGAAATAGATCCCAGATTACCCATATATGCCGACCGTGACTCGGATGCAGCACCAGATGACCCCTATAGAGGGTATGAAACCGGTGCTGCCGGACTTTCTTCGGATGGGGAGGAAGCCAACACCGATTTTGCGGATGAGGGGTTCTATACCAGTCTTGGTTCTCCAATCGTGATCATCTCTTATGCAGAAGCCATGTTTATTGAAGCTGAGGCCGAGTTTCTCGTAAATGGCGGAAACGAAACCAGTGTAGGGTCCAATACGGCAGCCTATACCGCATACTTGGAAGGTATTACTGCCAATATGGAAAAACTGGGCGCTAACGGTACCGATTATGTGGCAGATACGGGTATTGCTGTTGGAGAGGCGAACTTAATGCTCAATCACATCATGAAAGAAAAGTACATTGCCAATTTTCTAAATCCTGAAACCTTTGTTGATTTTAGGCGCTATGATTTTTCTGCTGATGTTTTTCTAGGCTTGACCCTACCACTTGACACTGCTGAGGGAGAGTTTCCCGGCGAATGGTTGGTACGGGCCCAATATCCGAATACTGAAGAAACACGGAACCCAGATAATGTTAATGCAAACAAGCAATCCCCTATAGTTCCCGTTTGGTGGGATAGGTAGACAATAGAACCTGTTCATAAGAGGGTATTCAGATGCCGCACAAGGTACTGAATATCCTCTTTTTTATGACTGGCGGTTAGGACAATTCTACTTTTCAAGTCTGAGGTCTCGTTGGGATATCTGAAATTGGTGATGACAATCTTGTTTCTCTCCAAACCTGCTACCAAGGATTCGTTGGAAAAACTGAATGCGGGATGTTCGCTATTAAACTCAAATCCTTTATCATTGGAAAGACGAGCTAAGAAAAAACCAATGTTTTCTTTCAATATCATTCTTTTCTTATGATAGATTTCATGACTATCCATAAGTGTTGCCAGTCCAACTGGTGCGGCTGGCCCCGCTCCTCCAAAAAGTTCAGTCTCCTTTAATGCCATAATCCTTTGCTCAAGCCCAAAGATGGCCCCTGCTTGAATGCCATACCCCTTACCCAAGGAGGAACAAACAATCAGTTCCTTTGGCTTTAGATTTTTTAAATAAAAATAGGCCCCTCTTCCCTGAGGGCCAACAATGCCCAACCCATGGGAATCGTCCGCAACCAGTATAATTTGGTCTAGGGGCAGCGATTGTAAGGCTTTAAAATCCGGATAGTTTCTGCCAGCAAAATCTATAGTGTCCAAAAAGACTACGGGAGCCTTATGCTGTTTTAGCGCAAGATGTTTTCGCAGAGTGACATTTAATTCAGCAAATGTGCTGAAGGTAGTTGCCCCTTGATGGTAAAGTGCCGAATGCGTATTTGGGGCATAAAAAAATTGATGGGCATTGGAACGGAATGATTTCATGACCAGTTGTCCTGCCAAATACCCTGAGGAAAGCGTAATACAGGCCTCACTCCCCACAATATTGGCCAGATATTTCTCAACCGCTTCAAAGATGCCCAACTGAACATTTGATTTTCTGGAAGCACCATAGTTGGTCCCGAATTTCTTAAGGTTGTTTATGAAAATACTTTGAAATTCAGAATCTAGTTGAAGCCCAAGATAAGCTGTGCCCCCAAAATATAGGTAGGTCTCCCCTTCTTTATGTAGGGTACGCCCAGGAAAAGAATCGATGGGAAAAGCCATTAGTTGAGGGTAATGCCACTTCCTGGTATGGAAGGAAATAAAACTTCCCCGTTATCTTTGATCACAACCCCTTCTGCAATATCTTCTTTGAGGAGCATGGCCCCATCCATGTCCACATAATCCAACTGGGGCAGCAATTGGGCAATGGCGGAAATACCTACGGTAGATTCAGTCATACAGCCCACCATGATTTTTAACCCAAGTTCCTTTCCCTTTTTGATCATTCGCAAGGCAGGGGTAAGACCTCCACATTTCGTCAATTTAATATTGATCCCATCAAAATACAACCCGCAGGGTTCAACATCGGTTTCCACAATACAGCTTTCGTCCGCAATAACAGGTAGGATACAGTGCTCCTTTACTATTTTCATCCCTTCCCAGTCATTGGCCTTAAGGGGTTGCTCTAAAAATTCAACACCCAATTCTTTTAATAATGGAGCGTTCCCAATGGTTTCTTCTGCAGTCCAGGCACAATTGGCATCAATTCTAAAGATGGCATCTGAGTGTTTTCTTAATTCCTTAACGATGGCTACATCATCATCAGTCCCCAATTTGATCTTATAGATCGGCCACGGGGTTTCCATCATTTTGGAAACCATTTTTTCAATGCTGGCTATGCCAATGGTATAATTGGTGGTTGGATACGATGTTATATCCGTCCCCCAAAGGGAATAAAGGGGCTTATCTTGTAATTTACCATAAAGATCATGCGCGGCAAGGTCCAAAGCACAAATGGCAAAATTGGTCAACCCTTTTTGTTGTAAAAACTGATGGAACGTTGATGGCGTGGTAAAAGTAAAAGTCTCTATTTCCTTCATTATAGAGGTAATCTCTGCCATCATACTTTCCACCGTAATCTGGTAATAAGGATTGGCCGTTGTCTCCCCATACCCAGTACATCCATTTAGGGTCAGCCCCACAATCAAGGAGTCTTGGAAATCATGTGATTCTCTTGAAATACTAAAAGTGTGTCTTAAAGAAAGAGTGTACTTTTTTAGGCTTACTTGCATGCCAATTAGATTTTTACTAAGATAAATAGTATATCGTAAAAACCCTTCGTGTTAAGGAAGAAATCAAGATGGGAAAAGACAATGACATAGGGTCAAAAAGCGCAACGGACAATTCATTAGGGCACATAGGTTATTCTTAAAATATCCTTGGTGGATGCTGTAACCGCAAAACGATTATCGGCACGCATGCCAACGATCCAAACAATAGTATTTTCTGAACAGAGCAACCATTTTTTTGATTTTGAAACAACATCAAGCTTTTCATCTTTAAAAAACTTTGAAACTTTTTTTTTCCCTTTCATTCCAAAGGGGTAAAACCAATCCCCTTCTTGCCATCTCCGAAGGATAAGTGGGTATTTTAGTTTGTCGCCATCAACATAAATGGTTTGTGCATCAAAAGCACCCAAGGCTTCGACTTTTTCAAATGTCAGTGAAACAGGGTTTGAAATTCGTTCTACTGCACTCTCAATGGTATAAAAAGTAGCTGCTGTATTTTGAATGGGGACCAATAAAAGTGAATTACGATCCTTGACCAGCTTATGGGTGACCGAAACCACTTCTTTTCCACTTGAAGCCGTTAGCAGGTTGAGAACATCATCCCAAGAGGTGAATCCAAATTCAGAGAGCAACAGGTACATAAAATGTGAATCGGGATTATACGAGTTCAACTCTTTCAACGAAATGCGTATTACATCATCCACAACTTCAAAAAGTGATTCGGTCAAATGTTCTTTAAAAGCACTCAACTGTCGTTGCGATGCAAGCAATCGCTTTTGGGTGTTTTTAAAATTTTGAAGGAATTCTGGATGCAACCCTTTCAGTTCAGGTATTACCTGAAGCCGTATTTTGTTCCTTAAGTACTTGGTCTCCTTATTGCTGCTATCTTCACGCCACCGCAATGCTTCAGATTTAGCGTAGGAATGGATCTCTTTTCTGGAGAATGGCAACAAGGGCCTAAGGATATGTTCATTCCTTTCAGGGATGCCCGTCAAGCCTTCAATGCCCGTCCCCCGCGAAAGGTTGATCAAAAACGTTTCAAGGTCGTCATCGGCATGGTGGGCGGTCAATACAAAGTCAACACTTTTTTCTTCACGCAATCCTTCAAACCATTTATAGCGCAATTCCCTTGCCGCCATTTGAATGGAACCCCCAAATTCTTCAGCATGCCGCTCCGTATCAAATGACGCTACAAAAAGCTCACAACCCAATTCCCTGGATAAAGCTTCAACAAACCACTGATCCCCATCACTCTCTTCCCCCCTTAAATTAAAATTGCAGTGGGCCAAGGCAAAATTCAGCCTAGCTTTTTTGCAGAGATGGGCCAGCACCACACTATCCAATCCCCCACTGCACGCGACCAGCAATTTTGTAGTGCCGTTCCCAAAATTCCATTGCGCAATATGTGACTTAAACTTGGCTAACACTTTATAATCCCTACTATAGGCTTTCCAAAAATGATTGAAGGGCCTGTTGATGTGCTGTATTCAACTGCTCATCAACAATACCTTTTTCAATTTGAAAGTTTTCTCCAAAAGAAGGCAAGGAAAAGGTTGCCACAATCTCGGCCCCAAATCGGGGCAGCATATTTTTAACAATTTCCAAGGAACCAACGCCCCCTCGCTTTCCCGTTGAAGCACTCATCAAAAAGACGTTCTTGTCCCCCAAGAATTTACGGTCAATGCGCGAAAGCCAATCCAGCATATTCTTAAAAAAGGCAGAGGGACTGCCATTATGTTCGTTGACCGAAATGACCAAAGCATCAACATTGCCTATATCGTTCTTAAGTTCCACCAGAGAATTGGAATACCCACTTTTTCTTTCCAGATCTTCACTGAACATGGGAAAGGGAAACCCGGCCATATTCAAGGTTTGAACGTCATGGTTTTCAATGTTCTTTACGGTATGCAGTACCAATTGATGGTTAATGGATGTAGAAGAATTACTGCCAGCGAATGCCATTATTTTAGCCATAGTCTATAAATAGTATGATTTTCGCTAAAATACCGTAATCCAAAGACTTTTGCCGTTTTTTTGGTTAATTTCGCCCTCGAATGATCCAAAGGCCTTCCAGGGGAGTATATTAAGGGTAAGATGGAAACCAAGACCAACTCTAAACGATTGTTTTTTATTGATGCCATGAGGGCATGGGCCATCTTGATGATGCTCCAAGGGCATTTTATCGATGGGCTATTGGATCCTTTGTACAGAGACCCTTCCAACATGGTCTATACCACTTGGTTGTATTTTCGCGGAATCACCGCTCCGGTCTTCTTCACCGTTTCTGGATTCATCTTTACCTATTTGTTGATTCGGGCACCACAAGTTGGTCTGGAAAATCCCAGGGTAAAAAAAGGGATTCGCAGAGGGTTACAGTTATTATTGATTGGCTATTTGCTTAGGCTCAACCTTTTTGGTCTGTTCATGGGACAGGTCTATGGAAGCTTTTATCTGGTAGATGTACTGCATTGCATTGGCCTTTCCATACTCTGTATTATTGGGGTGTATCTTTTGACCGCCAACAAAAAGAAATTTTGGTTTCCACTATCCCTTGTCGGTATTACCATGGTGCTGTTCTTGTTTGAACCCTTGTACAAACAATTCTCCTATTCCCATGTCCCGACTGCGATAGCCAACTATCTTACCAAAACCAACGGTTCTGTGTTTACCGTTTTTCCATGGTTGGGGTATGCCACCTTGGGCAGTGCACTGGCCTTGTTGTTCCAGCGGTTTAAAAATTTCAAGTACCTGTATCAGGTGGCCATTGTCCTTTCTTTGGGAATAGGTTATGCACTGGTCTTTCAATCCTCGCCTTTTTTTGAAACCCTATGGGATTGGACGGGTATACAGTTGTTTGGCAACATTCTGGAGAACAACTATTTGTTCATCCGGTTGGGCGACGTCTTCTTTGTCTTTGCCCTGTTTATGGTCATTAGAAGCATCCTGACCAACAAGACCATCTTAAAAATAGGAGGCTCCACCCTCACCATTTATGTGATCCATTTTATCGTTCTCTATGGGAGCTTTACTGGCTTGGGGCTGTATAAATTCCTCCACCACTCGCTTTCCCCAGGGTTTGCCATCCCTGGAGCTGTACTCTTCATGGTCGGTTGCACCTATCTTTCGTTGCTATACAACAAGCATGAGTTGGAGATCAAGGGGCAAATATCTTACGGGTATAGGTATGTTAGAGTGCAGCTAATGCTGCTTCAAAGAAATGTATGGCCTGTTATTGGTGAATTGACCAGCCGAATAAAATTCTTTTGGGCCAAACTATTTGCCACGGTCAGAAATTAATTTTCATCCACAATTACGCGGTACTGCAATACCGCCAAAAGCTGGTTCTTTCACCCAGATTATTACAAAAAAAAACAGCCCGATAAAATCGGGCCGCCTTCTATTTTGATTGGTACTCCTTCTACGCTACTTCCACTACAGCAGCGTCTGGGGCATTTTTCATGACGGATTGGATACCGTTCTCCATCCCCGAAGTATCGGCATACATCTGGCTCTGACCTATGACCTGACCATTGCCCGCTTTCAAATTGAAATAGGGACGCCCATCCTTGGCGGTATTGCGATCAAATTTTGAATCGTCCTGAGAATTCTTGCGAACGGATTCGATACCATTATCGCAAGCCGCACGCGTGGTGTAGGCCTCACTACTCAAAATTACTTGCCCGTTGGAAGCTTTTAAATTAAACCTAAATTGACCTGATGCATCGGTCTTTACTTCGAATTTTCCCATTGTATGAATTTTTGTTGCTTAAAGGTATCAAAATTCTTCAACAAAAAACATCAAAAATCATATGTGCACAGCTCTATCGGCTGTAGCGGCCAAGGCTGCCTCTTTTACTGCTTCGGCAAAAGTTGGGTGGGCATGGCTCATTCTAGCGATATCTTCTGCAGAAGCACGGAATTCCATTGCAGTGACCCCTTCGGTGATCAAGTCGGCACAACGGGCACCGATCATATGTACCCCGAGTACTTCATCGGTTTTCTCATCGGCCAGAATTTTTACAAAACCATCAATATCCATACTGGCCCGGGCACGCCCCAGCGCGCGCATGGGGAACTGTCCCACCTTATACGCCACACCGGCCTCTTTCAGTTCTTCTTCGGTTTTACCTACCGCAGCCACTTCGGGCCAAGTGTAGACTACACCGGGAATTAAATCGTAATTGATATGGGGTTTTTGTCCGGCCAGGATTTCTGCAACCATGGTTCCTTCTTCCTCGGCTTTGTGCGCCAACATGGCCCCACGGACCACATCACCTATGGCATAAATATTTGATGTACTGGTCTGCAAATGTTCATTTACCTCAACCCTTCCGCGCTCATCCAATTTTACGCTGGCTGCCTGGGCGTTGAGACCATCGGTATAGGGTCTTCTTCCCACAGAGACCAGACAATAATCGCCTTGCAAAACCACTTCCTTGCCCTTTTTGTCATCTGCCTTTACAATGACCTCATCACCTTTACGCTCAACAGATTTGACCTTATGGGAAAGCAAAAACTTGACCTTTTGCTTCTTCATGGCCTTCATCAATTCTTTGGAAAGCGCACCATCCATTCCCGGGATAATACGATCCATATACTCCACGACGGTAACCTCGGCCCCAAGCCGTTTGTACACTTGACCCAGTTCCAATCCAATGACCCCACCACCAATGACAATCATGTGTTTGGGGATTTCTGGCAACTTTAAGGCTTCGGTCGAAGTAATGATCCGTTCTTTATCTATGTCGATAAAGGGGAGCGATGATGGTTTTGATCCCGTGGCAATAATCGTGTTTTTTGCCTCGATGGTCTCCGTTTTACCATCGGACTTTTTTATAGTGATGTGCGTGGCATCCTTAAAACTGCCAACGCCTTCAAATACAGCTATCTTGTTTTTGTCCATCAAAAATTGTATGCCCTTGGTGGTCATATCGACCACGGAGTCTTTTCGGGCTATCATTTTTTCCAAATTCACCTTCACCTCACCGGGAATTTCAATCCCATGAGTCTCAAAATGTTTAACGGCATCCTCATAATGGTGTGAGGAATCCAACAGCGCTTTTGAAGGAATACAGCCAACATTTAGACAGGTTCCGCCCAAGGTTGGATACTTTTCAATGATTGCGGTTTTCATTCCCAATTGGGCACAGCGGATGGCGGCCACATAGCCCCCAGGCCCCGAACCGATAACGGCCACATCATATTGACTCATAAGTTTCTGGATTTTTATGTCGAATTTTTAATGAAACGCCCCAAAAATACGAATGTTTTAAAGAACATCTTATTTTGACGGCATGGGGGTCATCGGAAATTTAAGTGCCGTAAAATGCCCCACCCAAAGCCCCGCCAACAACAGGGTATTGGAGCCTATTTCAAAAACATGGAAATGGGATAGGCCCTGACAGTTTTCAACCATCAAAAACTTGGCGAAAATGTACAGCGAAATAAATAAATGCGGAACCACACTCTTTCTGACCACTAGTATTGAAACAATAAAACCGGATATCCAGGCAGAAGAAAAAAACGCAGCTTCAATAAGGGCCACATCCAAGTTAGAAGCGGTACAGAAAGAAAAGCCCTTGAAGAGAATGGAATCGGTGATCGTAGTGTAAAGCATTAAAACGAATACTCCAATAACCGATGCCGCAGTGATTAAAACAGTTTTTATTCCCTTGCCCATTTTTTAGATTGACTTGATGGTAACAAGATAACGCGGCAAAAAGTTTTTAGTATTCCATTTAACAGGGCCTTAGGTTAAATTTTTTATAAATGAAATTGGGTGGTCTCCTTGATGGTATCGATTGAAAACGAACTTTGGGTACTGCCAATTTGGTCTATGGCCGTTAATTTGTTGACCATAAACTCTCGATACGATTTCATGTCCTTGATATTAATGGTCAAAATGTAATCGTAATCGCCACTAACATGGTGACAACTGGAGACCTCAACCAAATTCAACACCTGTTTTTCAAACCGTAAAATATTCTCTTTGGTGTGCTGTATCAGCCTTACCTGACAAAAAACGGTAAAGTCTTTCATTATTTTGGCCTTGTCCAGCAAAGCCACATAACCTTTTATGACCCCCTGTCTCTCAAGTTTTCGGATTCGCTCAAAAACCGCCGTTGTAGAAAGCCCCAGTTCCAGGGCATATGCTTTTGTGGTCCTTTTGCTGTCTTGCTGCAGCAGGTTTAAAAGCTGTTTGTCTGTTTTATCCAATTCCATCATTACAAATTTTCCACCAAAACAATCCTTTAAGATTGATTTTAGAATTAAAATCTAAAAATACATATTATTTAGAATAATTTTTGCATTAATCAACAAAGTATTGATTATCATTAATTTATTATGGAGTTTTGATGTAAAATCAACTACAATGAAAAACAAAGCAGCGGAACAATTGCAAGATTTACAACATTTTGGGGAATTTGGCGGAGTAAACCCTTCCGTTTCAGATTCTTCAACCTACACCTTCTTGTCGGCCAAAACCATGTTCGACACTTTTGAGGGCAATGCGGAAGGATGCTACCTATACTCAAGGCACTCCTCCCCTTCCAACCTGTATTTGGGTGAGGCCCTTGCGGCAATGGAAGGCACCGAAAGCGCCCATGTATATTCCAGTGGCATGGGGGCCATCAGTTCGGTTATGTTACAATTATGCGATACCGGAGAACATATCGTGAGCAGTCGTACCATTTATGGCGGCACCTATGCTTTCTTAAAAAACTTTGTGAAGAAATTCAATATCACCACCTCTTTTGTAGACATTACCAAATTGGATGCTGTTGAAGGGGCCATTACCCCTAAGACCAAGATGATCTACTGCGAAGCGGTAAGCAATCCGCTATTGGAAATCGCTGATATCAAAGCTTTAAAAGCTATAGCTGAAAAATACAACATCCCCCTAGTAATTGATAATACCTTTTCCCCCTTGAACATAGCTGCCGGAAAACTGGGAGCGGACATTGTGATCCACAGCCTGACCAAATTTATCAACGGTTCCAGCGATTGTGTGGCCGGGGTGGTCTGTGCTCCTATCGATTTTTGCAATGCCCTGAAGGATGTCAATGATGGGGCAGCAATGTTATTGGGCAGTACTTTGGACAGCCTGAGGGCGGCATCCATCCTAAAAAACATGCGCACGTTACACATAAGGATGAAAAAACACAGTGAAAACGCACTTTACCTTGCCCAAAAGTTTGAGCAAGACGGGTTAAAAGTGGTGTATCCCGGGCTTCCCTCCCACCCGAGCCACGAACTGATGAAGAGGCAGTACGACCCACAATATGGCTTTGGGGGCATGCTCACCATTGATGTAGGTTCATTACAAATGGCCAATGCCCTTATGGAACTGATGCAAGAACGCAACTTGGGCTATTTGGCCGTGAGCCTGGGCTTTTACAAGACGTTGTTCAGTGCGCCCGGCACTTCCACTTCCTCTGAAATTCCAGAGGATGAACAAAAACAAATGGGCCTTTCTGATGGGCTGATCCGTTTTTCAATTGGTCTGGACAACGATATTGAGCGAACCTACCAACACATGAAGTCCTGCATGCAACAATTGGGGGTTTTTGATACCCTGGCACAGTTGGCCCAGTAAAGATGGTTTGCAGAACAGGGGCATAAATCGTATTATTACCCCTTATCCAGTTATGTAAACCATGTCAGAAGCTCAAAAACCAAGGAAAAGGGAAAATGAAACTAGTGTAGAACATAAAGAATTGAGTATCTGGGAAGCATTGCTTCCCGTAATGGCATTGGTAGCAATGCTCTTCTTTAATGTCTTTTATGCCTATGGGGACGATGCCCTCAGCGGCAGCAATCAATTCATTCTTTTACTGGGGGCTGCTGTGGCCGGTATCGTGGGCTTTTACAATAAGATTGGTTATGAGCAAATGATCGCCGAAGTTTCGGAGAATATCAAATCGGTGACAGGTGCCCTCCTAATCTTACTGTTTGTGGGTTCCTTGGCCGGTACATGGCTCATAAGTGGCATCATCCCATCCATGATCTATTATGGTCTCAAGATTTTGAACCCAACCGTATTTTTACCGGCATGTGTGGTCATATGCGCCATTATTTCAGTGGCAACCGGCAGTAGTTGGACAACTTCGGCCACTGTGGGCATTGCCTTGGTCGGAATTGGGAATGCCCTGGGAATCAATGAGGGAATGACCGCAGGCGCCGTCATATCGGGGGCCTACTTTGGTGATAAAATGTCTCCTTTGAGCGACACCACCAATTTGGCTCCGGCTATGGCAGGTGGTGAACTGTTTGACCATATCAAGTACATGACCTACACCACGGTACCCACCATACTGTTAACATTGCTCATCTTCACCGTCCTAAGTTTCTCCATTGATGTTAGTGGCACTACGGACACCAGTGAGATGTTGGCCGCCATCAACGGGGCTTTCCATATAAGTCCGTGGCTGTTTTTGGTTCCCATTGCCGTAGTGTTTATGATCGTACGCAAGACCCCTCCTTTGGTAGCCCTTCTTGTGGGCACTCTTTTGGGGGCCATCTTTGCCCTGATTTTCCAACCAGATATTGTGGCCCAAATTGGAGGTAGTGACCACCTTTCATTTATTTCGGGTTACAAAGGGGTCATGAATGCCATGACCGTGGACACATCGATTGAGACCTCCAATACCATTTTGAACGATTTATTCTCATCGGGTGGTATGGCCGGCATGTTGGGCACCATTTGGTTAATAGTTTGTGCCATGGTCTTTGGTGGTATTATGGATGCCATAGGGGCCCTTTCCAAAATCAGCAAGGCCGTCCTTAATCTTTTTGATTCCATTTTTGGATTGTTCCTGAGTACCGTCATAAGCTGTGTGGGGTTGAACGCCATAGCCTCTGATCAATATTTGGCCATTGTGATTCCAGGCCGGATGTACGCCAAAGCCTTTAAGGACAAAGGGCTGGCTCCGGAAAACTTGAGCCGGACCCTGGAAGACTCAGGTACGGTGACCTCGGTGCTAATACCTTACAATACTTGCGGGGCCTATCAAAGTGGGGTTTTGGGCGTGGATACGCTTTCCTATGCCGGTTATGCCTTTTTTAACTGGATGAGCCCATTTACGACGCTGATTTTTGCCGCCTTCAGAATTAAGATCAAAAAATTGGTGTCCAAGTAAATTTATTTGTCAAATTCACCGCCCCATCACCATAAAAAATAGTTTTTTTTAATAAAAAATGACTTCAATCATCAAATCGATAAAAATTTTAACGGTTTTTTGAACGATTGCAGCACACTATTAACACATAGGATTTACCAATAAGAACCATTGTAAAAGCTAATATTTCCAGTGGTAATTTTGTGCAAACAAAAAGTAAAAATCATATCTTATTATGGCCATTGTAGGTAAAAAATTCCCCAGTATTGACGTTAATGCTATTGATGAATTAGGAGATGTGTTCAAATTGAACATCCTTAAAAAAGCACAGGAAGAGAAAAAGAAAATTGTTCTTTTCTGGTACCCAAAAGACTTCACTTTTGTTTGCCCCACCGAGCTACATGCATTTGAAAAAGCCCAAGGTGAATTTGAAAAAAGAAACACCTTGGTAATAGGTGCTTCTTGCGATACCGCCGAAGTGCACTTTGCATGGTTGAACACGGAAAAAGACAATGGCGGCATTGAAGGTGTCACCTATCCTTTGATTGCCGACAGCAACAGAAACCTTGCCAACGCATTAAATATTTTGGATACTACTGCAGAAGAATATAATGAGGAAACCGATTCCATTCTTTTAAATGGAGACAACGTTACGTTCAGGGCCACCTACTTAATAGATGAAGAGGGCACTGTCTTCCACGAAAGCATCAACCATATGCCTTTGGGAAGAAACGTAAGCGAATTTTTAAGACTGGTGGATGCCTACACCCACGTTCAGGAAAAAGGTGAAGTATGCCCAGCAGATTGGGAAGAAGGCAAAGAGGCCATGAACGCAGACCGTAAGGGCGTTGCAGAATACTTGGCCAATCATGTAAGTTAAGGACAATATGTTACTAGAACTCGAACAGGACAACCTACAGGAAATCATCACAGAAAACAGTAATGTTATTGTGCAATATTCAGCTTCATGGTGTGGCAACTGTAGAATAATGAAACCCAAATTCAAAAAAGAAGCAAGGGATAACGAAGCCGTAACCTTTGTATTGGTCGATGCTGAGAAATTTCCAGAATCCAGAAAATTGGCTACCGTTGACAACTTGCCCACATTTGCTGCTTTTCAAAACGGAAGTTTAAAAAATCAGGTGCAGACCAATAAATATGATGTTCTAAAAACCCTGATCCATGAAATTACCGATAATTAAGCATTTGGTAAGCTTTGCCGAAGAAAACGATGAGGATTATCTAATAGAAACGGCAGAAACCCTGGAGTTCCTAACTGAAAGCCCCACGTTAAAAGATGAGGAGTTGGATATGATTGGTGAGTTGATCTCCAACATATACGGTGCCATTGAAGTATTTAAGGACGTTAAGCACGGAACCCCTAAAAAAGAAGCATTAAATGGCTTCATGACCAGGGTAACGGGATCGATCGATAACTGATTCCCCATTTTTTAAAACAACCAAAACCTTCCACATTCAATTATGGAAGGTTTTCTTTTTGTACTATTTTTGAAAAAAATCACAAAAATGGCATCAATCACATTGGGGGGAAACCCCGTAAACACCATCGGTGAACTACCATCCCTAAACACTAAGGCTGCAAGTTTTACCATGACAAAGGCTGATCTTACCAATGCTACCTTGGAGGATTACAAAGGCAAAAAAGTACTCATGAACATCTTTCCGAGTATTGATACCGGGGTATGCGCAACATCGGTACGAAAGTTCAACGAAGACGCTGCCAACCTCGAAAACACGGTTGTACTATGTATTTCCAAGGATCTGCCTTTTGCCCAGAAACGATTCTGTGGTGCCGAGGGTATAGAAAATATAGAAATGCTCTCCGATTTTAAAACAGGAGCGTTTGGCAAAGATTATGGTCTGGAATTTGTAGATGGGGCGCTCGAGGCACTCCACTCCAGATGTGTGGTGGCCCTAAATGGGGAGGGAACGGTCGTCTACACCGAACAAGTAGCCGAAATTGGTGAGGAACCCAATTACGAAGCCGCGTTGGAAGCCCTAAAAAATGCCTAAGGAATCTTTGCTCGACAATAGGATCAAAGGAGTAAAAGTTGCACTGAAAGGTGCACTTTTACTTTTAAAGACCGAAGCCAGCATTAAAGTGCAATTTGGCATAGCTGTCTTGGTGACCATAGCTGGTTTTGTGTTCCATATCTCACCCATTGAATGGATATTGCAACTGTTGACCATTGGTCTTGTCATGGGCATAGAGGGGCTGAATACGGCCATTGAAAAACTGGCCGATTTTGTACATCCAGAACAACACAAAAAAATAGGGTTCCTAAAAGATGTATCGGCCGGGGCAGTCATGATCGTTTCCCTGATAGCCGTTATCGTAGGACTCATCATCTATCTACCAAAATTATGGGCACTGACAACCTTTTAGGGGCAACAAACGTATTTTTGTGTACCAAGCTAATATAACCTATGGCAAAAAAGAGAAGAACATCAAAAGCAACTGCGCAAAAGAAAAAGAAGGGCGTTACCATCTCAAAAAAGAACAAGATCATTTTTGGATGCCTTTTGATCGTGTTGAGCATTGCCCTGTTCTTTTCCTTCCTTTCCTTTTTCTTTACATGGCAAGAAGATCAGAGCCTCCTTACCGAATTCCCCAATAGAAATGCCCAAGCCAAAAACCTGCTCAACAAATTTGGGGCGGCAGTGAGCCACTTTTTCATGTACCGGGGTTTTGGATTGGCCTCTTTTGCGCTCCCATTGCTTTTGGCGGTAACCGGTCTGTACCTTTTCTTGGGGCTGGACTCCAAAAAACTTTGGAGTAAATGGATCTGGGGCATCATCGGTGTGCTATGGATTTCTATGGCGCTGGGTTTTTTTGCTGTTCAGCAACCATTGCTGGGTGGTCTGGTGGGCTATGAGATGAACGATTTTTTGCAAGACTATGTTGGAAAGATCGGGGTCTTTCTCCTTTTGATCTTTTTTCTTATCGTGATTCTGGTCCGATTGTTCAATTTCTCTCCCGAAGCCATAGGCCATTATTTGCGGAACCAAAACTTTTCGATGCCCGAACGAAAGCCCAAGAAACAAGCCCCAGAAACCCCTGAAGGGGGCACCGTTGAGTTTGACCTGACCAACGAGACTGAAAAGGACGAAGGGCCTAGTTTGACCATCAATGAAGCCTATACCCATAAAAAGAACATTCCGCCAGTGAGTCCAGAATCGGGATTGGATGTCAATGTACCCGAAAAAGAAGCAGCAGAGGAGATTACCTTAAAGATTGAAGACGTAGTTTCGGAAACTGAGGAAACGGACCAAAAGGCCAAAAACTTGGTGGACAAATATGGGGAGTTTGACCCAAAATTGGAACTGGGCAACTACAAATTCCCCCCTATTGAATTACTACATCCCCATGGAGCATCGGGCGGCATCACCATCAACCAGGAAGAACTGGAAGAGAACAAGGACAAGATTGTCTCTACCCTAAAGAACTACAAAATAGGCATTGCCCAGATCAAGGCCACCATAGGACCAACGGTGACCCTCTATGAAATTGTGCCCGAGGCCGGAATACGAATTTCCAAGATCAAGAATTTGGAGGATGATATTGCCCTGTCCTTGGCCGCCCTGGGCATTCGGATTATTGCCCCCATACCGGGCAAGGGAACCATTGGTATTGAGGTTCCCAACAAAAACGCTACCGTGGTCTCCATGCGGTCCGTAATTTCCTCATCCAAGTTTCAAAAAGCCGAAATGCAACTGCCCGTTGCTTTTGGAAAAACGATCAGCAACGAAACTTTTGTGGTCGATTTGGCCAAGATGCCCCACCTATTAATGGCAGGTGCCACGGGCCAAGGTAAATCGGTCGGGTTAAATGCGGTAATCACCTCGCTGCTCTACAAAAAGCATCCAGCCGAAATCAAATTCGTACTGGTCGATCCCAAAAAAGTGGAGCTGACCCTTTACAATAAGATAGAACGTCACTTTTTGGCCAAACTCCCCGATTCTGATGAGGCCATCATCACAGACAATACCAAGGTCATCAACACCTTAAATTCGCTCTGTATAGAAATGGACAACCGCTACGAGTTGTTAAAGCTCGCCATGGTCCGTAACATCAAGGAGTACAACGTTAAATTCAAGGCACGAAAATTAAACCCGAACGATGGCCACAAATTTTTGCCCTACATTATCTTGATCATTGATGAGTTTGCCGATCTGATCATGACCGCAGGCAAGGAAGTGGAAGCCCCCATAGCCCGGTTGGCACAATTGGCCAGGGCCATTGGCATTCACTTGATCATTGCCACACAGCGGCCATCTGTGAATGTGATCACAGGAATCATCAAAGCGAATTTCCCTGCAAGGATAGCCTTTAGGGTAACCTCAAAGATTGATTCCAGAACCATTTTAGATTCCCAAGGGGCCGATCAACTCATTGGCCGGGGAGACATGCTCTACACCCAGGGCAACGATGTGATCCGCTTGCAGTGCGCCTTTGTGGACACCCCAGAAGTGGCAAAGATTACCGAGTACATTGGCTCGCAAAGAGCATACCCCGATGCCCATCTGCTGCCCGAATATGTGGGTGGTGATGATTCTGGCACAGGACTTGATAATGATATTGCCGATCGTGACAGCATGTTCCGTGAAGCGGCAGAGGTCGTTGTCGTGGCCCAACAAGGTTCCGCCTCCCTTATCCAACGAAAGTTGAAACTGGGATACAACCGTGCCGGACGGATCATAGACCAGTTGGAAGCGGCAGGGATCGTGGGGCCTTTTGAAGGCAGTAAGGCCAGACAGGTGCTCATCCCCGATATGCTCAGTCTAGAACAGTTATTGCAAAACGAAACACAGAATTAGAAATTTAAAAAATATGAAACAACGAACACTTCTTCTCATGACCTCCATTTTGGTGGCCTGTACCGCTTTGGGGCAAAATTCACAAAAAGCTAAGGCCCTTTTGGATGAAGTCTACACCAAGGTCACTTCCTATGAGAACATTTATATTGATTTTTCCTATAGCCTGGAGAATACAGAGGCAGACATTAAACAGGAAACCCAAGGTGACGTTACCTTAAAAGGCGATAAATACCTGGCCCATTTGTTTGGATCTACCCAAATGTTCGATGGCACTAAAATATACACCATAGTCCCCGATAACGAAGAGGTGACCATTGAGAACAAAACAGAAGATTCCGATACGGTAACACCCTCTAAAATGCTGACCTTTTACCGTACCGGACATAATTATCAATGGGATATTCTGCAAAACGTATCCGGGCGAAACATTCAATATATAAAGTTGACCCCCATCGATTCCCACACAGAGACCAAATCCATCTTATTGGGCATAGATGCCCATACCAAGCATATCCATAAACTCATTGAAACCGGGAAAAACGGCACCAAGACTACGATTACCGTTAATTCTTTCAAAACCGATCAGCCCTTATCAAAAAGCTTATTTACCTTTGACGAGGCCAAATATGAAAACGATGGCTACTATATTATAAAGAACTAAGGTGTTGTTGCCAATAATTGACCGATACGTATTATCGCGTTTCCTGTATAATTTTTTCAGTTCGTTTGCCATATTGATGGTCATCTTCATCTTTCAGACCATTTGGTTGTTCATTGATGATTTGGCAGGAAAAGATCTGGATTTGCTCATCATAGGCAAGTTCCTGCTCTACTACACCCCCACCCTCATAGACAAGGTCTTGCCCCTTACCGTCCTGTTGTCTTCCATATTGACCTTTGGCACCTTTGCCGAAAACTATGAGTTTGCGGCCATGAAGGCTTCCGGAATCTCACTGCAAAAGGCCATGCGGAGCATCATCGTGTTTGTCTCGCTCTTGGGCATTGGAACGTTCTTCTTGGCCAACAACGTCATTCCTGTTTCAGAACAGAAAATCTTCAGCATGCGAAAGAACATTGCCAAGGTAAAACCCGCAGCGGTAATTGTGGAAGGTGTTTTCAGTGATATTGAGGGTACCGACATGAACATGAAAGTGAGCAAAAAATATGGCGAAAAAGATCGCTTTCTGGAAGATGTCATCATACACCAAAAGAATAAGGGAGTTAATACCACGGTGATCAAGGCCAAAGAAGGGGAACTGATCAGTAGCGAAGAATCGGACTTGATCCAATTGGTGCTCAAGGATGGGTATTACTATGAAGAGTTACAGCCAAAGTCATCTTCGAACAAACGCAAATACCCCTATGCCAAATCGCATTTTGAGACCTATATCAAGAACATTGATGTATCGGAATTGAACAATCAAGATCTGGAGGCTGAGTCCGACATCACCACCGATAAGATGAAAAATATTTTTCGGCTACGAAAAGATATCGATTCCCTAAGGAACAACAACATCGATAAGGTAAAGGCCTTCTCCAAAAACACCACCAACCGCATGGGCATCTTTCTGGCCAGTAAAATAGATTCCACGCCGGGGATGCCTTCACAAAAAGTAGCTGCCGCACTGGAAAAGATTGCAGACACCACCCCCCCTCCAGACAATATGATCGATCTGTTGCCAAAATGGCAACGTTCGCAAGTATTGAGCAATGCAAAAAACAAGATTACGACCATTTTAAATGGCATTCGCAGTAAAAAAACAGAGCTGAACAAACGTTACGAGATTTACAACCGGCATATTTTGTCGTTGCACAAAAAATTTGCCTTGGCCTTTTCGTGTATCATCCTATTCTTTGTAGGTGCCCCTTTAGGAGCCATCATTAGAAAGGGAGGGATCGGCCTGCCCATGGTGGTTGCCATTATTTTGTTTCTCGCCTATTATTTTTTGGGGGTGTTTGCCGAAAATTATGCTAAGAAAGGAAATATGCAACCTGTACTGGGGGCTTGGTTTTCCACCTTGGTCATGTTTCCTTTTAGTATCTTGCTCACCAAACGGGCCACAGCCGACCGGGGTCTGATGAGTTTTGGCAATGTTTGGGACAACATAACCCGTGTTTTCAAAAAAAGAAAGGCCGATGACGCAGATAACTGAAAAAAAAATACAGCTCAACACCATAGAAGAAGCCATTGCCGATATTAAAAAAGGCAAGGTCATCATTGTTGTAGATGATGAAAACCGTGAGAATGAGGGCGATTTTTTAGCTGCGGCAGAATTGATTACCCCAGAGACCATCAACTTTATGGCCACCCATGGCCGTGGTCTGATCTGTGCTCCCCTGACCGAAGGTAGGTGCAAGACCCTGGGGTTGGCCAAAATGGTGAGCCACAATACAGATCCTTTGGAAACCGCCTTTACCGTTTCGGTCGATCTACGGGGCAATGGGGTGACCACCGGAATTTCTGCCTCCGACCGTGCCAAAACGGTCCTGGCCCTGACCGATGAAAACACCAAAGCACACGAATTGGCCCGTCCCGGACATATTTTTCCGTTGATTGCCAAAGAAGGAGGAGTTTTACGACGAACAGGACATACCGAGGCCGCCATAGATTTTGCGCGTTTGGCCGGTTTAAAACCTGCCGGTGTGATCGTTGAGATCATGAACGAGGATGGCAGCATGGCCCGGTTGCCCGAACTGATGGCCGTATCCAAAAAATTTGGTGTAAAAATCGTCTCCATAGAAGATTTGGTGGCCTACCGCATGGAGCATGACAGCCTTATTGAGAAGAAGGAGGATTTTACCATTACCACCCGTTTTGGGGAATTCAGGTTGCGGGCCTACCAACAGACCACCAATAATCATGTGCACATAGCATTGACCAAGGGCAGTTGGACCATTGATGAACCTATTTTAACACGTATTAACTCCACCTTGGTCAACAATGACATTCTAGGCACTTTGACCAAGAATCCCGAAGACCAATTACAGTTGATGTTCGAGGCCATTAACCAGGAAGAAAAAAGTGCCATGATCTTTATTAACCAGAGTCAGCAGGCATCCAATCTGCTAAGTCGACTGGAAGAAATAAAGGAATTACAGAACGGTGGTGTTACCGAAGCTCCAAAGATTGAGATGGATACCAAGGATTTTGGCATTGGGGCACAGATCCTGCACGACCTCCACATTTCCAAAATAAAACTGTTGACCAACTCCCCACAGTCCAAACGTGTGGGCATGGTCGGCTACGGCTTGGAGATTGTAGAATATGTTGGGTATTGATAGTTGATAGTTTTGAGTTGATAGTTTTGAGTTAATAGTTTTGAGTTAATAGTTTTGAGTTAATAGTTATGAGTTTTTGGTTCTATACCCTCTCTTAAACTTATAAACCTATAAACTCATAAACCTATAAGCTCATATACCCACAAACAGTCATCTCACAAACCATTCAACACCTCGGCCATTACCGTTGCCCTTTGTCTAACCTCATCTTCCGTCCAACTCAATTTAATCAAGCTGGAAATGTTACGCCCCACCCAATGGTCGGATGCTGAAAAATCTGATTTAGCATAATCGGGTAGTTGTTCCAATACTTCGTTGGGCAATTTTCCCAATGATTTCTTCTGAATGAGGTGTTCCCATTTGCGATAGTAATGCCAATTGTTATCATACCAATAAAAGCAACCATCAATCCCGTTTTCCGCCAATGCCTTATGGCCTTTTTGGGCAAGTTCTTCGGTAGGAAGAAAGAAATTCAGAAATGAATAATTTTCCTCTCCCCCATCTGGAACCCTTCTAAAAGTAATTCCATCAATGGTAGAAAGGGCTTCTCTAATTATGGTGTAGTTACGTTTCTGTAGTTCCAAAAATTTGTCCAAACGCTGGATCTGGGCACAGCCCACGGCAGCATTCAATTCAGAAATACGGAAATTATAGCCCAAAAAAGGATGTGCCTCCGCTCCCCTATCGTTCCCGATATGGTCATGGCCATGGTCTGAATATTTATGGGCATTTTCATAAAAAGCTTCGTTGTTGGTGATTACCGCCCCCCCTTCGCCACAGGTAATCGTTTTTACATAGTCAAAGGAAAAACAGCCCAGATCGCCAATGCTCCCCAAAGGTTTGTCGCGGTAACTGCCCCCAATGGCCTGACAGGCATCTTCCAAAAGCAACAGTCCATGCCTGTCACAGATTTTTTGGAGGGCCTCCAAATCTGCCATGGATCCGCACATATGCACGGGCATCACTACCTTGGTCTTGCTGGTGATGGCTTTTTCCACGGCTTCTGGGCTTAAGGTCAGTGTATCGTCCACATCAACCAAAATAGGAACGGCCCCCAAGGCCAAAATCGATTCAAAACTGGCCACAAAGGTAAAAGTGGGCATAATGACCTCATCTCCGGCCCCAATTCCTGCACTGGCCAAGGCCACCGTAAGAGCTGCGGTGCCACTGCTCACCACCTGGGCATAGCGCGCTTGCATTCTGTTGCAGAGGGCCTCTTCCAATTGTTTGGCCTTCCAATGGCCGTTGCGCATTCCGTCAAAACCATAACGCATTAAAACGCCATTGTCCAATACCTCATTGACCTGTGCTCGTTCTGTATTTCCAAATAATTCAAATCCCGGCATATCTATCGTTCGTTGTTGGTTGTTGGTTGAAAATCAAATCAGTTTAAGGCATCATCACCTATTGCTATCTACTGTCTACATAAAAAACCACAGCCTAATTGCCATGGCTATAACCATTACTATCAAAAATAGGCGAATAAAACCGTCTCCCCGCTTAACGGACACACGGCTGGACACCCAAGCCCCGGCCCCTTGCCCAACGGCTAAAATACATCCTACCAACCAATTGACCTTGTCATTAAAAATAAAAACCGCCAATGCGGCCAAAGTATATACAAAAACAGCGGCGACCTTGGTGGCATTGACCCGCACCAAGTTCATTCTATGCACATAATGCAGGTACATGATAATCACAAAACCGATGCCAGCATTGATAAAGCCTCCATAAATTCCTATGATAAAAAAAGTAAGAATACCCAGCCAAAGGTATTTACCCGTTAACCGTTCTTGTAATTCTTCAATCTTTATTTTGGGCTTAAAAATGATGAGCAACACCACAACGATCATGATCAGGGCCAGGATACGGTTAAAGGTCTCCCCCTTAATATCCACGGCAATGTTGGCCCCGATAATCGCCCCAAAGAAAGCGGCCATGCCCAAATACAGGTTAAAGGGAAAGGTAGATACCCCCTTACTCTTAAAGCCGGCCACTCCTGTGGCGGTCTGCACCGTAATGGCAATTCGATTGGTGCCATTGGCAACGGCAGGGGGCAGCCCCAAAAAGATCAAGGTGGGCAGTGTAATGAGCGAAGCACCCCCAGCTATGGTGTTGATAAAGCCTACGATAAAACCAACGACAATCAAAAGCGGGTAATGCCAAAGTTCTTCCATGGGGGCAAAAGTAGCACCTTAAAATTGATCGGTAGGTATTCTATTGATGCTAGGGCTATGGAAACTCTGTTTTCCCGTACCCTTAAAATTAAAACCGAAACTTTTTACCTAATTGGAAAAGGTTAGTATATTTGCACCCGCCTACGCAAAAGCTGCGACAGGCAAGCCCGCTAAAAGCGGATTTAGGTCCTAAAAAGCCTAAAGTTATTTTGGAGGAATGGCAGAGTGGTCGAATGCGGCAGTCTTGAAAACTGTTGAGGGTCACACCTCCGGGGGTTCGAATCCCTCTTCCTCCGCACTCAAGCGCAAGGCTTGAAATTAAAAACCGCAGAGTTTTCTCTAGCGGTTTTTTCATTTCTTACCGCCATATAAATCTGGTGTATGCTGAGGTAAAACAATTAAATGGAAGGCATCGTTGTCGGTATCAATGGGGAAAGGTGAATCAAAATCGACCCTAAGGAAGGTAATCCAGGAACGAACATATATTTTGAGTTTAGCTAAATCATGTGGTATTTACCCATGAAATTCAAAAATAGAGACGCTAAGCCAATAAGATATAACAGAATTTCGGCATATCAAATTGGTTCTTGGCGTGGATTTTATTCTCCCTATCTTTATATTGGTCGATCATATGTGAACAATGGACCTCAATCTCATATTCTTATTATGTTTGGTTGGCGTGGCGAATGGGTTCTATTCAGGACTTATGGGCACTGGTGGAAATATCATTTTGATACCTGCTTTGGATATGGTTTTCACATTTTTCGGTATCGAAGGACAAGAAGCGGTTAAATACATTATTTCCCACTCTTTATTTATAACCGTTTTTAACGGGTTTGCTGTTTCGCTCAGACATTACAAAATAAAAAATCTTTATCCCAAACAGACTCTTCTAATTGGCATTCCTGCAGGGTTATTGGCCTACACAGTCTCAGAGTGGTTGAAAATTTCCGAATGGTATTCAAAAACATATTTTGATATTCTATTTCTTTTTTTGGTCTTATCAGTCTGTGTTCGATTTCTTTTCTATCGTCCGAAAACCGAAACATCCCAAATGCAACAAAAAATACAGGCCAGCAATTGGTGCCATATAGGTTTAGGGGGATTCACTGGAGTCACTTCAGCGCTTTCTGGTTTTGGCGGGGGCATCGTCCTTATCCCTGCCTTGACTGATATATTTGGCATACATTTTAAAAAAACTTCCTCTATTTCCATTGGGGTCGTGATGCTACTGGCCATAGCTGTGAGTTTTAGCTACTTAAATACTGGCGATGTCCAAACTGTGGCCAATCCCCTATCTTATCAAATAGGATATATTTCCTTAGGATTAGTGGCTCCCATACTTATCGGAATCTTTATTGCAGCACCATTTGGTGTAAGAACAGGACAACAAATGTCCGTAAAATGGTTGCGTTTAATTTTTGGCTTGGTCATGGCCATATTGGTTGTAAAAACTACTTGGGGTTTCTTTTAAAATATTGATTTTGGATTCTTTAAAAGTATTCTCAAAGGAAAAACCATGCAGTTTCTTTCCCTTTTGCCATGATGCTTTGGATTACAACAAATTAGCTCAAGAACAGTATTACTTATTCCTCGTTTACATGAATTTTTGTCTGTCTGAACTTCCCATCCAAAATTACCTCTTTGACGAATCCAGCAATTTCATCAACCCGATCATAAGGTAGATTGGCCCATTTATGGTTGCCCTGGGGGTCAATCCTTATATCATAGGGAGTGTCCAATTCCTTCAATTTTTTGGCAATCGACGACGAACCCGCCAAAATGAGGTATCCAGAGGAATCAGTATCGCAATAATGATGGGGTGCAGTTCCGAAAGGAACCAATTTATCCTTTTGTCCGTGATATAACAATGTCGGCACTTTGGTTTCTTCGGTCACATAATCAATATCCATTACAGCTCCAGCGAATGAAACAACCCCAATGAATTTTTCTTCTGGAAAGGGCAAATCTTTAAAATCATGGTGATGCCGCATAAAAACAGAATTCAAAACAGCTTCTGCACCAGCACTACTACCTACCAGAACTACTTTCGAGGTATTTATGCCCAGTTCTTTATCCCGTTCAGTAAGAAAGTTCACGGCTTTTAAAACATCCTCGGTTGCCAACCTGAATGTTTTGATTTTTTCCGATGCAGGACAGTCACAACCAAAAGATTTTCCTTTACGGGTCAACCTATAGCTTATTGATGCCGCGGCATAGCCTCGATGGGCCATTTGAATACAAAATTTTTGTTGCCGGGGATTATTCCTTTTTCCTATTGAAAAACCTCCTCCATGGACCAATAATAATAGGGGTCTGTTCAGAAGTGTATCCTTTTTAGGGGTATATAGGTCTAATTGAAGTGTATCCGAGTAGGTAAAGGTTTTTAATTCAATATCTGAAAATATGGAATCCTTGTATCGCTCTTGGCCTAGGGTCATCACACCATATAAAATGGATAACAACATTACGCTGAAAACTTTTATCATGACATCTACTATTTTAAGGTAAAGGAACTGGAAAGTGTTGCATTGGAATTGGTTCCGACATAAACGATAAATTCACCAGGTTCTGCTACAAATTCCAAATTGCCGTTGTAGAATTTCATATCATCTGATGATAGTATCAAAGTCACCTCTTTCCGTTCGCCTTTTTTCAACATTACTTTTTTAAAGCCCCTCAACTGTCGTTTGGGAGGGGTAATACTACGGACCAAATCACTTAAATAAAGTTGCACCACCTCTTCACCGTCATAATTTCCTGTGTTTTCGACGGTAACGGTTACCTCAATACTTTGACCTTTGCCAATTTCCGATTTATCCAATCTAAGATTGGAGTAATCAAAAGTAGTATAGCTAAGACCATAACCAAAAGGGATTAAAGGGGCATTGGGCGAATCGAGATAATTGGATCTAAATTTCTTGTATTTCCCTTCTGGATTGGGTCTCCCCGTATTCTTCACACTATGGTAAATGGGTATCTGCCCTACATTCCTTGGCCAGGTGGCGGTGAGCTTTCCACATGGATTGTAATTGCCAAATACCACGTCGGCTATGGCATTGCCTGCCTCAACTCCCGGATGCCAGACCTGTAAAATGGCAATCGGCATATTGAACTCTTCCAGTATGGTCAATGGACGGCCACTCATCAGGACTAAAGCAACAGGTTTTCCGGTAGCTACCAAAGCACGAATCAGTTTCTTTTGGCTTTCAGGGATGGAGATGTCGGTTAGACTAGATGCTTCCCCACTCATTTCTGTGGCCTCACCAACCACAGCTACAACAACATCAGATTCATTGGCTACTTTAATCGCTTCTTGTAACATAATTTCGGGAGAACGGTCGTCCAAAACAATCCTTGGACCAAACACATTCACCTTTTTTGCTAGGACTTCATCTTCCAAAATATTGGAGCCCTTGGCATGGATGATTACAGTATTAGGTGCCACATTTTTAAACCCTTCCAGGACAGTGACCGCCAAATCTGGATTTCCTGTTGGAGCCCAAGTGCCCAACATGTTCTTTCTGCTGTCTGCCAAAGGACCTATTAAAGCGACTTTGGCATCTTTCTTTATGGGTAGTATTTGGCTATGATTTTTGAGCAGTACAAAAGAGCGTGTGGCCAGCTTTCGTGCCAATGCACGATTTGCTTTGGTTAGAATATCCCTTTCTGGTCGTTCATCATCCACATAGCGATAGGGATCGTCAAACAAGCCTGAATGGTATTTAGCTTCCAACACCCTACGGCAAGCTTGAGTGATTTCTTCTTCGGTTACCTTCCCTTCATCCAGTGATTTTTTTAAAGTGGTCAAAAATCCTTCCCCAACCATGTCCATATCCAATCCGGCTTTTAGGGCCAAGGCCGAAGCTGTTTGTAAATCCCCAAGGCCGTGCTTGACCATCTCATTCACTGAGGTATAGTCAGAAACTACAAAACCATTAAATCCCCAGCTATTACGAAGCAAATCGGTCAACAGCCATTTATTGCCCGTGGCCGGGATGCCATCAATATCGTTAAAAGAGGTCATTACGCTGGCAACACCAACATCCACAGCTGCTTTATAGGGAGGTAGATATTGGTTGAACATTTTCAACCTGCTCATATCAACAGTATGGTAGTCCCGCCCAGCTTGTGCCGCGCCATATAGAGCAAAATGCTTCACACAGGCCAACATGGTGTTGGGTGCGGCCAAATCATTTGCTTGATAACCCTTTACCATGGCCATGGCCACCTTAGCCCCCATATAGGGGTCTTCTCCCGACCCCTCGGCAATACGGCCCCAACGAGGATCACGAGCAATGTCCACCATTGGCGAAAAGTTCCACATTACACCATCTGCCGTTGCCTCCTTGGCCGCCATGCTTGCCGCTTGTTCAACTAGACCCATATCCCATGTGCATGAAAGTCCCAGGGGAATCGGGTATATCGTTTTATACCCATGGATTACATCGGAACCGATCAACAATGGTATTTTGAAACGACTGTTTTCAAAAGCCAATTTTTGGGCCTTACGGACTCGGCCTGGACCACTGACTCCAAACACTCCACCTACTTGTCCTGTCTTGATTTTTTCCTCTACATTTTCACTGAATACTGAGCCTGTCGCCACACCACCACTTGGTCTTAAGAGATTCAGTTGTCCAATTTTTTCTTCCAAGGTCATCTGCTCCAAAAGGATTTCCACTTCCGGAATTGTACCTTTCTGCTGTCCATTTATTTGGGCGAAACTGAATACCAAAATTGCTATCAGATATTTATATCGTTCGTTTAGATTCATTTTCATGTTTTTTGGTTGTAATCTTTGGTGGATTCACCTTATTTTTGGTGTCATATTAAATCTCATTCATAGTGGGCATTGGATAGCGGTGACAATCTACTTAAGGAAATCCATAAGGGAAGCACATGCCGCAAAAATGGGAAGGGTGCAAATTTCACACCCTCCCCCAACTAAATCAAATTGACTAAACTTAATTTTTTGCCCTAAACCCCAATTGGATAACGCATTACGTTCTATTTCCAAAAAATATATCTCACCTCCTCCATACAATGTTCTGTTCTTACAAAAACACTGTACATTAGACCTTTTAGCCTTTGAAATCACCTCAATCATTCCTTAAGTTCCAACAAATCTGGACCCATGACCATTCTTGAATTGTGTTTACGTACCAATTCCCTTATTTCGTTAATGATTTCAGGAAACTTTTTAGAGACATCAAATCTTTCTGAAGGATCTTCATCCAAATTGTACAAAAGGGGAGGATTGTGTTCTACACGTTCTTGTTTGTGATATGCCCCCTGTGTGATAAAGTGCGCTTTGAAGGAACCTACCCTAACCGCAAAAAGATCCCTTCCCCTGTAGTAATAAATCACATTCCGAGGACTGTTCCCATTGTCAAATAGCACTGGGGACAAGTCCACGCCGTCCATTTCCCTATCCGAAGGTACGGCAACACCAGCCAAATTGGAAAATGTCTCAAATAAATCCATTGTAGTTCCCATGTCCATGACCACTTTGGGCTTGATATTATTGGGGGACCAAAAAATACAAGGTTCACGCATACCCCCTTCCCATGTAGATCCCTTTCCATTTCGCAATAGTCCCGCACTGCCGCCAGATATTTCGGTTGGAAGCCAAGGCCCATTGTCCGATGTGAATACCACTATGGTATTTTCAGCTAGGTCTTCCTCTTTTAAGGTAGTTATTATGCGGCCAACATTATGGTCAATTTCCTCAACAACATCTCCATATAGTCCTCTTCGGCTTGTGTCCTTAAATTCCTTGGAGGCGAATAGCGGTACGTGGGGCAGGTTATACGCCAAATAAAGAAAAAAAGGGTTTTCCTTGTTCTTTCGTATCCATTGTATTGACTCATCAGTATATCTTTTTGTAATCGTATGTTGATCGACAGGACGTTCAATAATGGTATTATTTCGAATCAAGGGAACATTGAAATCCGTAATTTGAAGGCTTTCATACTCCTTGGTCCACAAATCCCAATAACCATTGGGAGGTTCCAACTCTCGGGTGAGATCCATGTCGTTGGAATATGGAACACCATAGTAATAATCGAAACCATGATTCGTTGGCAAATACTTTTCTTTATGTCCAAGATGCCATTTCCCAATACAGGCAGTACCATAACCCTCTGTTTTGAGTTGTTCTGCCAACGTAATTTCTTCCAAGGGCAGGCCATTGGCCGAATTTGGAAAAAGAACACGCGACTTATTGCTGGCCATACCGCTTCTTACCGGCAAACGCCCAGTAAGAAGCGCAGCTCTACTCGGTGTACAAACACTTGCGCCTACATAAAAATTGGTCCATTTCTGACCCTCTATGGCCATTCTATCAAGATTGGGCGTATTTATTGTAGGATGGCCATAGATCCCTAAATCCCCATAGCCTAAATCATCAGCAAAAATGATGATGAAGTTTGGTTTTTTTGGGTAATCTGTTGATTTCTGCGCAACTGCACGTTCTGCAAGCAATCCAAGAAAACCTACAATCAGAAAGGTCAATAATTGTGTTTGAAACTTTGTACTCAAATTCATTTCTATTTGATTGTTTTTATATTCTATCTTTTGGACAACAGTATTTGAATGGCTTTTTGAATACCCCCTTAATATCCAGGATTCTGTTCCAATGCCGGATTTGCATCCAACTCTATCTCTGGTATTGGGAAAAGGACCCTAAAATCTTGAGTGGTCTTCCCTCTTGCCTGCGCCCTGGAAATAAACGTCCCATTTCTGATCTGATCCTCACGGGCCTTACCTTCAAACCATAACTCCCACCCTCTTTCCCAGAGGATAGCCTGTCTTAACGATTCTTGGGTATATCCTGCTAAATCCAGAGATGGGATTCCTGCCCTGATCCTTACCTGATTTATCAAATCAATCGCCTCTTGGCTTGGACCTGACAACTCATTTAAAGCTTCCGCCCTCGTCAAAAGAATATCGGCATACCGGATTATGGGAATATCATTTCCTGACCTGGCACCAACAGAACCGGGATCGAATTCAATCTTATAGGGAAAGGACTGGTCGTTGCCCAAACCTTGTACAACTTCCCCACTTGCCGTACTCACATACTCCGTAATGATAAGATTTCTTCGTGAATCATTCACATCAAATGAATTTACAAAATCATCGAACAAATAGGTTCTGGCGGCAAATACCCCATTGTTGGAGAATGGTCTTGGATAATCGGGAGGGAAAATAAGGGCATTTAACAGTTGAAAGGTGCTAACCCCAGTGGGATCTTTGGGCAATGCCCAAAGCAATTCATTGTTTCCTTCGTTTGCAATACTGAAAACTTGGCCATAATCCGAAATCAGTTCATAAACACCAAGATCTATAATTTGTTGCGTTAAATCGGCAGCTTCCTGCCATTGCTTACTATTCAAATAATACTTGGCCAAAATTCCCATGGCAGCTCCCCTTGTTCCCCTACCAAATTCATTTTCAATGGGCAAGGAGTTTATGGCCAAATTGAGCTCTTGTTCTATAAAGGTTCGCACATCAGTTTCAGATGCCCTTGGCAATAAGGGATCATCACTTGGGGATGTATACAATGGAACGGCCCCGAACAAATTGTATAATTCGGAATAGGACCATCCACGCAAGAAGTGCGCCTCTGCCTCTATTTTTTGTCTGAATCCCGAAGAGAAATTCTCATTATCCAGATTATCCAAAACAATATTGGCATCCCTAATGCTCCTAAAATAACTGACCCACTGTGTGCGAATCTGGGAATGGTTGCTGTCCCAGGTATGATCAATCAATGCCTGCCACAGACTTTCAATACCTCCGCCCGCCCCCCAAACTTCTCCTGCGGGCATTGAGGCCATATAGTAGGGTGACCAAGAGGTATCTCCTCCTGATCTATGTCCGTAGGTATAGGCCGAGTTTAACAACGAATTGATCCCTTCTTCCGTAATCAGTAAATTGGACGGGGCGAGCTCCGAGAATACCTCTTCGTCCAAACGGTCTTCACAGGCCCCCAAACCCAACATCAGTATTAGTACTAGTATAATTGTATGAAAATGTGTCTTCATTTTAATGATTTTGTTTTGTTAAATTAAAAGCTAGCGGTCAATCCCAATAGATAGGTCCTGGCAAGAGGATAGCTACTATAATCGATTCTAACATTACCGACTCCCGGAGAATTAGGAGAATTAAATGAATTGGCTTCTGGGTCAAATCCGCTGTAATCCGTAATCGTAAAGAGATTTTGTCCGGTCACATATAGTCTCAAGGAATTCAAAAAAGTAATGTTGCCCACTGGTACATCATAACTTAGCTGAACATTTTTTAACCTAAAGAAAGAAGCATCTTCCACCGTAAGGGTGTTCACCTTACTCCCTCCATAAGCGTTTGGGTTTACGGAAGAGGGCCATTTGGCATCCGTATTCTGTGGAGTCCACCTGTCCAGAATGGTTTTGGCCAGCCGGTTTCTGCGAAAGTTTGCCGGATATAAGGATTCGATGAGATTAACATTCAAAAGATCTGCTCCTTCCTGACCTTGGAAAAAGATATCAAGATTCCAGTTTTTGTGTTGAAAGGAGTTACGAATACCATATACGAAATCCGGAAAGGGACTTCCAATAATGGTCTGGTCATCCGGATTAATGACCCCATCCCCATTTCGATCCTCAAAAATTGGAAAGCCAGGTTGTGCACCGGGTTGTGCGGAATTTGCAATATCATCACCTTCTTGAAAGAAACCCGTGACCACATAACCAAAATAGGATGCCAAAGGGTCGCCTTTCTGTATTACGGACGTATTGCCTACACCTTGGACACCGCCTGTGACAATCCTGTCAATTCTTCCCAAATCGACCACCTCATTGCTAATGGTGGAAAAGTTCAATGAGGTGTCCCATTTAAAATCATCAGTCACTACATTGGCAGAATTGATCAGAACTTCGAATCCCGTATTCTCGACCTTCCCAACATTGGTCAAAATTGAACCGAAACCGGATGCCAAAGGCAACGGTAGATTAAACAATAAATCGTTGGTGGTCTTGGAAAAATAATCCAAGGTTGTGCTGATCCTCCCGTTGAACAACCCAATGTCCAAACCTACATCCCACTGTTCCGTGGTTTCCCATTTTAGGTCTAAATTGGCTATGCGGGATGGTTGCACGCTACCCTCTATATTTCCATCCAATACTACATTACGGCCCGCTTCAAACGTCAACAGAGAATTGAAATTGCCTATTTCCTGATTCCCAGTCTGCCCCCAGCTTGCACGAAGCTTTAATTCATTAAAGACGTCTGGGATAAAACTCTCTTCGGAAAGCTTCCACCCCAAGGCAAAAGAAGGGAAGTACCCGAACTTATTGTTCTCCCCAAAGCGCGAAGATCCATCTGCCCTAATGGAAGCGGTAATTAGATACTTATTATCAAAGCTATAGTTTACCCTTCCCAGATAGGACAGTAGCGAATTTCTTTCTTTTCTGCTACTAAGATCGTCAGTGTTGGTATCACCGAGTTCTAAATTGTCCGTTCCAATCTCATCTGTCGGAAAACCACTGATATTCGCAGAAAAACGCCGCGCATCAAATTGTTGAAATGTGATACCCCCCAAAACCGTTAGGTTATGTTTCTCTTTAAATACCTTGTTATAGTTCATGGTGTATTCAAAAAGATAGTTTGAACGTTCCAAAACCTCTATGTTGGCTATACCGTCCTGGTTACTGCCCCTTATGGTTTGTGTGGAGTTGAAAATATCCCTTCGTGCATGTTGCCGATCTGTTCCAAAATTGAATTTGCCGGATAGGTCATCTGTGAAATCATAATTTAAAAAGACCGTGCCGAAAGTACGGTTCGTCTCACCCAAACTTGAAATACCATTGACGAGAGCCAATGGATTATTAATTGTCAAATTGGGAGATTGGGTAATTAACCCATCATCATTAAACACAGGTTCTGTGGGGTCATAAAGTTGTGAAGTATTGATGGGGCCCGCTTGCTCATTGGTATTGACACCGTCCACATTGTTGTTGTCTTGAACGAGACTGGTATTAAAATTTATCCCTACTTGGGCATGTTCACCAATCTTTGTGTCAATGTTTATCCTACCGGTAAATCTTTCGATTCCTGAATTTTTGACCACCCCCTCTTGGTCAAAATAATTGAATGAGGCATAAAAGGATGTTCTCTCCGACCCTCCTTGAACAGATAGATTATGACTGGTGACCGGTGCCGTACGGAATATTTGGTCTTGCCAGCCAGTTCCCTGCCCTATTCGGGCTATATCCTCATCCGTAAAAACGATTTCATTTCCCTGATCTAAGGACAAAGCATTGATAGCTTCAATATATTCACTGGTCGAGAGAACATCGATCGTTTCTGCGACACTCTGCATACCCGCATATGCATCATAGGTTACGGAGATTTTTCCTTCCCTTCCCTTTTTGGTGGTGATCATAATAACACCATTGGCACCCCGTGACCCATAAATTGCCGTAGCCGAAGCATCCTTAAGAATTTCTATGGACTCTATATCTGCCGGGTTTAACGCATTCAGTGGATTTCTTGGGCTATTGTTATTGGCGACTTGTGCAGCAGTAGTACCCGAAGATAAATTTGGGCTATTGTCAATTGGATAACCATCAATAACATACAATGGTTCGTTACCAGCGTTCAATGAACTGGCCCCACGTATCCTGATACTAAGGCCACCGCCGGGAGCGGAACTGGCCTGACTTATCTGTACCCCGGCTGCACGACCTTGTAACAATTGGTCTACCGACACATTGGCACCTGGATTAAAATCTTCGGTACGCAAAGATGATACAGAACCTGTAAGGTCACTTTTAAGTTGTGTTCCATAACCAATCACCACAATTTCATCCAAGGCCGAAGTACTCTCCTGTAGCGTAATGGAAAGATTGGATTGTTGGTAAACTGGAACTTCTTTGGTGGTAAAACCGATGTACGAAATGACCAAAACGGCATTCTCATCTTGAACGGTAATGGAAAAGTTACCATCAAAATCAGATTCCGTGCCATTGGCAGTGCCCTTTTCAACAATACTGGCACCAGGAAGGGGCGATCCGTTTTCATCCCTGACCGTACCTCTTATTTCCCTTTCTTGAGGCGGTGCGTTGATGGCAATTATCCTGCGTGTCAGGACTATTTGATTTTCATTAATCGCATAGTCAAGATTTACCTTGGGCGCCAATTTGTCCATAACTTCCCTTATCGTTTCCATATCCGCTTTGAGGGAGGTTCTCTGTTTGTCGTTTATTTCCCTGACGTTGTAAAAGAAACGATATCCCGTTTGGGATCTTATTTCTTTTAAAATCCGCTTCAACGGAACGTTGTCATAATTGAATTCCATCCTCTTCTGCGACATGATCGAATTAGCCGATACCTGAAAGAGCACAAGGGAGGCCATGAGAAAACAGAACTTCATTTTGAGATTTAATTTTTTGCCACGTGCTTTGCCAAGAACATGGTCCTCGTCACTTTTTTTCATAGTTTTGAGTGTCTTTGATTGTTAGTTATAATATATTAATGATCAAGTTGAAAAGGGAAGTGGGCCAACACTTCCCTTTCTTTTTTTTATTGTGTTATCGTTATTATGTTCTGATTTATTTCATAGTTAAAAGATGTACTTAGGGCTATTGTTTTGAGAACGGACTCAATGTCCTCGTCAACAAATTCACCCTTATAGATCTCATCGTTTAAATGTTCAGCCCTATTCACGAATTTTACGAAGTATCTTCGTTCCAGTCTGACCAGGATTTCGGAAAATTTTAGATTATCGATGACCAAACGCCCCTGCATCCATGCTGTATAGACATCTGTATCCACTTCGGCCTTGTTGAAATGATTGGCGAACTTATTGTAGTTGGTCTGAAAATTTGGCGAAAGCAAAATGCCATTTTCGGGTGTCCTGGTTTCATAAACTTTGACAGCGCCTTCCACCAGAGTGGTAGCAATGTAATCGTCCGTATCATAGGATGAAATATTGAATTGGGTGCCGAGCACCTCTACATCTATCTCCCGTGTGTTCACTATAAAAGGCTTATCCTTGTTTTTGACAACGTTAAAAAAAGCTTCGCCCTCCAAATAGACTATCCTATTCTTATCTGAATTGACGAAGCTTTGGGGGAAACGGAGTTTTGAACCTGCGTTTAGCCACACTCTGGTTCCATCCGAAAGCTTCATTTGAAATGTCCGTCCGAATGGAATAAAGATTTCATGGTATCTTGTTGAATTGCCCGTTTCTTCTTTGGCTTTATCAAAAGTTATGGTATGCTCCTCTTTACGGGCAACAATGCCCCCCTGGGCATCCGTCACTTCTTCTTTGCCGTCTGGACTCAAAACCTTGGTGGTTCCATCGGCCAACTTGACCACAATATCATTGCCCAAATCCATTTCTTCATGATTTTCAACCACTTTTATAGAGGTTTGAGGACTATGATCGAATAGCTGTCTTTTGGCAAAAAAACCAACCGTAAGCAGAAGAATCAGAATCGCGGCATACTTAAGCATTGGATGGAACGATCTTGAAGTTTTCTTTCTTGACTTCAAGGTTTCCAAGAACCTTAGGTAGGCCGAATCAGTATCAAAGTCGGCCAATATCATTCGATTTGATTCTTTGAGACGACTTTTAAAGAAAGCCATATTGTTTTCATTCTCTTGAATCCATCGCTCCAAAACTTCCCTTTCTTCTTGAGATATGGAACTATCAATGAATTTATCGACCAATAAATGGAATTTAGACATTCGGTATTTGTTTTACCTTTATGATGCGGAAATAACAAAAAACCCCTACGTTTTTTTTAATTTTGTTAGATTTGAGCAGCTGATGTCGTATATGAATGAGGAAAAACTGATAAACGGACTACGAAAGGGCAAGGCAAAAGCCTATCGGCATTTGTTCTCAGAGTACTATGATTGGCTTTGTAATTACATTTTCAATCTTTGTAACGATCGCTCATTGGCAGAGGATATCGTGCAAGATGCCCTTGTTGGCCTATGGAATAAAAGAAGGTCGGTAATCATTACCACATCGCTCAAAAGCTACCTTTTCAAAACTTGCCACAATCAATTTTTACAGCATATCAGAAGCCAAAAAATCAAATTTGATACCTTGGATAAAATAAGATGGGAAGTTATTTCTGAAGCAACATTGGAAGACGACCTTTATGATTTCAGAATGGAAAGGTTAAATAAGTTGATAGATCAGTTACCTCCGCGGTGCAAGGAAATATTCATTCAAAACAAATTGGAAAAAAAGAAATACAAAGAAATTGCTTTGGATATGGGTATTTCAGTAAAAACGGTGGAAAACCAAATGTCAAAAGCGCTCCACTTTTTAAGAACGAACGCCACTACTTTTATGCTGTAGGCATAGTTCATCCCTAAAGCTGCCTTTCCAAATAATGCCCCATTGGCTAAAACTTAAAAACCATTTTTGATTTGGATAGAGATGTAGGCCTATTGAACAGTCAGAACTTATTATTGTCTTTGACCAAAATAAAAAGGTTTTTGGCTCAAGCCGTATTCTCAAGATTTGATAGAGATTATGAGGGAAACAAAACTTGGAAAGAAGCAAGATATAGTTGGCTAAGAAAATTAAGATCATTGTTCCGATAGTTAGATTGGAATACCCAAAACCTAAAGGATATGATTTATAGTAATTTGGGCTATTTTGACCTTAAAATGTTAAAGTATAGTCAAAAGAGAGTCCTTTTCGGTGTCAGTAAAAATATCCCCCTCTGAAAAGCCCTAAAAACAGTGGGGTTCTCCGATTCAAAAAAGATTCTCTTCCTCCGCTTATTCAATTGAAAAGGTCGTCTAGAAATTACTTTCTAGACGATTTTTTTTTTGAGTCAATTTTTCAGATTAAGATTTTTGGGGTTTAGAAGTTTGTAGTTTAAAAGTTAAAAGTTGTTTTATCTTAGCCAATATCCTTTCTGATGAGGTTTGTCCCGCTTTCATTAATGTATCGAGTGCCCGGTATGCTATGTGCCAACTTTAAAGAAACGGTAATCAAGAACCTGAACATTGACCCAATTCAAACAGCATATGCTCCTTTCTTAGAAAACATAGTGGAAGATATGCACTAATAGGAATTTTGAAATCAGAAATTCAAAATTCCTATTTTTACCAAAATGAGTACTATACTTAAGAAAAATGGATTTCACAGAATATATAAATACTTGGGCAAAAAGCGAGGTGTTGCAAGGAAAGATCATGATAGGAACGGGCATTCTGCTATTGCTTGTTTCTTTCTTCATAGTTAGAGGTCAGAATGCATTGTTGAAAGGTGCGCTTATTCCGTTGGGCTTGCTTCTTGTCGTTCTTTTGGGTTACGGGGGTTATATTTTGTACAGTCGTCCGGCCCATGCCAAAGAGTGCATAAGCCTTTACCAAAAATCGAAATCGGAAGCTATTGAAAAAGAAAAGACCAAGCACATAAATGACAACAAAGCGGGAAAAACATTGATGAAATATGTTTATCCTGTTTTTATGATCGTTTCGGCAATTGCCCTCTTGTTTGTGACGGACCAATATTATAGGGGAATGGCCTTGGGGTTCATACTGTTGTTTCTATCCACCTATAGTATCGATAATGGTTTGTAACGCGTTCTGATGCGTTTTTGAACTTCCTAAACAATCTTCAATAAAAGATGATCGTAACAAAAGGGATAAGTCTAAGAAATTTTATTAAATGGACCGCAGGGCATATTTTGTGGCTGTTAGTGTTAATGGGCGTTATTGCCGCCTTTTATTATTTTGAGATTATCTCTTTTAGTATTCCTTGGCTGCCTGTTTCGGTCATTGGTACGGCTGTCGCCTTTTATGTCGGTTTTAAAAACAACCAAGCATACGACAGAATGTGGGAAGCCCGTAAAATATGGGGCGGCATAGTCAATGACAGTCGTACATGGGGAATGATGGTGGATGGCTATGTGACCAATCTTTTTAAGAAGGACCAGGCAAGTGAAAATGACCTCCAACAAATCAAGAAAAGATTAATTTACCGACATATTGCCTGGCTTTATGCCCATAGAAGCCAGTTATTGGTCGCCACACCTTGGGAACATATCAGTCAAGGAGGCCATATCGGAAGAACGGCAAAAAAGTACCAAGATAAGTTTGGTGTCGGATTATTGGATGATGACATTACCAAGACAGAGCTCAAGTTATTTTTACCGCCCGATGAACACGATAGGTTGATAGCCCATATAAATACCGCAACCCAAATAATCAATGAGCAATCCAGGGATTTAACCCAGTTGAGAACACAAGACTTCATTGATGACTTCCGTCACATGGAAATGGAAAACATACTTAGAAGTTTCTACACTTTGCAAGGCAAAAATGAGCGAATCAAAAAATTCCCCCTACCAAGACAGTATGCCAATATGAGTAGAATTTTTGTTGGGATATTCATTATGCTTTTGCCCTTTAGTATGATCCCCGAATTGATGTCATTGGGCCATTGGGGCATTTGGCTTTCCATTCCCGTTACCGCGCTCATTGGCTGGGTCTATGTGATGATGGAAATTGTGGGCGACTACTCCGAAAATCCTTTTCAAGGGATGGCAAACGATATTCCCATGATGTCTTTATGCAGGATCATAGAAACAGACCTAAGGGAAATGTTGGGCGAAACCGACTTGCCACCTACAATAGAGGCAAAAAATGGTGTGTTGATGTAGATTGATTTCCTTAACTTGATTATAACGTGATTTAAGCTTTTTCAATTGGCTAAAAATAATCAAGAAGGTGTGCCTTTCTGTATCAGTAAAAATCCAATTACCCGTAGTGCATTTTGCTATTTTAACCTTAAAAAGAATTTAGCGTCCATATAATGTTAAAATAACAACGATTTTCGTCACCCTGAACTTGTTTCAGGGTCACATTCCATAAATCTTAGTACAAAAATCCATAGTGGGATGCTGAAACGGGTTCAGCATGACGCACTTTTCAAAAAAATCTGTTTCAAAATGCACCACGGGTATCCAATTCTTTGAAAAGCTCCAAAAACCATAGGTTTTCCAATTGAAAACAGCCCCTCTTCTTTTAATTCTAAACACGCAAATCATTGTTTTTCAATATTTTATTTTACAATGCATCTATTTTCATATCATAACGTATCTGCCATACGGTTGCTGTTATCGTATCATTTTTGTATAAAATCGTATCTTATCGTATCATTTTTTGTTATTTTTAGGTAAATGAACAATGTACATACACTTAAGATTTCCTTGGATTGGAAGCTTATTTCTGTCATCAGTAAAATAGATAGATTCGATGCCGAATGGACTTCAATTGAAAAAAAAGAAGGTCAAAGCCTAAAACAATTAAAAGCTATCGCCACGGTGCGCAGCGTTGGGGCATCTACCAGGATTGAGGGTTCTAATATGAGTGATGCAGAAGTTGATGTATTCCTGAAAAATTTATCAATTGAAAAGATAGAGGATAGGGATACCCAAGAAGTTGCGGGATATTTTGAAGTACTGGACTTAATTTCTGAGTCTTTTGCCGATATTGATATTACTGAAAATTCGCTTAAAAACCTGCACAACCAACTCCTAAAATATAGCAAGAAAGATAAATGGCATAAGGGAGATTACAAACAACACAGCAATAGTGTGGAAGCTACTTTCCCAGACGGCACAAAACAAACCATATTTGAAACCACACCCCCCGGCATAGCGACTAAAGATGCCATGCGGACGTTGATTGAATGGTTTCACAACGATACTGAAACCCATGTCCTGGTCAAATCCGCTATTTTTTGCTATGATTTTGTAAGCATACATCCTTTTCAGGATGGCAATGGCAGACTAAGTAGATTACTTTCAACCTTGTTGTTGCTACAATACGGCTATAAATGGATTCAATACGTTAGTCTTGAACACGAGATAGAGCATAGAAAGGCGGAATACTATCAAGAATTGAGAAAATGTCAGGCTCAACGGCCAAATGAAGATGTAAGCTCTTGGATATATTTCTTCTTAGACGCCTTGTTGAACATACAACAACAGTTGATGGAGAAGTTGACCGTTAAAGGTGTTGAATCTAGTCTATCACCTAAAGAAAAATCCATTCTTGTCTTTATAACAGACCATCCGGGAACCAAATCGGGTGAAGTTGCCAAAAAACTTGACATTCCGAATCCAACGGTCAAAAGAATTCTCGCTGATCTGGTCAACAAAAATCTGATAGCTAGATTTGGAGCTGGGCCGGGTACCAATTATAGTCTGAAATAAGATTCAGGCCTATTGGGCACAAAACAAGGCTTTGGTAAAAGTATAGTAAAAGCAATATCCTTTCGCTGTCCCATATAATTACATCCCTCAAAAGCCCTATAAACAAAGTAGTTCCCCAATTGAAAACAACTTCTTTTCCTGCACTGAATACGATAAAAAGCTCTTGGCTTTTCAAAGTTTTGTTTTTTCTAAATGACACACAATTTTCATCGTCTTGAAAGAAACTCCTTTCTACAAGCTGTGTAAAATCTTGTTATTTCCCTATTATTGTGGGATAAATTATTTTGCTGAAAATTTATGGACGATTTTCTAATCGGTATTGGTAAAAGAATACGGGCAATCCGGAAAAAAAATGGGATTACCATTAGCACTATAGCCAGTACCGCAGGGGTAAGCAATGGTTTGGTTTCCAGAATTGAAAATGGAAGAACCATTCCCTCCCTCCCTGTGCTATTGGAGCTGATCAGTGCGCTGGAAATAGATGCGAGTACTTTTTTTGAAGGGGTTGAAAAGAAAGCCGGTGCTAAATACATTCACATTAAAAAGGATGAGCAACTGTTCTTGGAAAAAGAGATGGAAGCTGAGGGTTTTACCTATTTCCAGATTTTCGGGAAAAGTTTGAACGCCGTAGGCTTTGAAGCGGTGATGCTCACTGTTTCCCCAAATTCAAAAAGGGAAAAAGTAGTCACCGATGCTTGGGAATTCAAGTATGTTCTATCCGGAAAATGCGTGTACATCATTGACAATGAGGAGATAGAGGTGCAACAAGGCGATGCCATCTACTTTAACGGAAGACTGCCCCATGTTCCCGTAAACAGGTCTGCCAATGACTGTACCATGCTTGTGCTCTATTTCTATTCTGAAGATAATTAAGCCCCTAAACTTTGCAGTGCCTCCCGTAGTGTCTCCAACGTAAAATCAATTTCGTCCCTGGTAATCACCAAGGATGGTTTTAGGTTCAAAATATTGCCTTGGATCAATTTGAAGGAAACACCGCGCTGCAAGCAAAAGTTCATTAAAAAGTGGGCTTTGTCCACGCCCCTTTCTTTAGTTTCCTTGCTAACAACAATGTCAACCCCCAGATTTAAACCAAGCCCAGTTACATTGCCAACACAAGCAAACTCTTCTTTTAACCCTTCCAGTTTTTCTTTAAAATACTCCCCTAAGGCATTTGTCTTGGAAAGCAAATCTTCTTCTTCAACAAAAGCTATCACAGCCTTGGAAACCGCAGCACATAACGGATTTTTCTCATGGGTGTAATGCCCAATGGATTTGTGCGCTATAACATCCAGTTCCTTTCTTCCTATAATTCCCGCATAAGGGACAACGCCGCCCCCAAAACCCTTGCCTACCACCAAAAGGTCTGGGGTAACAAAATGTTCAGCGGCAAACATCTTCCCCGTCCTGCCAAAAGCCGTGTAAATTTCATCAAAGACCAATAGGATGCCATTGGCCGAACAAATCTCCCTTACATTTTCCCAGTAATACTTTGTGGGAACGGTGGAATTGTAAAATATGGGTTCGGTAACTAGGGCAGCGATTCCCGGGTTATGATCTATCTGCAGTTGTAATTGCCTAAGATATTCATCATCTATCTGCTGTTGGTCCGTCCATTGCCAAGGGTTTCTATAATAATCTGGCAACTCTAGATGTATGGCCCCGGGCATCATTGGCCCCAAGCCTTCCCTAAAATGCTCATCCGCCCCTAAAGAGATTGCCTGAAAGCCTGCTCCGTGAAAGGTGCCATAATAGGATAATGTTTTCCACTTTCCCGTATAATGCTTTGCCAACATTACCGCCATTTCGATGGCTTCTGAACCCCCTGGGCAAAACAGCACTTTTTCCAGTCCTTTTGGGGCGACCTCAATCATTTTTTCTGCAAGTTCCACTGCGGGTCCGTTCGTAAACCTCCTGGGGGAAAAGGACAATTTGTTTTCGAATTGCTTTACAACGGCATCATAAATCCTTGGATTGTTATACCCGACCGTATGCACCCCATTACCATGGAAATCCAGGTACTTCTTCCCGTTTTCATCAAACAGATAAGCGCCTTCCGCCTTGCTTACCACATTGAACACCGGTGATGATAAGGATTGGTGGTAAAAGGATCGGGCATCCCTATCAACGATATCCTCCCCTGTGGCCGATCTGGGAATGTTTTCCCCCAAGCTTCTAATATCCTCCCCTTGATTTACACTCATGAATCCTAAATATTATCGATGACCAAATCCAATTCTGCCAATGATGACAAAACATAGTCTGAATTGGCCTGCTCCAATTGTTCCAAGGTCTGCGCACCGGATAAAACCCCTACGGTAATGCCGCAATTTGCATTTTTACCTTCTTCGATATCAATAGTGGAATCCCCGGCCTTTAACACACAGGCAGGGTCTTCCACCCCAAATAACTGCATGGCCTTAAAAATCATATCTGGCTCAGGACGTCCGTTCTCCACATCATCAGCGGTTATCAGAGCATCATAGTTTTTTCCTTTTTCCCAATGCAACTTCTCCAATAGGGAATTGGCAACAAAACTATTGTAACCTGTATTGAGGACCACTTTTATATCATTCTCTTTAAGCCTCGCTATCATTTCCTCCACTCCGGCAATAGGGGTGACATGTAGATTGGCATAGGCTTCATCCAGTTTAGACTTAAAGTCTTCGAACATCTTCTGGGAATCCAATTCATCCTGAAGCCCCAAAGTAACCAACACATCCTTTATTGCTTGATGTTTTTCCTTGCCGGCCCCTTGCTCCAAGACCAATTCCAAGCTAACCTTATCGGTATGTTCGTTGATTACTTTGTACAATGTTTTGTAAACGACATTGTCTTCATTAATTGTTGTTCCTGCCATATCAAAAACAACCATTTTTATTCTTTTCATAAAATTGTATATAATTAGTATTATCCTCCGTCTTTCTTTTTACTTCTTGCATCTGCACAGCGTTGTCTAAAGGTGACCGACATGGGGTCAATGGCCCCAAAACGCCCTACCCTAAATGGGTGCCCATCCGTAAACAGAACATCGTCATTGATCATTTCAGAAATCATCCTGCCTATTCCACCTGCTCCGGCCACCCCTGCACCAGCACAACCTGCCGCCACATAAAATCCTTGAAGCTCTTTTACCTCCCCAAAAGTATAGTAGCCATCTGGCGTGTATGTTGATATTCCCGTGATACAGTTTTCTATGCCGATATTTTCAAATTCTGGAAAAAACGAAACAAATGCCTTCCCCTGTTTTAAGATAATATCCCATTGGTCCTCTGGATTTCCCAAAAATGCCGCATGCGGTTCCTTGGCCAAATCATTGGGGTGAAAATGGGGACTGTTCTCTTCCCGAAGGCCAAACAACAATGCTCCAGATTCCGGTCTGGTATACGCCATGGCATCGGGTATGGTGAGCATTGGCTGATTTTCTGAAAAAGTTGAGGGCTTCTTTTCCGTGATCCAATAGATGCTCCTGACCGGCGCCATGGGAATGGCCACATTCACTTGCAACGACAATTGGTTTGCCCATGCCCCGGCAGCATCAACAATATTATCGCATGCCACTATCCCTTTTGTGGTTTTTACCCCAATGATTTTTTGGCCATCCTTCAATAGTTCCAATACTTCGGTATCCTGCCATATTTCGGCTCCTTTCATTTGGGATGCCCGGGCATATACCTTGGCCAACACGTACGCATCCACGTAAGAGTCGTCTTCCATAAAATTTGCTTTCAATACTTTTGACGTATTGAACCAAGGAACCCTTTCCTGTAGTTCCTCCTTGGAAATTTCCCTATTCTTAATCGTATGGTTGTTGGCAATTTCTACTATTTCATTTAAGCCCGAAACCGTGTTTTCTGAAGCGGCAATATGAATGGTGCCCACTTTTCTTTTAGCTACCGACTCATTGGTCAAAGCCTCTATTGCTTCAATATTTTTATAGGTTTCCTGGATTAAGGGAATCAATGCCTCTTTTGTCCTTACCTGCGTCATTAGTGAAGCCGCCTTGGACGTATTTCCAGTTCCGATATGGTTTCTTTCAACCAACAAGGCTTTTTTACCTTTTTTTGCCAAATGCCATAGACAAGCAGTCCCTATGGTGCCGCCTCCGATTACAACAGTATCTACTTGGTGTATACTCCCTTCCCCCATGTTTTTTATTCGCTTATAATTTTTAAATCGATTTCCTTTACCTTTTGGTACTTTTTGTTGAAAAAGAATAGGGCCGTAATGGAAATCATAATCCCTATCGCCCCTAAAAAATAAATACTGTAGATAAAGAAGTTAAGCCAGGACAATTGGGCCTGACCAAAATTTTTATACAATAAAATAGCTATACTTCCCAGATAACCAAAAGCATCGGCTATATAGATCAAATAGCCTACATTTCCTTTTATTTTGAAGGTAGCTATCATTCTATCAAAGTACAGCCCATTAAAGGGAACGTAACAGATATACATTCCAAACCCGGAAAGAATCATCCAAAACAATGGGGGCAAGCTCCCCGTTTGAAACAAAAATGTGGCGGTAATGACCGTTAAGCACCCAAAAATAAGAATGTAGTGATAGTAATTGAATGCCCGCTTATTATTTGCAACGGAGCCTATAACCCCCAGTATGGCCAAAACCACTATGGCTATGGGAATTTCGGACACCGAATAAATGGAAGAACTGTCTTCATACCCCAGGGAATCCCACAGTTCCCTGGCAAAATTGTCCCTAAAATCCCTAATTGCCGTCAGTGCCGTATAAAAAATGACCAATATGGTCAAAGGAAAAGCGAATTTTCTATAAAGTTGGATCCTTTCCGTTTTATTGAGTGGTTTCCGCAATGATTTTTTTAGAATGTCATTTTGGCTGGGTGATGGCAGTTTTTCCAATAAAAAAGCAAAAAACAACAAGGGAAGAAGAAATAGCAAACCCGTAAAAAAAGGCATCCAAAACTCTGAAATCGAATGTACATCCATTAAATACTTTCCCACGGATTTAACCGCTCCCGAGGAAACTATAAAACTGGAACACAAGATGACTCCCAACACCTCCGAGGTCTTTCTTCCTTCCAAATAGGAAAACACAATTCCCCATATCATCCCCAAAGGCAGGCCGTTCAGGAACAGGAACAGGATATTATAGGGAGGATGGACCACCGCAAACCCCAACAGTGCCAGTTCTGCAAAGACGATAAAACTTACCAAAAGCAGCAGACGCCTTGTTTTGGGCATTTCTGCAATGATCTTAATTCCCAAAAACTTGGAAAGGGTATAGCCTATCACCTGGGCGATTATAAGCAGTATCTTATAATCTATCCCAAAATAACTTAGCCCCTCGAAGGTAGCTACGCTAAAGGGTTTTCTAAAGGCATACATGCAGAAGTAAGCTCCAAAGGCCGCGATGGATGCTTGTGCCAAAAATTTGAGCTTACCTTGATTCATAGGCCCCAAATTTTTGAAGTACCTCTCTTTTTTCAGTGCTATCGTTCAAAACGTAGACAACATAATCGGCCCCTTTATTGTACACCCTGACCACCACATGTCCGTTATGGCTCTTGTAGTTGTTCAATTTACTTCCAATCACATCTTTATTTGCCTGAAGCATTACCGTTGAGAAGATATCCCTCTCCCCCGGATACAATTCCTTGGACAACAACCTAGTCAACACTTCATCTCCGGGATGATCCGAAGACCAATTCTGTTGAACCCATACCCTAGGCCTTATGGTTCTCACATAATAAGTGTTTTGGGAATCCCTACTGCCATGGTGGTTTAATGTTGCAACGTCTACCGGGCCAATTACAGGTGCCACATGGGATTCCATCGAATTTAAATCTGATGCGCCGTAACTATTAATCCCACCTATGTCCCCTCCGGTAAAGTAATCAAACTTCCCGTAGGAAATTTTTATACAAGCACTCAAAGCATTTTCCCCTGGGTATTGACCTTTCTTAAACACACTGTAATACCCTGTTTTTTCCCCAGTCCAAACATTCCCGTTAACGGCAATGTTTCTAATGCTAAAACCGGGAAAGTTTTCTTTGGCGTAATTCAACCCAATTTGATCAAGCGCACCGGGTACAAATTCCTCATGCTTTAATCCTTGGGTCTTGGCATGGTGATCACTAAATTTCCAGTAGTGCTTTAAGGTGTTGATCATTTGATATTCGTCGTCTATACTGTACGCTTCCTGAATTTCCGTTGATTTTAGGTTCGTAGGATAGCCACTCCCCCTATCCAACAACTTTTTAATGGGTATATGGTGCCCCACTTCCATTATCCCGGTTAAGGCGTACCCTCCTTTTTCACTTATTTTTCTGGTATGGTCATACTCTCCAAAATGATCATCATGATAATGGGTTATCAATGCATAATCCAACTGTACCGTTTTATTTTTGGGTGCAAATTGTTTTATATAATCAACAATCCACTCGGGTGCCGTTTTTGTTGTATTTGGTTTCAATGGTGCAGTGCGCCCTGTCGAAAGTGTTCTTGGCCGTGTCTCTGACATATCCCCGGCATCGACCAGCATGGTGGTGCCATCAGGAAATATGACATAAGCAGCATCGCCCCTACCTGTATTGATATGGTGTATGTCCAAATACCCTTCCTTCCATTCGGGCAATTGATCAATGGCCCCCTGTGAAAAGGCAGATAGGGCAATCATCATAAAAAAACTAACAATACTGTACTTTCTGGTCATTTCTGTTTGGTTCTTAATTTTCTCTTTTCAAGTGCCGTGGAGCTTTTGCCCCAAGCCTGTAACGTATACCATCCTTATTGGAATGGATGTCATAATTTACCTTTTATTCAAGTTTTCCATTGCTCTTTTTAAGGTATCTATGATCAGATTACAATCGTCCTTTGTCAGGATCAATGAAGGCCGCATGGTAATGATATTGCCTTCGATGATCTTAAAGGCTACCCCCATGTTTAGGCAATCATACATTATCCGTTCTGCTTCTTCTACCGCCCTTTCTTTGGTTTTACGGTCCTTGACCAGATCTACTCCTATGTGAAATCCTTTCCCCGCAACATTCCCAATTATGGGATACTGCTCTTTTAACCCTTGCAGGCCATCCATTAAGTATTCTCCCAGTTCAAAGGCGTTTTCCACCAATCGGTTTTCTTCTATGTAGTTTATTTCAGCCCATCCGGCTGCTGAACACAGTGGATTTTTTTCATGGGTAAAGTGTCCTATTGACCTATGCTGCAACACATTGTACTCTTCTTTGGTGACAATCCCTGCAAAGGGCACCACTCCCCCTCCCAACGACTTGCCAAGAACCAATACATCTGGCGTTACAAAATATTCTGATGCGAACATTTTGCCCGTTCTTCCGAAGCCTTCTATAATCTCATCAAAAATCAAAAAGATATTATACGCCTCACACAGTTCCTTAACCTGCTTCCAATAGCTTTCGGTAGGCACTACCGGCGTTGCCGAAATGGGTTCTGCGATAAGGGCCGCCACATCTGGATTCCTGTGGAGGATATTTTTTATCTGCCTAATATATTCTGTGTTGATCTGTTCCTTATCTGAATACCCCCAAGGGTTTCTATAGTAATTGGGGAACTCCACATGAAACGCCCCGGGAACCATGGGCCCCTGACCAACGGTAAAATGTTCTTCGCCCCCAATACTCGAAGCCTGAAAACCCGTGCCGTGGTATGAATCCCAATACGAAATGGTTTTCCATTTTCCCGTAACTTGTTTGGCCAACATAATGGCCATTTCAATGGCTTCCGAGCCTCCTGGGCAAAACAATACCCTGTTCAACCCATCTGGTGTGATTTCCACTAGCTTCTTAGCAAGTTCAATGGCTGGTTCGTTGGTATATCTTCTTGGGGTAAAAGCCAAACTTTCGTCCAACTGCTTCTTTACCGCCGCTACAACCTTTGCATTGTTGAAACCTGCATTATGAACGCCATTCCCATGTAGGTCCAAGTATTTTTTACCTTCTAAATCTACAATGTATGCGCCCTCTGTTTTGGACAACACATTCATTACAGGGGTTGACAGGGCTTGATGCAAAAAATAATTGGCATCTTCCTCAATCACTTTTTTGGTATGATCCCTTAGAGAATCGAAGTAGTCTTTTCTTAGACTGGATGCATTGTGATCTCCCTGTTCTCTAGATACTGTCTTTTTCATATTTAGCTGTTTTATATATGTACCAACGTACAATGACCCGTATGATCTTCACCCATTTTGTGCATGCGCAATGAAAACTAAAGCCCAATTTTAATCGGGCTTTAGTTAACTACAAATTAAAAATATATAATCTACCCTAATTTAATTTTGAAAAAGGTTGGCAATGTCATCTGGTGTAAGAACTTTATTATAGATTCTCAAATCATCCATAAGTCCCGTCATGGCGGCACGTCTATCATCACTTGCATTGTATTGCCCCGTACCATCTTCCCAAATATTGATTGGGTAATCGTTAACATCATCCCAGAAAGCCCCGGTCAATCCACTGATATCTTCTCCTGCTGGGTGTGTATAGGCAGCACCATCAATATAAACCAATAGTTTTCCGTTTGTCCTATCAAATGAAACGGTGATCATATGCCATTGGTCATCTGACATGGAAGGTGCATTGTCAGGAACACAGTCTCCAGCTTCCCAGTCGACCCTATTGCCATCGGAAACGTTCACACTCCAACCATCATTATCATCACCGGGAACATATACATGTCCATCATCGGTACAAAGCACAAAACCAAGGTTACTGCCACCATCCCAGTTTTTATTGGATAGGATTGCTGGATCTGAATCTGTACCTGCCAATTTGATCCAGAAGTTGAAGCTAAAGTCTTGTTCTGCACCTGGTCTAAGCAAATCGTGCTTTGGCAAGGAGGCAAAAGACCCTGCGTTAAACTGGATCACGCTTCCTCGTGTATCATCGGTCACAAACTCCACATCGGCAATAGCGGTCGCCCCTAGGGTTGCATCAAACCTGTTACCACTTATGTCATACATATCGGTATCAAATGGCAAATGAACAACAAGGTCGCTACCGCTACCCGCTGTAGTGGTAAAGCTCCAATCGGTATTGGCCTCAAAGCCTGAATAGGGATTCCCGGCAATATCCTTGATCACCCCGCTTGCAATTTTTACATAATACGCGGTTCCAAACTCCAAGCTTTCAGGAATGGAAACGGTAACCACAGCCCCATCCACACTTACATTTTCCCCTTCAGCATCAAAAGAGGCGACCAAAACATCACTGCCGTTAAATATCTCAATGTTTCCAGCGGCCGTTTTAACATCTTCGTTAAACACCAACTGTATATATGTTGTTGCAGCATCTGTACTTCCATTGGCCGGTGTCAAGGATGCCAATTCGGGCGCATCCAAATCTCCTGGGTTGCCTCCAGAGGTAAAGGTCCATTCCAAATCATCCATTCCAAAGAATTTATTTCCAGCTTCATCAACAACTATTCCTGCATCCAACACCACTTTGTATGGTCTACCGGATAGGAAATCTTGGGGATTGATGGTCATTACCCTATTGACATTGCTTAACGTAACCTCATCCGAGTTCACATCAATTACCTGTGTTGCAAAATCCACATCGGTGGTAATCGTAATATTTCCTTCACCTTTTCTAACAATATCATCAAAGGTGATTACCAGGTTACTGCTTAAATCTACCCCGCCAACACCTGGTACCGGGTTAAAACTTACCACATAGGGATTAATGATATCTTGCGCCATATCATTATCGTCATCTTCACACGACAACACTATTCCAGCCAGTACCACTGAAAAAGCAACTGCCACCATGTACTTAAATTGATAAAATCTTGAATTTTTCATAATATCTTTATTGTTCTTTCTTTAGTTGTTTTTTTCTTAGTTAACATCCCACCAAACCCTAGTGGATATCTCATCTTCCCCTCCAAGCATTTCTACTCCCGCTCTATAATTAGCTTCGTTGAGCCTTAATTCATCTGCTGGGTATACGTAACGAACCGGAATGAATCCAATGGTATCTGGCCCGGGCTCTATTGTGGGCACCCCAACTCTTCTCCATTCAGACCAAGCTTCAAATCCTACCATATAGAGTGACAGCCATTTTTGGGTATAAATCTTGGTTAGCTTTTCCTCTTGGGTCCCCGTATAGGCAACTTCTGCTTGGGCATAATAGCTGGGATCAGGAATTAATTGCGCACTGGTTGGCACTGTCCAACTAGAAGGGATCCTACTGGAATAATAGGCAAACTGATCTGCTATCCCGTTTAAATAATAAGCCTCTGCATCTCCCACGGAAATAAATCCCCGCTCTCTAGCCTCTGCCAATATAAATTGCACTTCTGAATATGGCATAAAGACACTTTGTGCCGCATTGGGGGAAACTGCTTCTGGGTCATATTGCCTTGGGGCCCATAGCAACCCGATCAGGGAGTGGTTCTGAACCCCCCCGTTCCAATCTGAAACATCCAAAACACCATTTGGCACTCCAAAGTACTCTGGGTTCTCCGTACCGATCGTAGCCGATGTGGGCAACGCAAAAGCTGCAATCCTTGGATCGTTCATCGCTTTTAATATTCCTTCCATCTTATACGAAAGTCGTGTAGATGATGATGATGACCAATCACTGACGTTTCCATCAAATGCGGGATGCGCATTCTCAGAGGTTTCCAAATATTGCAACGCAGCTTGATCCTCATGAGAGGTGAACAGGGGGTACTTGGAAGGATCGCTTACCATAGCCTGCATAGCTGTGGAAGGATCTTGCCTATCCGATTGCCTCAATAAAATTCGTAATCGCAATCCATTGGCAAACTTTTTCCAATTATCCGTATCACCATCATATAAAATATCCCCTATAATAGGCTCGCTTGAAGTACCCAATATCTCATTGGCCAGGGTAAGCTCGTCTAAGATACCGGCATAAATGGCTTCCTGGGAATCATATTTTGGAAAGTTTATGTCCGCTATGGCCAATCCAGCCTCCGTGTAGGGGGCCGGTCCAAAATTATCTGTAATGTTCTGAAAAACCCATGCCCTCAAAACCAATCCAACAGCACGATAATTTTCCAATCCCTGTTCTTCAGAAATACGGATCATATAATCAATATCCTTTATTTTATCATAGTATTCCCAAGAAAACCTATTAGCATCCGACCTTGTCCAATCGTTGAACGATCCAACAAAATAGTTACTAACCTGATCGGCCACAATTGCCCCCCTATCAAAGGAGTTGTCCCAATTGCTGTCCCCCAAACCCCAAATGATCTCTGCCAGCAATAAACTGGGATTCGACACTCGATCCGGTTCATTGGGATTCGTGTTTATTTCCTCAAAATCATTGGTACAAGAAAACAAAACGAGAACCGCTGTTAATCCAAATAGTATTTTTTTAAATGAACTCATCGCTATATTTTTTTTCTTTTAGAATTTCACGTTTAAGTTGAACCCCATACTCTTTGTAGAGGGTAAACTCATATTCTCAAACCCAGGGACCAATCCTGCCCCAGAAGTTGCTGCTGCTACCTCTGGATCAAAATGCTGGTTGCTGTCCGGTGTCCACAGGAATAAATTTCTACCTACCAAAGACAATCGGGCTTCCCGCAAAAAGCCTTTAAGCCATTTGGAAGGAACGGTATATCCAATTCTCAGCTCCCGTAATTTAGCATAGGTGGCATCAAATAATTGTGCCTCACTAATGTGATCGATACTTTTATGGAAATATCTAGAGTCTATTCCATGTATGCCTTCACTATAGGTCCCATCCGTACTTGTCGAATTCTGTACATAGGTGCCATCAGACAATTGGGCGGCCCCGACTATGTAATACGGATCATCGTATTCTTGGCCAACAGGTCTTGCCGATCTACCCTCGGCACTTTCCAACAACTGACCTGCCCCCATGGCTTTATTATAAAATCTGGAGATAAACTTACCTCCCCAATTCACGTCTACCAATGCCGACAAGCTAAAGTTCTTATACGTTACGGTGTTCCCTATACTTCCTGTCCAATCAGGATTAAAATTTCCTAGATAAATATCCTCCGATGTTGGTTGGGGCCTTCCGCTTTCAAAGATGATGATCTCGCCCTTCATTGGGCCACTCTCCACTCTTTGGTATCCCGGTCCCCAAATGGCTCCCATTTCTTCGCCAACCCTGGCCTGAATGGAAGCATCCTCTCCCGGTGCAGACTGCGTGATCGAAGTAATGCCATCTGCCAACTCAATTACCTTCCCTTTATTTTGGGCGTAGTTTACATTAACATCCCATTTAAAATCTTCCAATCGTATGGGGGTGAAGTACAACATAACCTCAAAACCTTTGTTTTGAATCTCCCCTGCATTGATTACCCTGGAATTGTAACTGGTAGACCTCGCAAGAGGCACATTTATAATCTGGTCTTTAGATCTAGTATCATAGTAGGTAAGGTCCAAGCCCAATCTATTTTCAAATAGCTTGATATCTGCCCCAATCTCATATGTTGTTATGCTCTCTGGCCGTAGATTATTGTTTTTTAAATCCGAGGAATTTGCCAAGGAGGAATACGGCCCCCAAGTTGAAGCAAAATTGAAGGTGCTGTTTAAGTTATATGGACTGGTATCACCCCCAACTTGTGCCAAGCCCAGTCTAACTTTGGCCTGATCTACCCATTCGGGCATCTCAACAAGGTTGTCCACAATCGTACTAAAGGCCAATGAAGGATAAAAATAGGAGTTGTTGTCCAGAGGCAAAGTGCTGGACCAGTCATTCCTTGCCGTAAGGTCCAAGTAAAATGTATCATCATAATCCAATTGCGCAAATGCATACAAACTATTGATGACCTTTTCACTGGTGAAGGATGATGTCTCTGTATTCACGGCGCTATTTGAAATGGAATAAATCCCGGGAATCAATAACTCAGGGGCAACCAAACTCCTGAAACGCTGATCCCTTTCCATATGGTTTCCGCCTCCAGAAACAACATAGTTAAACTTATCGCCAACATGGTTTTGATAGCGTATCAAAAAGTCGAAATTACTCTCTTGGAAATCTTGGATAACTTCTTGATACCTTCCATTTTCATTCCCCACAGTACTTACAGCCCATCGCATTGGCCTAAAATCATTGTACCAATCTGTACCGCCCCTTACCAAAAAGGATAGATTGTCATTTACATCATAGTTAAAACTTAGATTCCCAAACAATCGGTTTTTATCCTGCCGCTTGGTGTTTTCATATTGCATAAAAAACGGGTTGTTATGGTTTTCCCCATAATTGTACTGGAACTGTCTGGATCCTTCAAAACCCTCCTGCCAATAATCTCTCAACGCATTGATATCCATATTCCTGGTGGACCAGTTCATAAAATACATGATGGACCTTCTTCCATAGCCCGTCGCCGGTCTATTGGATCCTTCGGTTTTTACATAGTTTATGGATGCCGTGGCCGAAAACTTATCGGTAAAATTGTAGGTGGATTTTAGAGCGACCGTGTTTCGTTCCAAATCATTATTGGGAATTACACCCGATTGATCCAAGTTGGTCAATGAAAGCCTAAACGTACCTTTTTCATTTCCTCCCGTAAAGGAAACATTATTAAAAAACGTATATCCCGTATCAAAAAAGTCCCTAATGTTATCTGGATAAGCAATCCAGGGCGTTGGTATTACCTCTCCCCTATTTTGGTTCGCTACATCTCCTCCACGCATACCCCCCAATGTTGGCGAGCTAAACTGTCTTTCTATGGTACCAACATTCAATCTTGGCCCCCAGCTCTCATCATAACCATCGCGTATACCATCGGCATAAATAGACCAACTGGCACCAAAGTTGGAGCCTTCATAATCCCCATCTTTACCTTGTCCAAATTCATTTTGGAATTTTGGCAGCCTAAGTATGGTTTCCATGGTCACCCCAGTGGTAAAGGACACTCCGAGTCCCGTATTGCTCTTCCCAGATTTTGTGGTGATCACCACCACGCCATTGGAAGCCCTGGAACCATATAAAGCTGAGGCAGCAGCACCTTTCAACACCGTTATGGACTCAATGTCCGCTGGGTTTATTTCTGCCGCACTATTTCCAAAATCCGCACTTGTTGAATTACTGGTGCCAGAGTTCCCGGTAGGCACACCATCGATTACATATAAAGGTTGGTTGCCCGAAAAATTCAAGGAACTCTCTCCCCTAATTATAATTCTTGATGAAGAACCAACAGCACCGGAACCCTTGATCGTTACCCCGGCAACTTTACCGGAAAGCGCATTCACAAAGTTGGTCTCCCGGGCCTCGTTCAAGTCATCCCCCTCTAATTCCTGGACCGCATATCCCAATCCTTTTTTATCCCTTGAGATTCCCAATGCCGTTACGACAACCTCATCAAGACTTGTAAAATCTGTCTGCAAAGAAACCGTAATAACATCACCCTCTATTGTCACTTCCTTGGTTGTCATACCTATATAGGAAAAGACCAATACCTGACCCTTGTTTGCCACAATAGAAAAATTACCATCAAAATCTGTTTGGGCCCCTGTAAGGGTTCCCTTTACAAGAATATTCACACCTGGAAGCGGCACTCCGGTCTCATCCGTTACAGTACCGGTTACTTCCATTGATTGATTTGCATCCTGGGCAAAACCATTTGAGAAAATCAAACAGAAAAAAGCAAATAGTAGCCCAGAAAACATATCCTTCTTAAGCCTAAAGAACCTTTTTTTAGCTTCAGGAAATTTTTTCTTTTTGTTTGTCATGATTTAGTGTTCTAGTTTAAATTTTTAACGTGTTGGTTTTTTGTGAAATTGTTTTTCATTGAGTTTGTTTTAGGTTTAGTTGTTCATTATACCGAAGTTTACTCATAGTATATTTGTTGTCACAAAAGACTTTATTTTTTTACCAATTGTAAACTTTTTGATATTAATAAAAGGTCATAAAAACCACTCTTAAATGTAATTGTAGTGTTAAGAATGTTAACTTTTATATAAAGTCAAAACCTGAACAACAGCTGAAATCCCTTTACTATAGTGCCTTCAGCTTATTTTTTACGGAGAACCATTCAAGTATCTTCCATAACCTAAATCTGGTCAGTTCGCCCTTATTTTTCTGGATTCAGGAAGCGCAAATGTTTACAATAGCTGTTTATACATAGTAAAATCTGTAAGGGATCCCTATTCGTTTACGATCAGCATGCCCAACGAGGAAAAATTCAGCCCAGCCTAAGGAATCGTACGTTATTTGGGGTTGGGTTTTTATGGATGATGATGCCTTAATGTATAAAAGCCACATCTTCTTTAAGGATGTAGCTTTTAGCAATTTCCCCTATTTATGGGAAACAAAAAAAGCCCATGGTCTCCCATGGGCTTTTTAGTATTGGAACGATTGCCCTCCTACAGCGCAAACCTCATGAAAACCTCATGGGTACCGTTGTCCAAATTGCTTACTTCCGATTGTAGGGACGCCTCATAGGCATAGCCCAGGTTGAAACCCTGGCCCACCTCAAAGAGGAACAGCCCCCCGAGGCTCTCGTCAAAACGGTAGCTGGCCCCCAGCTTGAACCTGCTCCCAAAGTCCAGGATGCCCGTGGCCTCATACGCCAGGGGCGAGGCATCAACGTAACGCACCATCCCCATGGCCTGTAACATCAGCTGGCCCCCCAGCTCAAAGTCATAGCCCCCCGATAGGTAGGCATGCATACGGTCCACTCCAAGATAGGCGTTGCCTCCGCTTTCCTGCAAGCGTTCCGGGGTCAGTATCTTTGGCGCGGAGAGCGACACAAAGTACTTGGCGTGCTTTAGGTACACCCCGGCTCCAACATTGGGCGTAAAACGGCTCTCATAGTCCAAAAGGGTCCCGTCCTGCCCCACACCATAGGTCAACAGCCCCTGGGTGTTGGCGTCATAGCTGTTCGCACTCGCCTTGAGCCCAAAGTACAGGGTGTTCCCCGCGCTCAACTGTACATGGTACGAAAAGTCGATCGCCATCCAGGTCTGTGTCTCTATAAAGGTCTTGTCGTTGAGGATGGATACCCCCAGGCCAACCTTCCTGCCCACCGGCATGTCAAAAATGGCACTCTGGCTCTGGGGCGCCCCCTCAACACCGGCCCATTGGCTGCGGAGCCCCAAGGCCAGGTTGCCCCCCTCTCCACTCCCGGCATAGGCCGGGTTGAAGATGTTCATGTTGTAGCGGTAGAACGTATAGTTCGGGTCCTGCTGGGCCGATAGGCCCTGCAGGAAAAGTCCCAATAGTACTGCCGTTATTGTTCTATGGATTTTCATGGTCTGTCTTTTTTGTTTTGTTGTTTTCTTTTAATAGTTCAGGTATATCCATCCCTGTACCGGTTTGGACCCATCGCCAAGGTCGATCACGTACATATAGGAGCCCGCCGGAAGTTTATCCCGGTTGTCATTATAGAACCCTTCCCAATTGTTGCGGTAGCTCCTGGTCTCAAAGACCACATGGCCCCAACGGTTGTAGATCTTGACCACATTGTTCGGGTAGTTGTCTATGCCGGGGACCACCCATGCATCGTTGTTGCCGTCCCCATTGGGCGTAAAGGCCTCGGCGGGAACTATGGTCGGTTCACTGGTTTTTGGGAAAACATCGTTCGCATCCAATACCCCGTCATTGTCATCATCCTCGTCCGTATTGTCCCCAATACCATCACCATCGGTGTCGGTGTCCTCGGTGGGATCCAGTGGAAAGGCATCCTCGGTATCCGGGGTACCATCGTTGTCGTCATCATCGTCCATGCTGTTGGGTATGCCATCCTCATCGGTATCCAAGGGAATGCTCAATGGATCTAATGGATCGGTGCCCTCGGATAGCTCTACCTCGTCGGAATAGCCATCGCCATCGTCATCGGTATCGGCATTGTTGCCCATGCCATCGCCATCGGTGTCGGTGTCTTCGGTCTCATCCAGCGGAAAGGCATCGTCCCCATCCAGAACGCCGTCATTGTCGTCATCGTCATCGGCATTGTTGCCGATTCCATCGCCATCGGTGTCCGTGTCCTCGGTGGGGTCCAACGGAAAGGCATCATCAACATCCAAGGTGCCATCGCCATCATCATCGGTATCGGCATTGTTGCCCATGCCATCGCCATCGGTGTCGGTGTCCTCGGTGGCATCCAGCGGAAAGGCATCGTCCCCATCCAGAACGCCATCATTGTCGTCATCGGTATCGGCATTGTTGCCAATCCCATCGCCATCGGTGTCCGTATCCTCGGTGGAATCTAGTGGGAAAGCATCATCAACATCCAAGGTGCCATCTCCATCATCATCGGTATCCGCATTGTTCCCTATGCCGTCCCCATCGGTGTCCGTATCCTCAGTGGGATCCAGTGGGAAAGCATCCTCGGTATCCGGAGTGCCGTCGTTGTCATCATCGTCATCGGCATTGTTGCCGATACCATCGCCATCGGTATCGGTATCCTCGTTTTCGTCCAATGGGAAGGCGTCCTCCGTATCGGGTGTACCGTCACCATCGTCATCGGTATCGGCATTGTTCCCGATACCATCACCATCGGTGTCGGTATCCTCGTTTTCGTCCAACGGGAAGGCGTCCTCCGTATCGGGCGTACCGTCTCCATCATCATCGGTATCACATACATTTCCATCACCATCACCATCAGTATCCAACTGATCTACATTTGCAATCGCTGGACAATTATCCGTGTCATCTTTAACTCCATCGCCATCTGCATCTGTCTCCTTCGTGGCTGTATCTGTTGAGGCGCCACCTTCATTCCCAGAGGTATCCGTCAAGGTCACCGACAATGTAATGTTGCCATCGCCCAGACCGCTTAGGTCAATACCCGTAATCTGGTTCATTGCGATTAATATGGTTCCTGTCCCAGTAACATCGGTGCCCCCATTATCACTGCTAAAGGTATAGGCATAGTCGGCGCCCACTTCGGCACCGCCAAAGGTGAAGGATACGGCAGTTTCATTGGTCGTATTCACTGGGTCTTGGTCAATGGACACAGTGTAGTCTTCAGGTGCAACATCATCAGTGACGTTAACGGTAAACTCCTTCGCAAAATCATCCGTACCATCATTCGTATTGATTCTGACACTATAGCTACCTACCGCTAATGAGCTATTGGTTCTTAATGTGTTTACACTGATGTTAAAACTAGAGTTATCCGTATCACCAGCTCCCGATACCAGCGAGTAGGTATGGGAATCGCCAGAATCAGCATCGGTGGTGGATAACGTACCCACGGTGGAATCTACACCTGTAGCGCTCTGGCCAATGCTGTTATTATCTAGCGTAATATTGGTTGGAGCAATGTTAATCGCTTGAACCGTAATTTGGAAATTATAAGGTACATTATCTATACCATCACTGAGTGTAAGTGCCACATCAAGGACACCCGCATCAGCATTGGTTGGCGTACCGGTTAATTCAGCCTTGGTTGCTACCTGTGCAATAAGTGTGGTTGTCAATAAATACAACTCACCCGCATCGGATATCACTAAGTCGTCTGCAAAACCACCCGCTGAAACTGTGAAAAATGTATCAATATCACCGTTGACATCAATTTTTCGTATCCGTTTGCTTAATCTCTCGGAAATGAAAATTTCATCGTGTTCGTTTATGACCAATCCTGATGGGTCGGCAAAAGTCGCATTGACTGCAGGACCGCCATCGCCAGCTTCCGTTCCTGCTCCTTGCGTGCCCGCTATAGTTTCAATGGTGTCTGTCGATAGATCAACTCGCCGGATGATGTCATTAAATCGGTCGGTAAAAACCAAGTGCCCAGCACTGTCAAACGCCATACCGTGAGGTTGATCAACTTGCGAGGTTGATGCTGTCCCTGTATCGCTATAACCCGATGATCCTGTACCGACTACACGCGTCCAGTTCGTAGCAGGGTTATTGTTGGCAAGATCAATTTCATAAATGCCTCCTCGCGCGGACGCATACAGTTTAGTACCGTTTGAATTTACTAGCAGTCTTAACATAAACGCTTCCGGCAAATCAGACAGAAGAATTCGAGTACCTGTATTATCAATTTTCACGATATCCGACTTGGCATAATCTCCGACATACACCGCATCATTGACCACATCATAGGCGATTCCTAATGGATTTAGATTCGTAAAAGTTCCATCTCCTTGATACCAGGTTTGCACATTCCTGTTCGCATCCACATAGCGAATCCCATACTCTTCGGTATCGGTGAAAAACAATTTATTATCACCATGAGCTGTGGTGCCTGTTCGAATAACCGCACTGGAAGCACTGGTCCCATCCGGCGACTGATTCACCCCATCCCCTGTATTGGTCGGGTTTGCACCAGTACCTACAAAACTGGTTTGCAATGTACCACTGGTAAAGGTCAACCAAGCAGGAACGGTATTTGCTGTCCAAGTGATTACATCGTTATCGGCATCTGATGCTTTAATATCATAATAATAAAGTGATTGCGCTGTTGCTGATGTGATTGACGTGGATGTTACGGTTGGGGGAGTATTGGGTGGGGCAGCAATCGTCATTTGATAATCCACACCGTAACTGGTACCTACACCATTTGTTGCATATGCTCTTACATAATAGGTTCCAGCCGCGAGGGAAGGTGTATCTCCTGTAAAGGTGCCTGTACCACTACCCAAATTTACAATATTGTCAGCAATAGTGGGTTCAGTGTTTGTAGAATAGACAAACCCCCTGTCCGTTACTGCACTGCCATTTTCGGATGTGACGTTTCCATCAACGGTGATAACGGCTCCTGTGAGTGAAGCATTTGTAGTTACCACTACCGGGTTTCCCTCGGATATAACTGTTCCCCCACCTTCAAGTTCAATGGAGTAGTTATCGAAATGAGATACTCGTTGACCTGAAAAACTAAAATAACTATAGATTGCAGGTGCCGAGGTAATACTTGAATTGGCAACCCCATTTAGTTCAAAAATGGCATCGGCTTCAGCAGGTCTGATAAGTGACCCATCTGCATTGGCAGACCATATTTCCACCCTTAGATCATACTCGGTACCAGATATTCTTTCAATGGAGAAAACAACCCTATACCAGTTGTCAGATGAACCATTGTTCAATAAATCACCAATACTGCTTGATTTAACAGCGGTAATTGCTCCAGAGCTTCCTCCACTCCAATTGCCACTATAATTGGTAGCACCGTTATGGAATACAAATCCACCTCCATGAACAGAAATACCTAAAGCATCATCTGGCCTATATGGAGAAGAACTGCCAAGAGCTGGGGAGGCGGATGTAAAACCCAGTCCACTATAGCCGCCGTTATATACACTTTTAACAAAACTCTCAAATGTGTAAATACTTCCTGTTGGGCCGAGACTATATCCATCTTTTGTGGAAAAAACAGCGTTGGTGGAAACACTTCCTACTGTTACAGAGCCCGTATTGCCAATTCCACCAGTAGTGGATTCCGTTACATTGGCGACATTTGGACCCGAAGCATTGAATACAGTACTTAATTGACCTACTGTGTTAAAATCATAGACAGCACTTGTTTGTGCGTTTATTGTGAAAATAGTGAAACAGACAAGACTGGCGAATAACAATTTGTTTTTCATGGTAAGGAATTAATTTATTTCTTTGAGCGTCAAATATTCCTTATTTTGAAGTATTTTTCCTACATTATGTTGTAAGCATAATATTTATTGTGTATCAAATTGCCAAACTTAGTGGTTGTTATTTTTTCTTCAATATTAAAAACGTTTTCAAGGCCGTTTTGTCTATCCGAATTTCGATACCGACCATGCTCTATTGATGGGTTCTTTTTTGGAGACCCGTTTGGGGGGCATCTACCAAGCGGTCCCTTGGCCTGAAATGGTCGCATTGTCAGGTCTTAAGGATGCGGCCATGGGGCCTCGCCCTATTTTCTCTCCCCGCGGCAAGGTGGCCTTGATGTTCCTCAAGCATTTTGTGGGCTGTTCCGACCGCAAGCTGATAGAACACCTGAACTCCAATGTCCATTACCAGATATTCTGCGATGTGGTAGTGCCCATAGGTCGACCTATCACGAATTACAAGATCGTCAGCGAGATACGCTGTGAACTGGCGGACAAGCTAAAGGTCGACAGGCTACAATCGGTATTGGCCGGGAAGTGGAAACCATACATGTCGGATCTGGGCAGTATATGTATGGACGCCACCTGTTACGAGAGCGATATGCGCTTTCCCACGGACATCAAGCTGCTGTGGGAGGCCGTTGAGTGGAACCATCGACTGCTCAAGGGACATTGCAGGGTGCTTGGACAAAGACCGCCCAGTACCAAATTCGTCAAATGGGCCAAGCGATATGCGGCTTACAGTAAATCCCGAAGGCCGTCGAAGAAACTAAAACGAAGCCTGAACAGGGGACTGTTGCACCTGTTGGCCAAGTTGCACCCGATATTGTTACGGTTCGAGAAAGAACATTATAAACTATACGGACAACCAGTTGAAGAGAAGAAGGGCCACGGCGATGGTACTGCGGCAACAATCACAACGCTTCTACAAGGATATCAAGCCCACGGGGCGCATCGTGAGCCTTGACAAACCTTATATAAGGCCCATTGTCAGGGGAAAGGAAACAAAATCGGTAGAGTTCGGGGCCAAGGTCAACAAACTTCAGGTGGACGGAATCAGCTTCATCGAACATCTGGACTTCGAGACCTTCAATGAGGGCACACGGCTGAAACAGACCGTATCGATGGCACAACGCCTGTTCAAAACCAAGACCAAACTTCTGGGGGTCGATGCCATCTACGCCACCAACAGGAACCGCAACTTCGTAACGGCCAACAATATAAAGACCGACTTCAAGAGAAAGGGCAAGAAGACAAAACACCACGGACACTTCAAACTACTTGCCGCAATGATAACCAAGGAAAGGGCCACACGCCTAGAGGGTAGCTTCGGTACCGACAAGGAGCACTTTCTCCTGAAAAAAATAAAGGCTCGAAACAAAAAGACCGAAATCCTATGGATATTCTTTGGAATCCATACCTCAAACGCTCTGAAAATCGGCCAAAGAATCCAAAACCAACAGGCACAGGCCGCCTAAAGATTTATACAATTCCCAAAAATCAAACCTACATCGGGATACCCATCTCTATTCCTGAATATCCCTAATATAATCCACCCTAATTTTCAAAAAATTTTGTTGTAAGAAAAGGTTTATGGTATGTAAAACTCAGCTATGATGTGGTTTGTTTTTACGGTCAAATGACAGCTCTCGAAAGATACATGGAACTATGGTGTGCCCTGTACTGAAATTTACGGCGCCAGCCCAGGTTTTAAGGGGCTTCAGGAGTTTTGGGGCTTAGCTTTTCATTGTCAGTGTTTTAGCTTTTTTAGCTCCTTCTTTTATGGGGAGCGTAACCGGTGCCATCCCGATTGGGAAGCGTTTTTTTTTGACATTGCCCCCGCATTGGCCGTGGGACCATGGTCCAATGCCTTGATCTTCAGGGAAACAAAAAAAGCCTGAGAAGTGGACAAAAAAGGAAGTATGTTATGAAATGTTTAAGGATGACCGTTAGAAATAAATATGCTAAATTTCCTTACTACATTAACCCGTGGTGCATTTTGAAACGGATTTTTTTGAAAAATGCGTCATGCTGAACCCGTTTCAGCATCCCACTATGGATTTTTTTACTAAGATTTATGGAATGTGACCCTGAAACAAGTTCAGGGTGACGAAAATCGTTGTTATTTTAACATTATATGGATGCTAAATATCTTTTTAAGGTTAACATAGCAAAATGCACCACGGGTATGCTTAATTTCCTTATTAAATTATGTTATTTAGCCTACTCATTTCCATCGCATGAAAATCAAAAAGGAGAAGTTTATTGAAATTGCCACCCTATTGGATGATGTAATCCATGCCGTTTTGCAAGAGGAAAAGTCGAACGGGGAATTATTGGACAAGGTAGCCAAGGAATATTTAGAGAGTGCACGGAACCTAATTCATTACAGGGCATTCCGGAGATTTGACCTGAGAAGCACGCAAAAGAAATTACGGAATATTGGCCTTAGCCGTTTTGCCAATGCGGAAGGGCATATTTTGGCCAGTCTTTCCATATCACGCTATATTCTTCAAAACCTGGCAAAGATCGACTCCGGTAATTATGCAAAACCAAGATTATCCATAAAAAAAGGAAAACGACTTCTTACCAAGAACACCAAAGCATTATTGGGGTACCGCTCCAAAGGTAGGCGGGTTCGCATCATGGTGACACAGCCTACAGAATCTGCCCACAACTATGCTTTGGTGCAAGAGATGGTCCAAAACGGTATGAACTGCGCCCGGATAAATTGCGCCCATGATTCGCCAGAAGTGTGGACAAAGATTATAGCCCATGTAAAAAAAGCGGCAAAATCTGCGGGCAGAAACGTAAAAATAGCGATGGATTTGGCGGGGCCCAAAATTCGTACGGGCAAAATGGCCGATGGCCCCAAGATCAGGAAGTTCTCCCCGGAACGGGATGTTACCGGCAAAGTAATTAGACCCGCAGCGATTGTTCTGATAGACAAGGTGGGGGAGCTTTCCCCGGAGAACTCGTTACCAATAGGCCAAGAAGTTCTATCTGCCTTAAACCACGGGGATTCTTTTGATCTAACGGATTGCCGAGGCAAAAAATGCAGCATCACCATTGTAGCTGGAGATACCCGTGAATTAATCGCACATTGCTCTGACACCTCCTATATAGGAACGGGCACAACATTACAGTGTACCAACAGAACACTAGAAACCATTACCGTAGGGGAGCTGCCTCCAATAGAACAGCATATTGTATTGCGCAAAAATGATGTGTTGACCATTACAAGGGACAACAAGGAAGGTGTTCCGGCCTTAATTGACGAGGCGGGCCAACTGATCCAAAAAGGCCGAATCTCTTGCCAACTCCCTGAAGTTTTTGATTACATACAACAAGGGGATAGGGTTCTTTTTGATGATGGAAAGATTGAAGGGGTCATTGGTGAACTGCGCGATGGGGAGTTCGATGTCAATATCACTTTGGCCAAGGAAAATGGCACAAAACTTAAATCGGAAAAAGGAATCAACTTTCCAGATACCAAATTGGGGATAAGTGGCTTGACAAAAAAAGACAAGGAGGATTTGGTTTTTATTGCTGAGTACGCAGATATAGTGAACTTTTCATTTGTCAATTCCAAGGAGGATGTAGCAGAACTTCATGAGGAGTTGAAAAAGCATGGCGTATATAATAAACTGGATGTGATATTGAAGATCGAGACAGCTTATGCCGCAGCAAATCTTACCGAAATTCTGCTGTCTGCCATGCAATCAAAATTTGTTGGGGTCATGATCGCCAGGGGTGATCTGGCCGTAGAAGTTGGCTGGGACAATATGGGTAAAGTACAACAAGAACTATTGATGCTGTGCAGCGCTGCCCATATCCCCGTAATCTGGGCTACCCAAGTATTGGAAAACCTGGCCAAAAAAGGACTGCCCTCACGGTCTGAAATCACAGATGCAACGGCAGCCATACAGGCAGAATGCATTATGCTGAACAAAGGCCCCTTTATCAATAGGGCCATAACTTTGTTGGATACCATTCTTTCCGATTTGGAACACACTCATGAAAAAAAGGAGGTCATGCTCCCAAAATTGTAAGGGTTACCCTTAATGTGCTAGTTGGGTCTAAGCGCCCAGATCCCCACACACTTGCTCCAAGCATTCATTGGTCAAGGGTTTTGGGATAAAGGATTGTATCTCCTTGTAGCGTTTGGCACGCTGTATATCCCTAGGGTCGATTGATGAACTCAGGATATAGACTTTGGTCCTGTTAAAGTCTATCAGGTTTTTTTCCAAAACCTCGTCCAAAAATTCCCAACCGCTCATCGTGGGCATATTCAAATCGAGAAAAATAAGGTCAGGCCTCTCTGCATTTTTTAGGTTTTCAATCGCACTGGGTGCATCTTCAAACAAAACAACATCTTTGGCCATTGCCTTTTCATTGATCAGGATCTCTGCAAGGGTTCTAAATAGAAAATCATCATCTATCAGCCACATTTTTTCTATCAACTTCATTGAGTTAGGTTATGATTTAAATTTTAATATAAAGGTCGTGCCCTGCCCGGGGGTACTCTCTACATTGATGGTACCCCCCATGCTCTCTGTTTGGTTCTTGGTGAGAAAAAGGCCAATGCCCTTGGCGTCTTTGTTTCCATGGAATGTTTTGTACATGCCAAAGACCTTGTTCCCATATCTTTCCAAGTCTATTCCCATGCCATTGTCCGAGAAGTGTATGGTAGTGATGCCCTCCCCATGGTTGGCCGTAACCTTGATCATGGGATCCACCCCTTCCCTTGAATATTTTAGGGCGTTGGTCAATAGGTTTTGAAAGATACTTTCAAAATAGCTTTGAATCCCAAAAAGGCTTAGTTCTTTAGGTACCCCAATATGCAATTGGGCCCCACTTTCCTTGATCAGGGCATTGATGTTTTCCATCGATTTTTCCATGGCATCATGTATGTTCACATGATTCAACTCTTTGTCCTCACCATATCGGATACTAATGGTCTCGTTAAACTGCGTGATGGTTTCTTCCAACCTTTTGGTTGATCTATCCATCATCTCTAGAAACATATCCTTCTTCCCTGGGTCTGTTTCACTCTTCAACAGATCAATGAGCATTACAAGATTGCCCGAGCTAGACCTAAGGTTGTGGGTCATGGTGTGGGCAAAATTTGACAGGTATTTGTTTTGATCTTCGTTCTTTTTATAGAGCATCTTTAATTGTTCCTCTACAATGGATTTTACGGTAATGTCCTTATTTACCCCGATCATTCTGGTGGGCACTCCCTTTTTATCGTTTATCACAATTGCCTCGGCCAATATAATGGCTTCCAGACCATTGTCCTTTAGGATGGCAAAGGTGGTGTTAAACGCTTGTTTCCCCTCTAGGGTCAGTTTAAGTTCTTTATCTACCCTTTTCCTGTCCTTTGGATGAACCCTTTTCTGCCAAGTCTCAAAACTTCCCATAAAATCATCCTTGGATACTCCATAAAGCTCATACATTTTATCGCTCCAGTACAGGTCTTTGGTTTTAAGGTTAAGCTCCCAAATGCCTATGTCCGCAGCCTTAATGGCAAAACTGAACCGCTCGCCAACGGCCATCAATTCAAGTTCCCGTTTCTTTTCCCTATCTATATCATGGAAACTTCCAAACAGTCTTGAAACTTTATTTTCCCCATACTCTACAAAACCTATTGTCCTGACCCATTTCTCCTTACCTGTAAAGGTGGTTATCTTCAGTTTTACATCGAACTGTGAACCCTGTTCCAGGGCCTTGGCTACAACCTCCTTGATCTTGTTTCTAGATTCTCCCTTGTTAAAAAAGTCAAGGGCGGTCTGTAGTTCTGGGGTGTAATTTGGGGGCACTTCGTGGATTTGCCTTGTAACTTCTGACCAATTGAACTCTTCTGTCAAGGTCTTGTATTCCCAATAGCCTATTTTTAAAATCTCATCAACTTCCTTTCTGTACTTCCCTAAAGGGGGTTTTATACGCATCTACATTTTTTTTGGCTGTGTCACATTACTCCTATCGTAATTGGATCACTATTTGCTATTTCATTGTTGTATTTTCTTCCATCGTCTTTTCTTGATCCTCTATTGTGAGGTTAACTATGGTATGGATGGATTCGTCTAGCTTGGAAGCCGATTCCAACAATATCTTGATTTCCCTTTCCGCTATAGCCTCTTTCTTTCGCTTTACAAGTCCTATGGCCATTAATAGTGTGGTCAATGGTCCCCTTAGGACATGGGCATGTGCCTGTGCCACTTTGGTGAGTGCCGCGTTTTTTTGGAGCAACTTCTTGATCAGGTTTTTTTGTTCCGTAATGGCATAACCCACACAAAGTACTCCAATTGGCTGGCCTGACTTATTATAGAGTAGGGAGAACTCCCAATCTGTCCACTCATAATCACCGCCTTTATCAATCTGTTTTCGTAGTTGGACCTTGGCAGGAACATGGGGATTGGCAAAACATTGTTCAACGGCTCTCTCACAACTTTCGTGATCCTCCCCACAAACGGTTTCCAATGAAAACACTCCCAACAAATCTTCGTTTATAAAAGAGAACCTTTTCTGAAAAGTTTTGTTCACGTAGGTGAAATAACCTTTCATATCGGTCACATACACATTAAAAATCTCAGATTCCCTAAGGTAAGTAGGTATTAAATCCGCTATCTGTTCACTCATATTCTATCGCCATCAAGATTTAACCCATAAAATATTGGTAGGTATAAGATTACTCTTACATCTTGTGCTGGCCACAATAATACTCAATATAACCGAATTAAAACATGCATATTTTTAACCTTTGAAAATTGGCTTTTGAGCCCTCTCCATCAGGATTGGCGTAACCTTTTGTTTCTCAAAACAAAAGACCCCTTTTTAAGTCCCATTAAAAAAAACGATTGGTTTAATTTTTTTTTTTGTGTGATAAAATGTAGGTAGTTTCGTGTAAAATGAAGCTGTATCATGAAGTTTGTGCTTACCGTTCTTTCCCTGTTGTTTACCCTTGTTGCGTTTTTTTGGGATGATTGGTTGGAGCATACCATGGCATTGTGCTTTATTCTTAGCTTGGGAATGATCCATGGCGCCAATGATATCCGGCTTTACAAACAACTAACTGCCAAAACACAACGTTCGTTTTCGAACCTAAAGTCCAATGCCCTTTATCTGGCCATTATCTGTCTTATGCTGACTTTGTTCTATCTAGTGCCCTTTATAGCACTGTCCACCTTTATCCTTTTTAGCGCCTTTCATTTTGGGGAACAACACTTTAACCGAAGCATTAGGGCACAAGGTTTATATTCATATATCTACCCCCTTTGCTATGGAATGGTCATCTTTTTTCTCCTATTCTATTGTAAAGTACAGGAGACGCTCCAAAACATACACACTATTTCTGGAGTGCATGTGGAAGGGTCGCTACTATTCTTCTTGTTTTTGTTTTTCTTTATTCTTTGGTTGGTCTTATCCATGGTAGGGCAGTATACCAAAAATCTAAACATCAACATCTTATGGGAACTTCTACTCCTAGGGGTTTTGGGGTTTGTTTTCCATTACAACACTACTCTTTGGGGATTCACCATCTATTTTATTCTCTGGCACAGTATCCCATCATTGCTGGATCAGTTGGCTTTTCTTTATGGAGACATCAGTTTTACGTCCTTATACCACTATGTAAAATCGGCTGCATGGTATTGGTTGGCCTGTATTGCCTTAGTTGCTTTTTTTAAACTATTTCACTTAAGGTTTGATGACACCTTGTTGGTGATCTTGGGCGCTTCGGTCACCATTCCCCATATTCTGGTGATCTTTAACATTAACCGGGCAAGCAAAAGGGCCTCCTAAAAAAAATACAGTCCAAAAAAACCCCTTCATATCATTTTTTACAATAAGCAGTGTTTTTCCTACATTTATACCCAAACCTAAAAACAATAGATGAAAGCTATCTTATACTTAAGTACAGCGAATGCGGAATTTGACAATGAATCGTTAAAAGCTTTGGAGGTTAATGCTGCTGAGAACAACAAAAAACTGGGTTTAAGCGGGTTTCTTTATTTTGATGGCTCCAAATTTTTACAATACCTCGAAGGTGAGGAAGAGAATTTGATGCCACTGTTGGATACCATCAGAAAAGATCCCAGACATACCTTTTTATGTGAAACCGAAGAAGTAATCTCTGAAAAAAGATTTCCCGATTGGAGCATGAAAAATATTCAGAGTATGGTTCTTGAATTGGGTTTGGTGGAAAAAACCATCATACAGACGCTGAGCATTTTTATAGACAAAGGGTATCGCCTCAACAAATCCATAAGCAGGTATCTGTTTAAACTCATGGACCATCTTAAGGAAGTGACCATATAGCCCACAGAAAGAAACAAAAAAAACCTGACGGATCCGTCAGGTTTTTTTTGTTCTTAAATTGTATATAATCGCTTACTTCACTTCTTCGAAGTCTACGTCCTCTACATTATCACCTTCCGCTGCACCGCCACCGGTAGCGCTTCCTGCACCCGCTGATGCATCTGGCCCTCCATTGGCTTGAGCCGCTTCGGCCTGCGCTTTGTACATTTCCTCAGATGCTGTTTTCCATGCTTCGTTGATCTTGGTCAAAGCGGGTTCTATCACGGCCACATCCTTGGTTTCGTAAGCCTTTTTTAATTCTTCCAAGGCATCTTCAATGGGCTTTTTCTTATCATCGGACAGTTTGTCGCCAAACTCTTTCAACTGTTTTTCTGTTTGGAAGATCATCCCATCGGCCTCGTTCAGCTTATCCACTTTTTCTTTTGCTTCTTTGTCCGCTTCCGCATTGGCTTCGGCCTCGGCCTTCATCTTTTTGATTTCCTCATCGGTCAACCCAGAAGAGGCTTCAATTCGAATATCCTGCGATTTTCCGGTGGCCTTATCGGTAGCGGAAACCTTGATGATACCGTTGGCATCAATATCAAAGGTCACTTCAATTTGAGGTGTACCCCTTGGTGCAGGTGGAATCCCATCCAAATGGAACCTTCCAATGGTCTTGTTATCCGCCGCCATGGGACGTTCTCCCTGCAACACATGGATTTCTACCGAAGGTTGGTTGTCTGCCGCCGTGGAGAAAATCTGTGATTTCTTTGTTGGGATAGTGGTGTTGGCCTCGATCAATTTGGTGTTCACACTGCCCATGGTCTCTATTCCCAAGGAAAGTGGCGTTACATCCAACAAGAGTACATCTTTTACATCTCCGGTCAATACCCCACCTTGAATGGCAGCCCCAACAGCGACCACTTCATCTGGGTTTACCCCTTTTGAAGGTTTTTTGCCAAAGAAGTTCTCAACCGCTTCCTGTACTGCAGGAATACGGGTAGATCCCCCTACCAAAATAATCTCATCAATATCACTTTTGGAAAGTCCGGCAGACTTCAAGGCACTCTCACAGGGATCTATGGTCCGTTTTACCAAATCGGCGATCAACTGTTCAAACTTTGAACGGGTCAACGTGCGCACCAAGTGTTTTGGTCCAGATGCCGTAGCCGTAACATAAGGCAAGTTGATTTCGGTCTGTGACGAAGCGGACAATTCAATCTTTGCTTTTTCCGCCGCTTCCTTTAAACGTTGAAGGGCCATGGCATCATCCCTAAGGTCCATTCCCTCATCATTCTTAAACTCTTCCGCCAACCAATCAATGACCTTTTGATCAACGTCGTCACCACCCAAATGGGTATCCCCATCAGTGGCCAATACTTCAAATACGCCGTCACCCAATTCCAAGATGGAAACATCGTGGGTACCGCCACCAAAATCGAACACCACTATCTTTTGCTCGTGGTCTTTCTTGTCCAATCCGTAGGCCAAGGAAGCTGCGGTTGGCTCATTGATGATTCGTTCCACGGATAGTCCCGCAATCTCTCCGGCCTCTTTGGTCGCCTGGCGTTGTGAGTCGTTAAAATATGCCGGTACGGTGATCACCGCACGGGTGACGTCCTGCCCAAGGTAATCCTCTGCTGTTTTCTTCATTTTTTGAAGAATCATGGCAGACAATTCTTGGGGGGTGTAGAGGCGGCCATCAATGTCCACTCGTGGGGTGTCATTGTCCCCTTTTTCCACTTTATAAGGTACTCGTTCCGCTTCCCTTTGGGATTCTGAGTACTTGTTCCCCATAAATCGCTTGATGGAATAAATGGTTTTATGTGGGTTGGTCACCGCTTGGCGTTTGGCCGGGTCACCCACTTTAATTTCCCCTCCCTCAACAAATGCAATTACGGATGGTGTTGTTCGCTTTCCTTCTGCATTGGGAATCACCACTGGCTCGTTTCCTTCCATGACGGAAACACAGGAGTTGGTCGTTCCCAAATCGATACCTATAATTTTACTCATGCTGTATAGTTAAAATTGTTGTCAAAATCGTTCGCTTCTTGAATGTCAATGACTATGCCATGTACAGAAATATGACAAGCTGACAGTCTGACTCGTCCAGAGGCAGCAATTTCAAGGATGTCCGGGACAGCCTGTAAGCAACTCGTTCTTTGCATGTTGCGTCCTTACTCCAAAACCAGGAACCCATTATCCAACATTCGGTATTATATTTAGCTCCAAATTATGGACAATGGAATGCATCAGCATTTTTGACATGCTCAAAATAGGGGTAGGCCCTTCTAGTTCCCATACCTTGGGGCCTTGGCGGGCAGCGGAACGATGGTTGGAAGAACTAAGGGAGAGCGAGCAATTTGACGCGGTCACAACCGTCCAAGTCTTTTTGTACGGCTCACTTTCATTGACAGGAAAAGGGCATGCCACCGATGTTGCCATTGTTCTAGGGCTGTTGGGCAAAGACCCGGAAACCATAGACTGTGATTCCATAGACCAAACAATACTGGGTATAAAAGAAGCCCAAAGCCTCCATTTAGGGGGAGAAAAGCCCATTACCTTCAACTATGGAAAAGACTTGGTTTTTTTAAGGGAATTTCTTCCCTTTCATGCCAACGGACTCCGTTTTGAGGCCACTTTGTCCCATGGAAAAAAAATAACCGAAACCTATTATTCCATTGGTGGGGGATTTGTCGTAAAGGAAGAACGGGAACATTCCAAAGCATACGATGCTATTTTTAAAGGATTTCCGCACCCCATTACAACCGGGGACGAACTGTTGGCCTGTTGTTCAGAACAAAGAAAACCCATTTCTGAAATCGTTTGGGAAAATGAACTGTCGCTTAGAACTGAAACCGAAATCAATGCCGGTATCCAACGCATCTGGCATACCATGTTGGAGTGCATGTACCACGGTTGCCATACCGAAGGAAAACTTCCCGGCGGACTCAATGTTAAGCGGCGCGCTTTTGACATGCACCAAAAATTAAAGGACAGTGCCCCCTACTCCAACCCCCAGGAATGGCTGGAAAGCATACGCGACACCAAGGTTAAGTTCCGGCAGATCCTTAAATGGGTCAGCTGTTTTGCACTCGCTGTAAATGAAGTAAATGCCTCTTTGGGGCGCGTGGTCACCGCACCCACCAATGGCAGTGCCGGGGTGATTCCCGCCGTATTGATGTACTATATGGTCATTGAAAACCACGACGGCGATTTTGATGATGTCAAGCGTTTTTTGCTCACAGCCAGTGAGATTGGCAGTATCTTTAAAAAAGGGGCCACCATTTCTGCCGCCATGGGCGGTTGCCAAGCAGAAATTGGGGTTTCTTCGGCCATGGCTGCCGCAGGACTCACCGAACTTATGGGAGGTAGCCCCGAACAGGTGGTCATGGCAGCAGAGATTGCCATGGAGCACCATCTGGGCCTCACCTGCGATCCCATTGGCGGATTGGTACAGGTACCCTGTATTGAGCGTAATAGCATGGGGGCCATTAAGGCCATCAATGCCTCGGAACTGGCCTTGGACTCCGACCCCTCTACAGCTTTGGTCCCCTTGGATAAAGTGGTGAACACCATGTGGGAAACCGCCAAGGACATGAACAGCAAATACAAGGAAACCTCCGAGGGCGGTCTGGCCGTGGGGGTATTTTTGAGTGATTGTTAGATTGTTGGATTGCTGGATTTAGGCACTTTTCGTAAAATGCAACCAAGTAATCGATTGCCTATATTTATTTCGCACAACAAGCTTAAAAATGATGGTCATAAGTCTAATAGCAACCCTGATTTTCTACAATGGACAAACCGTCAAAATGATATTTCTGAATTGAAATCAATGTTGAAAAAAAATTGAACCCATTGAACAACAAAAGGAAAACTACGACTTTCCCAAATATCCCCAACATCCAACAATCCAATAACCTGACCATCAAAAATTCCAATAATCTATTCTTCCAAGCACCCAGCCCTCCCCCGGGTATCGATCAAGTAGACAATCTTCCATGCCCCATCAAAATTGACCATTTGAAAAGAATTAATACCACAGTGGCTAAAATTGCCGTTGAGCCAAAACTCATAGCCCACCCATGCATTGGCCATGGTTCGGTCCACCTGAATACTCCATGTAGTCAACTTTTCTTGAAACTGGATGCTATCAGGGATACTCACAATGGACTCGTATAATTTTTCAATCTTTTCGGTGCGTAACATCGTTTTCCCTTCTTTATTCCTACCTGTGGTCTGGAGCAATACCTTATCAGCCATAAATTGTTTCATGGCCACAGAATCTTGGTTGTGAAAAGCTTCAAAAAAGCCCTCCACAACTTTTTTCACGGCTTCTTGGTCCGTATCCTGAGCCATTAATGATTGAAAGGAAAATACGATTACACTAAGTATAATGAGTGTTGATTTCATGTTGTCATTTTTTTGATTGCGTTACAATTTAACCATTTCTGCTTACTTTTATTCCCCAAATAAAAACGGATGTCCACGGCAAAAAAAGAATACAAAAGAATTACGGTAAAATCTCTGGTAGAGATGAAACAGAATGGTGAGAAAATCTCCATGCTCACCGCTTATGACTATTCCATGGGGAAAATCGTGGATTCTGCCAATGTAGATATCATTTTGGTGGGCGACTCTGCCAGTAATGTCATGGCAGGCCATGAGACTACCCTGCCCATAACCTTGGATCAGATGATCTATCACGCCACTTCTGTGGTCAATGCTGCCAAACGTGCCTTAGTGGTGGTGGACATTCCCTTTGGCAGGTACCAGAGTGATAGTAAGGAAGCCCTGCGTTCTGCCATAAGGATTATGAAGGAGAGTGGCGCCCATGCCGTTAAGGTTGAAGGTGGCGAAGAGATTAAGGATTCCGTAAAACGGATTATCCAAGCGGGCATCCCGGTCATGGGGCATTTGGGCCTTACCCCACAATCCATTTATAGATTTGGATCCTATACCGTCAGGGCCAAAGAAGAGGCCGAGGCGCAACAACTAAAAAAAGATGCCAAAATGCTCGAAAAGTGCGGTTGCTTTGGGATTGTTCTGGAAAAAATTCCTGCCGCCCTTGCCGAAGAGGTTGCCAAAAGTTTGACCATCCCCGTCATTGGAATCGGTGCCGGTGGTGGAGTGGACGGACAGGTTTTGGTGGTACACGACCTTTTGGGCATGACCCACGAGTTCAATCCGCGGTTTTTACGACGTTACATGAACCTGTATGAAGAGATGGGGAACGCCATTGGCCAATACGTTGCCGATGTAAAAAGTAGGGATTTTCCGAGTGAAGAAGAATCTTATTAGATTGTTGGGCAGCCTAATAAACTTCTCATAACGAACAATCTAAAACCTATTTTATGCATCGTTTTAAAGATTTGGAAATATGGAGGTTGAGCAGAAGTCTTTGTACTGATGTATATGAACTAACTTCAAAATTTCCTGCCAATGAAAAATTTGGATTGACAAATCAGCTTAGAAGAGCATCTGTATCCATTCCCTCTAATATAGCGGAAGGGTGTTCAAGGAAATCCAACAAAGATTTTTCAAGATTTCTTGAAATTGCAATGGGTTCCCTGTATGAAGTAGAAACCCAGCTTCTGATTTCAAACGACCTAGGATTTCTTCCTGATAATGAAAAAGAGATACTCATACAAAAGTTGAATGCTACCGTAAAAATGACTTCGAAATTTAAATCGAGTTTGAAATGAATGAAGAAAATTTCGAAAAATCCGATCATCTAAAAATCCAACCATCAAGGAATGGAACAAATTTAAAATCCAACCCGACCAATCTTTTAGTCTTATACGAAGACAACCACTTAATTGTCATCAACAAACGACCGGGTGATATTGTCCAAGGAGATAAAACCGGGGACATTCCGCTTTCTGAAGTGGTCAAGGAATACTTAAAGAACAAATACAACAAGCCGGGCAATGTCTATTTGGGCGTGGTGCACAGACTGGATCGCCCCACATCTGGCATTGTACTCTTTGCCAAAACCTCCAAGGCACTTCCCCGATTGAACAAATTGTTTTCCGAAGGAAAAACGCAAAAAACCTATTGGGCCGTGGTAAAAAACACCCCCCAAAAGGCAGGGGAAACCTTAACGCATTGGTTGGTGCGCAACCCAAAGCAAAACAAGTCCTATGCCCATAAGAATGAGGTTCCCAACAGCAAAAAAGCTATTCTGGAATACCGCATCCTAAAAAAATTGGACAACTATTGCCTGTTGGAAATAGACTTAAAGACAGGTCGTCATCACCAAATACGTACCCAATTGTCAGCCATTGGCTGTATCATTAAGGGCGATCTAAAATATGGCGCCGCCAGAAGCAACAAAAATGGAAGCATACACCTACATGCCCAAAAACTGGCCTTTGAGCACCCCGTAAAAAAAGATTTGGTGGAAATTACGGCAAATCCCCCTTCCGAAGATCCGCTTTGGAAAGCCATTGTAGAGGGCTAGTCGCGCTTATGGGTCCGAATACTCTCTATGACCACGGCCCCTAAGATCAATATTCCCCCAACCACGGTCATGAGCGTGGGAATCTCTGAAAGAAAAATAGCTCCAATGACAATGCCGTACATGGGTTGCACACTGCTTAAAATACTTACCGTGGTTATGGAAAAATGTCTAAAACTGTTCAAAAAGAGTGTATGCCCAATAGCAGTGGTCAGTAAGGCCAAGGTGGCTATCCAAGGTAACTGCCCCGGTATTTCTGCCAACCCTTCCGTAAAGAAAAACGGAAACAAGAACACCGCAACGATGGCCATTTGCAGACACATTAAACTAGAGCCATTGTACTCTCCCACCCTATTTTTTAAAATAATGTTCCTAAGGGAATACAGCAATGCCGAAAACAGGCCAAAGGCCACCGCCACGGTATTTGCGTTGCCCAAATTCAAGTTGGGAGCCAAAAGATAGATTCCGGTCAGCACCAAAAGCCCCAATAGCAAATGAATACGCTGAAATTTGGTTTTCAACAACAAAGGCTCCAAAAAAGAGGTCATGATGGGATAGGTAAACATGGAGAGCATGCCAATGGCCACGCTGGAAAGTTTCAATGAATAAAAATAGGTGAGCCAATGGCTCCCCAAAAAAACTCCGCTCAGCAGAATGGGCAGCCAATGCTTTTTTTCAATTTTCAATGAAAAACCCCGGTAACGACTGTAGAGCCAAAGAATGAGAAAGGCCAAAACGGCCCTACTGGCTATGGTCAAGGTAACCGGCAAATCTATATAACGGCCAAGAGCCCCGGAAGTACTCACAAAAAGCATGGCCAAATTGAGTTCTGCCAGATGGGAAAGATTGGTCTTGGTGGTCTTCAAGGCGATGGTTTAACGGCTTATGGCCAAGGCTTTTTCTCGAATGACCTCTGCAACGGGTCGGTTTTGCAAATGGCTTTCCAACCACGACAGAATATCCAAATATAAAAAGGCCCTTTTCTCATACGGATGGTTCTCGTACTGCTTTAAATTGTCGTATAATTTTTGGAACTCCCCCTTAAGCTCGGTTGGGTAAATATCTCCCAGATTCCTTAAGAATTTTATCATTTCGCGCTGTACGGCTTGCAGATCGTTCATCTTGAGCAAAAACTTATAGGTGCTCTTTAACTGCAGCTCCAAATGGTAGTCCATCCCTGCTTCGTAATGGGCCACCAAGCTGAGTACCCGGGCAAAGCACATGAGGTCTTCGCGCATTTTCAAGTTTTTATTATTGATGATGCGCTTTAAATACTCTATGCAATTCTTATTGTCGCCATGACCAAAATAGAGACAGGCTATTTTGTAGTAGAGTATCATGATATGGTGTTCATCCAACCGATCACGATGTTTTTTGATCCCGTATTCGATGATATTGACCAAATAGAGGCCCTTGTCAAATGTCCCTGTCAAAAAATGATGGTTCAGCTTGTTGGAGTTCACATAAAGAAAGGCCAAGGAAGAAATATTATCGTTCTTGGGAAAATTGTTTTGTTCCACACGCCTTTCCATTCGTTCCAACACCTCTTTAAATTGCGAAGCATATTTTACAAAGAAGAGGGATTCCAACAAATAATGATTCCCCTTTAGGTAAAAAACGGGGTTAAGGGAAATCATATCCTCATTTTCATTGAACAGGTCCACCCACTTACTCGCATACTTGTAGGAGGAAAGAAAATCTTGGATCAATAGGCAGTACCACAGATGCGCCTTGTAATACCATAGTTTTTCCCTAAAGCCCAAACTGCCAAGAACACATTGGGGCAAGTGCTTTTCAAAATAGGTCTTTACCGTGCTCAGGTCTTCATCATTGCGTACATAACCAACCTTGAGCATCATGCTATAGAGTTGCAAGGACAGATTGGAAAGCTTACTTGTAATGACATTGTGCTGTGAGAGCGCTTTGGCCTGTTCGGCCAATTCATCTGCCCTGTCGGGAATACTTCGTGTAATATACTGGGTCTCTATTATTTTTTCCAGTTCCACAATCTCATACGCCACATTTTTTTCCTCGTTCTCTATGGCCATGTTCTTGGCCTTGTCCAATAGCTTCAGGCTTTGTTTGTAAAGTCCTTTTTGGTAGAGAATGGTGGCAAAATCCAATTGCTCGCGTATCTGTACCCTAATATTTTGGTTCACCGGGTTTAACCTAAGGCTTATCAAAATTTGTTTGTATAGATGCGCCTTTAGGTTGGAAAGTTGGGTCTTCTTCACTATTCCACTGGATAAAATCTGTTGTTCATCGTACACCTTTATTTTATCAAAGAGGTTGAAGAGTGCCAAAAACTTGGCATCGGTATTCACCCCCAACCGGCCTACATATAGCTTAAACTGTCGCTTTTCAGATTTAGAAAGCGATTTCACCAAAACGAACAATGGGTCTGAATGGGTATTTGTCATCGTAAAAAATAATACCTAAACTACTAAAAAACAACTTGTTAAAACACACAAAACCAAACTCAACATTGTAACTCAGAACCCACTACTTATTGGTATCCGAAGTTGAACTATAATTTCGTATGATTCAGCAAAAATTGACGATAATAATGGGTAAAGATAGGGTACATATTTTTGATACAACACTTAGGGACGGAGAACAAGTGCCTGGCTGCAAATTGGACACCAAACAAAAATTGGTCATCGCCGAACGATTGGATCAATTGGGTGTAGATATTATCGAGGCCGGATTTCCAATCTCCAGTCCAGGAGATTTCAACTCTGTAAGTGAAATTGCCAAATTGGTTAAAAATGCCACGGTCTGTGGTTTGACCCGTTCGGTCAAAAAAGATATTGAAGTAGCGGCAGAAGCCATAAAGCATGCAAAGACTCCTAGGATACATACTGGTATTGGCACATCGGACTCCCACATTGCCCACAAGTTTAAAAGCAATAGGGAAGATATCTTACAGCGTGCGGTGGAGGCGGTCAAATATGCCAAGTCCTTTGTGGAAGATGTAGAGTTTTACGCAGAGGATGCCGGCCGGACCGACAATGAATACTTGGCCAGGGTATGCGAGGCCGTTGTTGCGGCCGGGGCCACCGTCCTGAACATTCCAGACACCACCGGATATTGTTTGCCCGAAGAATACGGGGCCAAAATGAAATACCTGAAAGAAAATGTAAAAGGCATAGAAAAGGCCACGCTTTCATGCCACTGCCACAACGATCTGGGCTTGGCCACGGCAAATTCAATCTCGGGTGTCATCAATGGGGCACGGCAGATAGAATGTACCATCAATGGAATTGGGGAACGTGCCGGAAACACCTCATTGGAAGAAGTGGTCATGATCCTACGCCAACATCCCTACTTGGACCTGGACACCAACATCAACAGTAAATTGCTGTATGACACCAGTCTGATGGTTTCTGAAAAAATGGGGATGCCCGTACAGCCCAATAAAGCCATCGTGGGCTCCAATGCCTTTGCCCACAGCTCGGGCATACACCAAGACGGAGTGATCAAAAACCGGGAGACCTATGAAATCATTGATCCTGCCGATGTGGGTGTAAGTGAATCATCCATCGTTCTGACCGCCAGAAGTGGTCGGGCCGCTTTGGCCTATAGGGCCAAAAATGTGGGGTATGAACTCACCAAATTACAATTGGATACGGTATACCAGAATTTCCTGAAGTTCGCCGACCGCAAAAAGGAAATTGTTGACCAAGACATTCATGAAATCATTGAAACCAGTGATGTTGATCTAAAAAGCTTAGCTTAGCCTTTTTAGACAGATAGCCCTAAACATGAAATTGAACATTGCCTTACTTGCCGGAGATGGTATTGGCCCAGAAGTATTGGCTCAGGCTGTAAAGTGCCTGGAAGCGGTTGAAGAGACCTTTAACCATGAATTCAATTACCGGGAAGCCATGGTTGGGGCAATCGCCATTGACAAAACTGGCGTTCCCCTTCCGGACCAGACCCTTTCCCTTTGCAAAGAAGCCGATGCCGTATTGTTCGGGGCCATTGGCGACCCCAAATACGACCATGACCCCAATGCCAAGGTTAGGCCGGAACAAGGTCTGCTCAAGCTTAGAAAAGAACTGGGGCTGTATACCAATATTAGACCTGTAAAGGTCTTCCCTACCCAGATCGATAAATCGCCGCTAAAGAAGGAATTCATTTCTGGGACCGATTTTATAATCTATCGCGAACTGACCGGGGGTATCTATTTTGGAGAAAAAAAGATCAATGAAGCTGGAACGGTAGCCTCCGATCTATGTGAATATTCCGAAGAGGAAATCTCCAGAGTGACCCATATGGCTTTTAAAGCGGCCAAAAACAGGAACAACAAACTTACTTTGGTAGACAAGGCCAATGTCTTGGAATCATCCAGACTATGGCGAAAAGTGGTCACAAAGATCGGGGAAAGTTATCCGGATGTGCAATTGGAGTACCTTTTTGTGGACAATGCGGCCATGCAGCTTATCCTTAACCCAAGCCAATTTGACGTCATTCTTACCGAAAACATGTTTGGCGATATCATTTCGGATGAGGGAAGTGTGATCGGTGGTTCCATCGGTTTATTGGCTTCAGCCTCCATTGGCGATGAAAATGCCCTTTTTGAGCCCATACATGGTTCCTATCCCCAAGCCAAGGGCAAAGACATTGCCAACCCGGTCGCCTCCATCCTTTCTGCTGCCATGTTACTGGAACATTTTGAACTGTTTGAAGAGGCCATGGCCGTTCGTGAAGCGGTGGACAAAGCCTTAAAGAATGGTATTGTTACGCCAGATTTGGACCAGAACAGTAAGTACGGCACCAACCATGTGGGTGGTTTTATCGCGGACAATATTGTTGACAATCACGATGACCTTAATATGAATGATGAGAATATTGGTTTAGGAAAATCGACCATCATATAAAGGCTATTCCGCCAATAGCATATCAAGGGTTTTTGAAAACCCTACTTTAAATTCCTCATAATTTATCCCCGTTGCCGGACCGTTAAAACCCGTATGTATTTTTCGTACCACGCCCTTTTTGTCCAAAAAAATGGTTGTTGGGTAAGAAATTACCGCATTTAACATAGGGAGTTTTTTAGCGGCCTCTTCTTTGTTTACACTTCCATACTGTGCCAATAAAACAGGATAATCAACATCCAACCTCTTCTTAAATCGGTCAATGGAGTTTATGGCCAATTTTTTGGTTTTGGCATATTCAAAGGCCAAAGCCACCAATTTAAGGTCATTGTTGGGGTTCTCCTTAAGGTATTCACGTAAAAAACGGGTTTCATCCAAACAATTGGGACACCAGGTTCCCATAAGTTGGACCAAGACCACCTTGTCTTTAAATTGTTCATCTGACAGGCTCACCCAATTGCCATCCACATCGGGAAAGGAAAAATCAAACTTATGGTAACCTTCCTTTACATAAGTCAACGTATTGGCATCGGGCAATTCAAAGGCTTCGTTTCGTACGGCCCTAAAATTCCGGGCGGCGTGGGTGCCTATATAAAATCTTCCATTGATAAGATTATTGGAAATAGCGGCTGAAAACAGATAGGCATGTGTGCCATCAAAGGTCGATAGTTTTAAACTATCCCCATCCACTACTCCCTCAAGATACCTATAGTCTCCCGTCTTTGTCCTAAAGGTTCCTGTGACCTTATGCCCATTTTGGATAAAAATTCCCTTGGCCCCATAGGCGCTTTCCGGCTGGTCAACATTGAATTCTACCTCCCAAACACCAGAAATATTGGTTTTGGGTTCTCTTGCGGTTATAAATCGTGGCTCTTGACCATATGTAGCCCTAAAAGGAACACTCCGCTCCAAGTTCTCCTCTATAAAATTGCCCACAATCTCGTCCTCGGTAAACGTTGCGGAAATGTAGCCATCAAAGGCCATCATCTTTATATGGATGGAATCCTTGCTCACTTTTATCTCATCAAAAACAACAACTTCTTCCGCGTTCCTAACCTTCATGACGTATGTTCCATTTTCATCGTTTTCCAAACTAAAATTGAAGGGCAGGCGCTTTCCTTCCAACAGCATCATGGTGCCCTTCCATTCCCCTACTTTTAAGTCGGGGCTCTTTTTCTGAGTTTTACACCCACATACCATCATTGAACCAATCAGTAAAAAAAGAAAGTGCTTCATTCCCTATCGTTTTTTTAATATTTGAAATACTGCTTCCGCTTACAAAACAAATAAAAAACTTGACAACTTTGTCCTTTGACGGCAATACCCCAAAGTTTTATCTTTGCAAAATTTAACACACATAGATGAAGATTTCTTACAACTGGCTTAAGCAATTCTTAAAACTGGACTGGGAGGTAAACAAGACAGCCGAACTCTTAACCGATTTGGGTCTTGAGGTTGAAGGCGTATCAGAATTTGAGTCCGTAAAGGGAGGGTTAAAAGGAGTTGTGGTAGGCCATGTACTTACTTGCATTCAACATCCCAATGCCGACCGTTTGAAATTGACCACAGTGGATATTGGCCAGGAGAATCCCCTACAGATCGTATGTGGGGCCCCCAATGTAGCCGCCGGCCAAAAAGTGCCCGTGGCCACCATAGGCACCACCCTATATTCCAAGGAGGGTGAGGCCTGGCAAATAAAAAAAGGGAAAATAAGGGGTGAAGAAAGCCATGGCATGATCTGTGCAGAGGACGAACTGGGCCTAGGCGATAGCCATGATGGGATTATGGTTCTGGATGATTCCTTTGTGCCGGGCACGGCATGTTGTGAGATTTTTGATATAGAAAACGATCATACCATTGAAATTGGCCTGACCCCCAATCGTTCGGACGCCATGGGGCATTTTGGGGTTGCCCGGGATTTAAAGGCCGGTCTAGAGCAACAAGAGGTTTCCCTGGAATTGATCACCCCATCTACCAGTAACTTTGCTGTTGACAATAGGACCCTTAAGGTGGATGTGGATGTGGTGGATGAAAAGCTGGCCCCCAGATACTGTGGGGTAACCATCAGTAACTTATCCGTAAAAGATTCCCCAGAATGGCTACAGAACAGATTGAAGGCCATAGGGCTATCCCCCATTAACAATGTGGTGGATGTAACCAACTATGTGCTGCATGAATTGGGCCAACCCCTGCACGCCTTTGATGCCGACCGAATTAAAGATAAAAGAATTGAGGTAAAAACACTGCCAAAGGGGACCAAGTTTGTTACCTTGGATGGTGTGGAGCGGGAACTCCATGAGGATGACCTTATGATCTGTGACGGCGAAAAACCCATGTGCATTGCCGGGGTTTTTGGTGGAGTCCACTCCGGAGTGTCCGAGAACACCTCTTCCATTTTCTTGGAGAGTGCCTATTTTGACCCTGTTTCCATCCGAAAATCCGCCAAAAGGCATGGATTGAACACGGATGCCTCATTCAGGTTTGAGCGGGGTGTGGACATCAACCTTGCCAAATATGCCCTTAAAAGAGCCGCCCTTTTGATCAAAGAAGTGGCCGATGGGGTCATCAGCTCTGAAATTGTAGATCTCTACCCCATCAAGAAGGAAGATTTTCAGGTGTTCCTCACTTTTGATAAAATCAACAAATTAATCGGTCAAGAGATTCCAAAAGAAACCGTAAAATCTATTTTGACTTCCCTTGAGATAAAGGTGAACAACGTAACGGAAACTGGTCTGGGCCTTACCATTCCCTCTTACCGTACCGACGTGACCCGAGAAGTTGATGTCATAGAAGAGATCCTACGCGTTTACGGTTACAACAAGGTAGACCTAAAAGAAAAATTCACCACATCGGTATCCGAAACCGGTTTGGTTGAGAATCACAGGCTTCAGAACACCATTGCAGAAGTCTTGGTGGCACGGGGTTTTTATGAGATCATGACCAATAGCTTGACCGCTGTTGAAAAACTGGACGACACCTCTGGGGTTACCAGCGATGATTATGTTCAAATGTTAAACCCATTAAGCTCCGACCTTTCCATTTTAAGAAGTTCCACACTCCCCTCCGGACTTGAGGCACTGGCCCACAACCTAAATAGAAAGAAGAACAACCTAAAGTTGTTTTCGTTTGAAAAAACATATCAAAGAGAAAATAAGGGCTTCAGGGAAAACCAACACCTTTCACTGTTCATAACGGGAAACCAAACCGAAGACCATTGGACCAGTTCGAACAGATCCGGTGACTTTTTCTATCTAAAAGGAGTCATTACAGCCGTGATGGAAAGAATGGGAATTCAAAAAATAAAGGAAATCCCGTTGGACCATATTGCTTTCTCAGAAGGACTTTCCTTTTCCCATAACAAGACGACCATTGTAAGCTTCGGAATTGTAAAAAAACAATTGCTGAATCGGTTTGATATCAAAACTGAAGTCCTTTACGCTGATTTTGACTGGGATTACCTATTGAATTTGGCCGAATCCAATACCATCGTCTTTGAGGAACTGCCTAAATTTCCCGAGGCTAAACGCGATTTTGCCCTATTGTTGGACGATGCCGTCACCTACAAAAAAGTACAAGAAACAGCACTTTCCGCAGAACGAAACTTATTGAAATCCGTTAACCTGTTCGATGTGTACATGGGAAAAAACCTGCCCGATGGCAAAAAATCCTATGCGGTTAGCTTTACCCTACAGGACAAAAACAAAACATTGGCAGACAAACAGATAGACAAGGTTATGGAAAAATTACAAAAGGCGTTTGAAAACCAATTGGGGGCAGAATTAAGGTGAAAAAGACTATAACCGAGACGCGACAAGCACACTATCAATCTCATGGATGATGGTGTTTTCTCGATTTAAATCTGCTGCAGTGATTTTAGTGCGGTTCCCCGTACTATCGGTCAGTACAATATCCACACCTTGCATGGTCGCTTCCAATTTGTTCCCCTGAATGGTGGTGAACACCGCTTTGCCCTCTCCTTTACACATGGCCAATAATATTTTAGAGGCCGTTAATTTTCCGGGGACAATATGGGAATACAACAGGTAATTCAACCTTTTTTTGTCTTCCGACCGAAACAATTGCTCCAACTTTTCTGAAGGGAAATTGGAAAAAGCAACTTCCGATGGGGCAAAAATGGTAAAGGAACCGCTGACTTTCAATAAATCGTCCAACCGGGTAAGCTTTAAGGCCTCAAACATTGTTTTGTAATTCAGGGAATCAAAAACGGGGTGGGCATTTTCCAAATGTGCCAGTTGCATGGGAGCGGCCGTAGAAGAAAGTACCTTACTTTGCGCACTTATCGTATTCATAACCAAGAAAAAGACCGAAAAAACTACGCAATGCGCAAGGGGAAACTTCATGGTATTCTGTAAGTTGGGTTAGGTTGGCATGTTAATATTTCGTATAAAAAATCGCCGAAATACACAAAACATCGCCAAATTAACAATTTTTACGTTTTTTTAGAGCATCTGGACTTGCGGTTCATCTCATTTAACATTATGTTAACAATTGTGTGTGATTCGCAAAACCGTCCTTAAACCAAAAATGTTTTTATTTTTATGAAAATTGCTAAAGAAAAAGAGTTATGCGTACCACGAATATTGAAGTATGTCTTCAGAAACATCGGAAAAAATCCATTTCAGAAAAAGAAATTCTAGCCCATGTCGCCCAGATTTTGGAAGATGAAACCCAAAGGGCAACCGCCTTGGAACAAAGGCTCCAAAAAGTTTCCCATGAAAGTCACAACAGTTTTACCCTAGACCTCTTGGAAACCCAAAGGATTTACCCTATTGATACCATTAAAAACATCTGTGTGGAGTATCGCCTACGTTTTTTGGATTCTAAATATTTTAAGGGCCTTTTTCCTCAGCAGGCCATTTCAAAAATCAAATTGCTGGAAAAAGAACACGGTATACAAATAAAGGGCTTTAAAGTGATGGCTCCCTCAAAACTGTTTAAACTGGAAGACAAAGATGACCCCTTGCTTTTTGCGCCCATTGGAAATGGGTATTTCTACCTTATCCATAAATGGGGCAATGACCTCCATCCCTTGCGAAAATTATTGGTCTGGCCTTTTAAGGGTTTGGGCAACCTTACCGCAACGACCCTTTTGGTTAGTTACTTGGCTGCCTTGGCTGTACCCAACGGGTTCTTTTCCAAGGACAATGGCGCTATGGAATTTTGGCTCATTTTCTTTTTTATGTTCAAATGGATAGCCGCCGTGGTCATCTACTATGCTTTTGCCAAGGGGAAAAATTTTAACCCTGCTATTTGGAACAGCAAATATTTTAATAGCTGATCAGTCCGCGGTAACCAGACCGTACATTTTTTCGCGCTGTTCCTTAATGGTCTTATCGGTCATATAATCATCAAATGACAGGTAGCGGTCAATGGTTCCCTTGGGGGTCAATTCAATGATCCTATTGGCAACGGTCTGCACAAACTCATGATCATGGGTGGTCAAGAGCACCGTACCCTTAAAGTTTTTGAGGGAATTGTTGAAAGCGGTGATACTTTCCAAGTCCAAGTGGTTGGTAGGCTCGTCTAGCAACAGGACATTTGCCCGTATGAGCATCATTCTGCTCAGCATACACCGCACCTTTTCGCCACCGGAAAGTACCGTACATTTTTTTAGGGCCTCTTCGCCACTAAACAGCATCTTTCCCAAAAAACCACGCACATAGACTTCTTCCCTTTCCTCATCAGTTTTGCACCATTGGCGAAGCCAGTCCACCAAATTGATGTCTTCTTTAAAATACCCTGAGTTATCTGCAGGTAAATAGGATTGTGTTGTGGTCACCCCCCATTGATAACTACCACTCTTGGCCTTTTTCTCTCCAGAAATGATTTCGTAGAAGGCTGATGTGGCCCTAGAATCTTTGGAAATGATGGCCACCTTGTCCCCTTTTGCCAAATTAATGTCTATGCCAGAGAACAAAAGATCGCCGTCTTCGGAAACTGCGGAAAGCCCCTCAACATTCAATATCTGGTCGCCAGCTTCCCTTTCGCGCTCAAAAATAATGGCCGGATACCTTCTGCTGGAGGGTTTTATATCATCGACCTTTAGTTTTTCCAACATTTTTTTTCGGGAAGTTGCCTGTTTGCTCTTTGCCACGTTGGCACTGAAACGCTGAATAAATTCCTGTAACTCCTTGGCCTTATCCTCTGCCTTCTTGTTCTGTTGGGCCCGCTGTCTTGCTGCCAATTGACTGCTCTCGTACCAAAAGGAATAATTGCCCGAGTACATGTTTATTTTTCCAAAATCAATATCGGCAATGTTGGTGCACACAGCATCCAAAAAGTGCCTGTCGTGAGACACCACAATGACCGTATTATCGTAATTGGCCAAGAAATTTTCCAGCCAGCTAATGGTTTCATAATCCAGGTCGTTGGTAGGCTCATCCATGATCAACACATCTGGGTTGCCAAACAAGGCTTGGGCCAAGAGCACCCTTACCTTTAATTTGGAGTCCATGTCTGCCATGCTGCTGTAGTGCAAATCCTCCACAATACCCAAGTTTGAGAGCAGGGCGGCCGCATCACTATCGGCGTTCCAACCGTTCATTTCTTCAAACTGCACCTGTAATTCCCCAATCTTTTCGGCATTCTCATCAGAATAATCCGCGTACAAGGCATCTATTTGCCGTTTTAGATCGTGTAGTGTTTTGTTGCCCATGACCACCGACTCCAGAACTGGATATTCATCATAGGCGTTGTGGTCCTGTTCCAGAACCGACATTCGCTTGCCCGGTTCAAGACCCACACTGCCCGAAGTAGGGTCGATTTTTTTGGAGAGCACCTTTAAAAAAGTGGATTTTCCCGCACCATTGGCGCCGATTATACCATAACAGTTTCCGTTGGTAAAATTTACATTGACCTCATCAAACAAAACCCTTTTACCGAACTGAACAGAAAGATTGGATACCGATAACATAGACCGCTTCTAAATTTTGGCGCAAAAGTAATTAAAAATACGGGGAAACAATGGGGTTGTTCAACGTGGTTTGCATACACAAAAACCAATGTTAACAACATTTAACTAGGCCTTAACAGCCCTATCATTAGGGTATTTATAGTTTTGTTTGCACCAATAAACCCTATGAAGAAACTACTACTCGTTTTTAGTTTACTTTTCGTATTGTCCTGCCAGAAGTCACAACGAACTGCTTCTGACGGGGTCTATTTTGCGGGGGAGATTGTGAACCCTACCGACGATTATGTGGTACTTTACCGGAACCAGGAAGTTGTGGATTCTGCCAAACTGGATGTCCGCAATCGTTTTGTGTTTAAATTGGACAGCATTCAAGGGGGGCTTCACCATTTTACCAACCACCCCGAATGGCAATATATTTATTTGGAAAAGGGAGACAGTCTTTTGGTGCGTTTGAACACCGTTGCCTTTGACGAGTCCATGGTCTTTTCCGGTACCAATGGGGATGTGAACAACTTTCTCATTGAAATGTTTTTGCATCATGAGGATGAGGAAGTTTTTGTAAAAAATCTATACCTATTACATCCAGAAGAATTTAGCCACAAATTGGATTCCTTGAGGCAACTGAAGTTGAACGAACTCAGGGATTTGACCAGTTCTGCAAATCTTTCGCAAGAAGCCTATACGCTAGCATTGGCCTCCATCAATTACTACAACTTCATGTACAAGGAAAAATACCCCTACCTCCACAGAAAATGGACTGGGGAAGAAACCCTACATGTTTTGGACTCCACCTTTTACAGGCACAGGGCATGGGTACCCACCAATTACAAAGAACTGGTGTATTACAAGCCTTTTTTCGATTATATGAAGTTGCACCTGAGCAACCTTGCCTATACGGCTTGTGCCGATAATTGTAGTTCTACCACCAAAAGTAGGGGGCACTACCTTCATCTAAATCAACACAAGATGCATCTTGTGGACAGTTTGATATTGGATGAGGAACTGAGAAACAACCTCTTCCGTAGCATTGTCGTGGATGTCCTTTTAAAGGAGCACAATCCCAATACCGAGTGCAGCAGCTTTATTAAAAAATTTGAAAGGTTGACCACAAACGACAAGCATCGCCATTACATCAAACAGTTGTATGAGGGCATTAAAAATCTACAGCCAAGCAAAGCAGTCCCGCACTTGGACCTGGTTTCTGCAAATGGTACAACTACCAATCTGAAGCAAGTAGCGAAATCCAAACACACCGTATTTTATTTTTGGTCCAGTGGTCAGAAAAAGCACTTTAGAAACACCCTAAAACACATTGACAAGCTGAAGAAAAAATATCCCCAGACACAATTTGTCGGACTGTGTATTATGACTTCAAAATCACAGTGGAGCACTATCTTGTTGGAAGACGGAATAGATGCCTCCAAACAATACTGGATAGAAAACATGGATGATGTTAAAAATAAGCTTATCGTGAGCAGCCCCAACAAGTGTTTAATCATCAACAACACCTTGGTCGAGGATGGCTTTGCCAATCTCTACACTTCTTTATAAGCATAAAAAAACCACCTTTTGCAGGTGGTTCTTTACTATCTCGGTCAACTTTTTGTTTTCCATCAAGAATTTCCTTTTCGGTAGTCGGCCAAGAATTTTTCCAGACCAATATCCGTTAAAGGGTGCTTCAATAAGCCCAAGATTGCAGACAATGGCCCTGTCATGACATCGGCTCCCAACTTGGCACAGTCAATAACGTGCATGGTATGACGAACGGAAGCCGCTAAAATCTGTGTGCTAAACTCATAGTTGTCATAAATATGGCGTATTTCAGAAATTAAGTTCAATCCGTCGGTTGAAACATCGTCCAAACGTCCAATAAAAGGAGAAACGTAAGTGGCCCCGGCTTTGGCCGCCAACAAGGCCTGTCCAGGGGAAAACACCAAAGTGCAATTTGTTTTAATTCCCTTGTCTGAAAAATATTTAAGGGCTTTTACCCCTTCCTTGATCATGGGAACCTTAACCACAATCTGCTCATGAAGTTCGGCCAAGGCTTCACCTTCTTTAACCATACCTTCAAAATCTGTGGCAACCACTTCGGCAGAAACGTCACCATCAACAATAGTACAGATATCTACATAATGCTTTAGAATGTTGTCATGGCCGGTAATCCCTTCTTTGGCCATCAACGATGGGTTAGTCGTTACCCCATCCAATACCCCCAAAGCTTGTGCTTCCTTGATTTGGTCCAGGTTTGCTGTATCAATAAAGAACTTCATAATGAACTAATTAACGTGTTTAATTACAATTTGTAGTGTTGCAAAAGTAGTTTTTCATATACTTTATCAGGTAAGGTTTTCTTTAAAAAAACCGAAAACCTTTGCGTAAACGCCCCCACCTTATAATGAACTTTGGGTTTTTTGGTATTAATGATCTTCCACACCTTTTTTGCCACTTCCTCTGGGTTTCCTCCCGAGTCCACATGTTCATTCATCAAATCGAGTGACTTTTTATAGGAACCCGCATAGGCAGAACTTTCGTTGAACGGTACTTGATATCTTCCTGCGGCTATATTGGTGGCAAAATCTCCAGGAGCCAAATTGGTCAGTCGCACACCAAACTCCTTGGTCTCCATCCGAAGGGTTTCGGTCAAGATTTCAAGTGCTCCCTTTGTGGCGGAATAAATACCACGATAGGGCAAGCCCATATATCCGGCAATTGAGGTGATGTTAATGATCAAACCTGCCTTTTGCTCGCGCATTTGGGGCAATACGGCCTTGATCACCCGCAACGGTCCATTAACGTTTACATCAAAGGCATTGTCAATGGCCTCAAAGGGCGTCTCTTCCATAGGCCCTGTGATGCCTACTCCCGCATTGTTCACCAAAACATCGATCCTACCTTCTTTTTCTAAGATAACTTCTACAGCCTTGGCAATACTCTCTGTATCGCGGACATCCATTTGCAGCAATTCAAACACCTTAAAATCAGTATATTTTTTTGGATCTCGGGTAGTACCGTAAACTTTTAAACCCTTCGCCAATAAAAACAGCCCAACAGCCTTTCCCAAGCCTGATGACCCTCCTGTTACCAATACCACTTTTTGTTGCATGAGTTTAATACCAGTCTGTTAAAATACTCAATTTAGGGTACAAAAAAAGGCAAGCTACCTACATCGCACCGCTACGACCACATACCCTTGCTGCGTTCCCGCCCTGGGGGATTTTGCAGGAGCTGGTCGTGTAGGACTTGCCAAAGGCAAATATACGACCCTTTTATATTTGCTGCAATCAAGTCTCATGCTTAATTTGCGCTTGGATACAAAAGAAAACACAATGCGTCTTTATTCATTTTTGGCATTTTCCCTCCTACTGGCCCTGGGAAACTCATGCGGAAGTGCCGCCGACCCCGCAAAACTTTTTGCCATTCAACTGGAAGGGAACAAAAAACAGTTCCAAAATGGTCAGCATGTTGGCATAGCCATAAAAAACAAAAAAGACAAGACCATCAACAAGGTGGAATATTCCATTGATGGGCAGGATTTGGTGCTTACTGATGGAAAAATTCCCCTTAGGGTTAAAAAATTGGGAACCAAGACCCTGAACGCCACTGTTTATTTTGATGAAACCACTGCTGAAATTTCAAGAAAAATCAAAATCCTTGCTGAAAAGTCCCCCGAAATATACACCTACGAAATCCTGAATGAATTTCCGCATGACAAGAATGCCTTTACACAAGGATTGGAGTTTAAAGGGGATACGCTATACGAAAGCACTGGGATACAGGGAAAATCCACCTTGCGCAAGGTAAATTTCAAAACTGGGGAACTTTATCAAAAAATAGACTTGAAAAAGAATGAATTTGGAGAAGGTCTGACCTTGTTTGATGCTAAGGTTATCCAATTAACATGGCGAAATGGCCTGGGCTATGTATACGACCAAAACAACCTTGAGCAGACAGCCACATTCAACTATGGTGCCAGCAAGGAAGGCTGGGGCCTTTGCAACGATGGGGAAAAAATCTACAAGAGTGATGGTACCGAAAAAATTTGGATGTTGGATCCAACCACATTGGCCGAAAAGGACCATATAGAGACCGTGACCAACAAGTCCGTTTTTAACAAGGCCAATGAACTGGAATTTGTAGATGGAAAGATTTACGCCAATGTTTGGCAAAAAGAGAGCATGATGATCATAGATGCCAGCACTGGGGCCATAGTGGGGGTCATCAATTTTGGAGGACTAAAAAGCAAGGTGGAGCAACATGACCGATTGGATGTTCTCAATGGGGTGGCCTATCATAAAGAAAGGGGTACCTTTTTTGTCACCGGAAAGAACTGGAGCAAACTCTTTGAAGTTCGCATCTCAAAAAAGGAATAATGAAAAAGCATTCCAAGACCATCACGGTTTTACCGGAACATTTGGATGAATTACAGCATGTGAACAACGTTACCTATGTAGCGTGGATACAGGAAATATCTGCCGAACATTGGGGCAATGCCGCCACCGAAGAGATGAAAAAGAAATACTACTGGGTGGTAAGAAACCATAACATCACCTACCACCAACAAGCCTTTCTAAATGATGAAATCTCTATTGAAACCTATATTTTACACAATAAAGGTCCCCTATCTACCCGTTTTGTTGAAATGACGCGCCGCAAAACAGGGCAACGTTTGGTCACATCAGAAACCCAATGGTGCCTGTTGCATTCAGAAAGCATGAAACCATTACGAGTTACCGATGACATTGTTTCATTGTTTTAAAAACACCTCGCTATTCCTCTTGGGAACAGCCTCCCTAATCTTGATTTCCACGGTTTCCTGTAGAACAGATTTTGATTTTGAGGTTTCCCAGGGCCATCTAAGGTTTTCCAAGGATACTGTTTTTTTGGATACCATTTTCGCCAACATTTCCAGCGGCACCTATACCTTAAAGGTCTATAATGACTCTGATACCGATATAGAGATTCCCCAAATTATGCTCAAAAAGAGAGACAGCCGTTACCGTTTAAATGTGGATGGCCAACCTGGCAGAACGTTCCGCAACATCCCCCTGCGCTCCAAGGACAGTCTCTTTGTTTTTATAGAAACGACACTACCTAGCGATCGTTTGGATTCATTGGAGTTCTTACATGCAGATGCGCTACAATTTGTGGGCAGTGAACAGACCCAAGAGGTTCCGTTGATAACACTGGTACGGGATGCCACCTTTCTTTATCCAAGGAAAAATTCTGAAGGAATTTCAGAAACCCTTTTGTTGGATACGGACAGCGAAGGAAATGACATACGGGTTGATGGATTTTTCCTGAACGATGAAGAATTGGTGTTCACCAACCAAAAACCGTATGTGATCTATGGTTATGCCGCTGTGCCAGAAGGCAAATCTTTGGTGGTGGAAGCCGGTGCCAGAGTGCATTTTCACACAAATTCCGGCTTGATCATCAGTCCCAATGCCTCACTGCACGTAAATGGCAAGCAAAGTGACGATGATGAAGCTTTGGAAAATGAGGTTGTTTTTGAAGGGGATCGCTTGGAGTCCCGCCATAAAAACACTCCCGGACAATGGGGAACCGTTTGGTTTTTATCGGGCAGCACCAACAATCGTCTCACCAACCTCACCCTAAAGAACGCTACCATTGGATTGCTATGCGAAGGTACTACAGCAACAGCCAATGTAGGTTTTGAGTTAAAAAATGTCCAAGTTCACAATAGTTCGGTCAGTAACCTTTGGGCCAGGACAGCTTCGCTCAATGCAGAAAATTGTGTGTTTGGCAATGCAGGCGGCGCATCCCTTTACTGCCATTTAGGAGGTGCGTATGACTTTAAACACTGTACCATTGCCAATTATTGGACCCACTCGTTTCGGAACTCCACTGCCCTATCCTTAGACAATTATGAAGTAACCCAAGACGGCACTTTACTTGTTATGGACTTGACAAAAGCTTATTTTGGAAACTGTATCATAGATGGTAACAGGCCTACAGAACTCAGCCTGTCCCAAAATAACACCAAGCCTTTTCATTTTCAGTTCCACAACTGCCTGTTGAAGTTTGATGCTACCGATTCCAACACCTCAGAACGTCCCCTCTATGATTTTTCCAACGGGAACCTATACCATACTATATGGCTAAACTTAGATTCCGATTTTACTGCCCCGAACACTAACGATTTCTCCATTGGGGGAAATTCAGCGGCAATTGGAAATGGTGACCCGATGATTTCCATTCAAGTTCCTTTAGATATCAAAGGAAATCCTAGGGGCGAACCATCAGACATTGGTGCCTACAAACACCTGACCGTTAATTTGTAGGCATACTCTTTACCACTACGGAAAAACCCTAATATTTTTAAGGTTATACAGCAATAGAAAGTCATCCTTGCTTCTTAATTTAGAGGTTTAAACCTCTTCATGAAGTATAGCTACGCCATAATAAATTCAAATACCCGAACAATGCTTCAAATAAGAGAGTTCATCGCTCAATTTGAAGACATGAAATGCGTGGCCATGGCCAGTTCGGTAAACGATACCCAAAACACCGTTTTAAATCATTTGCCAGACTTGCTGATTTTGGATGTTGACAGCAATCCCAATGAAGTTTTTTTTAATGTCTGTGAATTGTACCAATACCTAGATCACCTACCCAAAATCATCGCGGTTTCCAAAGATTCCCAAAAAGCCTATAAAGCCTTAAAATCCGGTTTTTTCGATTATTGGCTCCTTCCCCTTAACGAACTTGAGCTTAAAAAGACCCTATTCAAATTCAAAAAACAGGTCGCCAAACCCGTACCCACCACCATTTGCCTTAAATCCTACAAAGACTATCATTACCTAAACACCGATGACATCCTTTACCTTAAGGCAGATAACAATGCCACAGATTTTTTTATGCAGGATGGCCGAAAGATCAGTGCTTATAAAACGCTAAAGTCCTTTGAGCAAAAATTACCCGCTAACTTTATCAGGGTGCACCAAAGCTATATCATCAATAGCAACTACGTTTCCAGGATCAATTATGGCAAATCTATCTGTACCTTAAAAAATAATGACGGTAGCGGTTTACCCTTCTCCAAATCGTACAAAGAAAAAATTGACGAGCTAAAAGCATTGCTCTCCAAAAACTCCATTTCCACGCTTTCGTGATCAAATTCTTATAGAACTAAGGTAAATACTCACAAAAATGGTATGGTCACTAATACCCATACCCTCCATTCGTACCTCTTTTCACTTGATTCTAATTTTCAATCAGAATCAAGTAAAAACTACATTAACCAAAAACAAAGAAGAGGATTATGAGAAAATTTTTAAGTTTATTAGCGATTATGGTATTTACATTTGGATTGTTCTCTTGCGAGGCTGAAAGTACTGCTGACCAAGAAGATTTATATATAGACTCCCCTGATGGCGATGTGGTCATTATAGACTAACATATAAAATTCACAAAAAAAAGACCCCAAATTTAACATTTGGGGTTTTTTTGTATCTTGTTAGTAGGTATTTTCGTATTGTAAAAGAAGTACCTCCCCCCGAAATGAAACAGAAGCTAACACTTTTTGTCCTTACCTTTTTGTTTGCCTTACAGCAAGCCTACTCCTTTGGTTCCACCACCACTACCTATTCCAATGTCCCCGTTACCGTTAATGACAGCTTATTGGTGGTGGTGAAAGATACTACCGTCTCCAAAAACGCCAAACTAGATTCCATCCATAGATTTATCACACTACAACGAAAAAAATCCGGCATATTTTCCCTTAAAGACTTACAAACCCTATCCCAAGCCTATCGTCTTCTGGAAGAATCAGGCCAGTTTACCCAATTGGCCAAGGCGCAACTCAATCAATTGACCAACCTAAAGGATGCCCAATCCATTGCAGAGGGCTATGGGGTATTGGGATTGCACTATTACCACAACAACCAGATGGATAGTGCCTATTACTATTTTCGGGAGGGCTTTCAAAAAATCAACGAACTTTCCAATGGTCAAGATTCCGAAAATCTAGGCTCGTTTTTATATAGAATGGCCTTTGCCCAAGAAAGAATCAAGGATTATATTAATGCCGAAAAGAACACCATAGAGACCTTAAAATATTATTCCATTGAAAACAAACCTAAAAACCTTTACAAAACCCTTAATCTACTGGCCATTACCCAAAATGGATTAAAAAATTTTGATGAGGCCCTTGAATACCACCACAAAGCCAAATTTGCTCTGGAACAAATTGAAGACCCTGAAACAAGGTTTACGTACCGCCTTATGAACCTGAACAACCTTGGCAGTACCCATTTAAGGGCAGAAAACTACCAAGAAGCTGAAAAATTCTATTCCGAACTACTTTCCAACCCCAAGGTCAAAACAACTCTTCCTTCAACCTACGGCAAGTCCTTAGCGGGACGGGCTTATGCCCGGTTTAAACGTAACGATTTTACCAAAGAACAAATTCTGGGTGATTTAAATGCCTCTCTTGCGGTTTTTGACAGCTTAAACAGTCCGTACAACTTGGCAAGAACCCATAACTACATGGCTGAAGTCCATTTACATTTTGGCGAAAAAGACAAGGCCCTTGACCATGCCCTAAAAGCAAAACACCTGGCAGAGGTCAGCGAAAACTATGACCGTCTATTGCAGACCCTACAGTTCTTGGCGTCCAACAATTTTACAAATGAGAGCAACTATGCCAAGGCCTATTTTGAACTGAACGAAAAACTCATTACCGAGGAGCGGGAGATTCAGGAGAAATTTGCCAAGATCATTTACGAAACCGAAGAGGCTGAAACCAAAAATATTGACTTAGCGCGACAAAAAAGATTATGGTCCATCATGGCCATTGCCATTTTTATCTTCGGTGTTGGGGCCATCACCATTCTCATACAACGAAAAACCAATCAAAAATTACGGTTTGACCACCAACAACAACAAACCAATCAGGAAATTTACAACCTAATGCTTGCCCAAAAGGGCAAGATTGAAGAAGGAAAAAAAGCGGAACAAAAACGCATCTCGGAAGAAATGCATGATTCTGTTTTAGGACAAATGCTCGGTATACGATTAATTTTAAGCGGCTTAAATGAACGAGGGGACGATCAAGCCATAGATCAACGTGCTGAAATGATTGAGAAACTACAAGAGGTGGAAGAGGAAATCCGATTGATGTCCCACCAGCTCAGTGATGCCGCATACAGAAAAGTTGACAACTTTTTATTGTCCCTACAAGAGATGTTACATACCTATGAAAGGGCCAGCAAAATAGTTATCCGCATGAATTCGGATGACAATGTGGTTTGGGATGACCTAGAGGGCAATGTAAAAATCAATATTTTCCGAATCATACAAGAACTGGTCAAGAACAGTATTAAACATGCCCAGTGCGAATCAATCCTAGTAGATTTATCAAAAAATCAAACACATCTATTGATTTGTGTTTCAGATGACGGCAAAGGTTTCAACACAAACAAACTCAAAAAAGGCATTGGATTAAAGAATATTTCTTCCCGTACAAAAAAAATAAATGGTATTTTTAATGTTGATAGCGAAATTGGAGCAGGCACAAAGATGATAATCACATTACCATTTGAAAGTGCCATAAACAAAACAAAGACACAAGGGGAACATGCCAATAAACCCTTGCAAAAAAGTGGGTCCAGAACATGAAGACGTTGCGAATATTAGCGGTAGATGACCATGAAATGATTATGCTCGGGTATAAGTTTATACTGGAGCGGATTATTTTTGATGATTGCAATATCATTGTCATTACAGCTACAAGTTATGAAGAGGGCAGAAAGAAGATCGAAGAATCTGCAAATACATTTTGTTTTGATTTACTCCTATTGGATGTACAACTATCCCCACCCAATGAAGATGAAATCTACAATGGGGAAGACTTGGGCGTTCTAGCCAGGGAATTGGTACCCGAAACCAAAATTATCTTCATGTCATCATTCAGTGACAGTTTTAGAATCAATAGCATATTAAAGTCTGTTGACCCAGATGGCTATATGATCAAATCCGATATTGATCCCAAAACACTGGAAGAAGCCATTAAATCTGTGGTCAAAGGCCAACCCTATTATTCTTCAAAAGCTCTAAGTGCCATTAGAAAAAAAATGTCCAATGACATTACTTTGGATGAAAACGACAAAAAGATTCTGTTCTATTTGGCAAAAGGTACCCGAACCAAGGATTTGGAAAATTACGTTGAACTTTCCGCTTCATCGATTGAAAATAGAAAGCGTCATCTAAAATCAATTTTTGGTACCGAAAAAGAGAACGATTTGGCCTTGATTCTGGCGGCTAAAGACAAGGGCTTTATTTAATCCTATTTTACACTTCATTTCAACACTTCATTGACACATTTCAAAGCATGTATTTTACGTTTCATGGAAGTTGCGAATAAATTTTAAGAAAAGTTTAACATATTTTTTGCAAAATACAAAGCAAACCCCAATTATTCGATGGTTTTTATTCAATGTGAATCTTGAAATTCATTCTAACTTCGTATTGAACCTAAAGCTAAATGTAATGTCAGCCAGTAAAAAGTATAATCGGGTATTTGAAAGCGGTAAGGGATTTGAAAATCTTAAGACTATTGGTATAGACGGTTTCAAGAAGGTTCTTGAACGGGATTTTTTTGCGGATGTATCCATTAAAGATGAATTTGTACAGGAAAAAGGTCGCTTTGACCTTGTCGTTGATGTCCATTGTAATTTTGGATTGACTGAGAGTTTGTTCCATCTGAATCAAGGAAATTGGGGCTGCTTTAAGCAGAAAAGTATAGGAGGGGGTATCTGTTCTGGGGCCAATCCTTTTCAAGAACAATTTTTCAACCTACGGGAACTAAATGCTTTTTCAACAGATATCAAAGAATTCTCTGTCCACCTTAACGATGTTTCCGTAGTGGTGAGTCAACTATACGAAAATAGCATTGTGGAGCAATTGCCCACTATTTTTGAATCAATCAGTGAGCACTTTGTTCATTTGACCAAGGGATTGAGTGACATGCCCTATGAAATTTTTGTTCCCATCTATGAAGAAGAAAACATGTTTGTTCCCCATGGGCAAATGGGCAAAACGCTTGGGGAGCAGGATTACTTTAAATTCTGGGGGCTTTATTATACAGCAAATCCCATGATGCAGGTGTATGATTTTTGCAATAAATCCTTTTTAGAAGGAGATTTCTTTCTAATCAATTGATTTTTTTTTCAGCTGTTGTATAAAGGTCGACCTCCCATCAATTGGTTGACCTTTTCTTTTATGGATGCCATTCGGGTTTCGTCTCCTTGACTCAACAACACTTCGTTGATATAGCCTACAATGGTTTCCATATCCTCCTCCAACAGTCCCCGAGTGGTTATCGCAGCGGTTCCAAAACGGATACCCGAGGTAATAAACGGTGATTGGTCATCAAACGGAACCATATTTTTATTGGCGGTGATGTCTGCCTTTTCCAATACGGCTTCGGCTTCTTTGCCCGTAACCCCTTTGTTTCGCAAATCGATGAGCATCATATGGTTATCTGTACCACCAGAGATAACTTGATAATCCATATCCATAAATGCCTTGGCCATGGCAGCCGCATTCTTCTTGACTTGGACTATATAGTGTAAAAATTCATCCTGTAAGGCTTCTCCAAAAGCTACTGCCTTTGCTGCAATGATATGTTCCAACGGTCCACCTTGATTACCGGGAAAAACCGCCAAGTCGATCAAACCCGACATCTTTCTTAATTTGCCACTCTTTAGACGAATCCCAAAGGGATTTTCAAAGTTTTCCCCCATCAATATCAATCCTCCCCTTGGCCCACGGAGTGTTTTGTGTGTAGTGGTGGTCACTATATGGCAATGTGGAATGGGATCGCTCAAAACTCCCTTGGCTATCAATCCTGCAGGGTGCGATATATCGGCCAACAAAAGGGCTCCAACACTATCGGCAATCTCCCGGAATCGTTTAAAATCCATATCTCGGGAATAGGCAGAAGCTCCCGCAATAATCATTTTTGGCTTTTCCTTATCCGCAATTTCTTGAATTGCATCGTAATCCAACATCCCAGTTTCCTTGTCCACCCCATAAAAAACAGGATTGTAGAGCCTGCCCGAAAAATTCACTGGTGAACCATGGGTCAAGTGACCACCATGCGATAGGTCAAAGCCTAAGATAGAATCCCCGGGCTTAAGACATGCATGATAAACAGAGGCATTGGCTTGAGAGCCTGAATGTGCCTGCACATTGGCATAATTGGCCCCAAACAGTTCTTTTGCCCGATCAATGGCCAATTGCTCTACCTCATCGACCACCTCACAACCTCCATAATAGCGCTTGCCAGGATAACCCTCTGCATATTTATTGGTCAACACAGAACCTGCTGCCTCCATTACCTGGGGGCTCGTAAAATTTTCTGAGGCTATAAGCTCTATGCCCCGGGTCTGTCTTTCCCTTTCTTTGGCTATCAAGTCAAAAACTCGTTGGTCCCTTTCCATTCGTTGAACTTTTTATAGAATGCCAAAAATACAAATACAAATGCCCAATCAACAAACTTAAAACAGCAGTTATCCATAAATAATGAACCAAAATTTTGCTTCAAAAAGAGTATTTCAACGACAATGCACTACGTTTCTTCCTTTTTCGTTACTGTTTTAAACATTTTTGGCACAGCTCTTGAAATAATCAACAAAACCATAGACCATAGGACCATGAAAAGATTACTACTCCCCCTACTCATTGCAATGTTGGCATCCTGTAGTGGTGTCAAAAAAACGCAAAGCGACCTTAACACTGGCAATTACAGTACTGTAATGCACAAGGCCATTCAAAATTTGGCCAAGAACAAAACCAAAAAGGGTCATCAAGATTACGTTTTGTTGCTGGAAGAAGCCTTTGCAAAAAACACGGAAAGGGAACTGCGGCAAATAGGGTTTCTGCAACAAGGGGGCAATGCAAACGATCTCCAAACCATTTATGATACGTATAGACACTTAAAAGATCTACAAGAGAGAATTAGACCCCTACTACCATTACCCGTATATGAAGAAAACAGGGAAGCCCATTTTGATTTTCAGAATTACGAGGCAAAGATTCTAGGTGCCAAGAACGCTCTTTCCGAGCATCTTTTCAACAATGCCAAGGGTTTGATCCAAAATGGAACCACCAAATTGGATTTTAGACAGGCTTACGATGATTTGGCCTATTTGGAAAAAATAAACCCCGGCAGGTACCAAACCGGTGACATGATGGCTCTGGCCCACCAAAAGGGGATGGATTTTATCCTAGTGAATGTCAATAACGATACCGAACAGATCATCCCAAGGCGTTTGGAGGAAGAGCTACTGGATTTTAACACCTATCACATTGATAACTTTTGGGCGGAATACCACACTGCAACCAACAAAAGCATTGACTACGACTACGCACTAGACCTTGATTTTAAGGAAATCAACATTTCTCCCGAACAGGTTCAAGAAAAACAATTGGTAAAAGAAAAGGTGATTAAGGACGGCTATGAGTATGTGTTGGATGACAATGGAAATGTGGCCAAAGATAGCTTGGGCAACGACATCAAGGTAGATAAGTTCAAGACCATTAGCTGCCGGTTTTACCAATTTACACAGCTAAAAACCGCCCAAATAGGTGCAAAAATCACTTTTACCGACCTAAAGGAAGAACAAGAGATCAATTCATACCCATTATCTAGTCAGTTTGTATTTGAACATATATACGCAACCCACAAGGGAAACAAAAGGGCACTGGATGATGATTTGATCAGTTTTTTGGGATTGACAGCTGTACCCTTCCCCACCAATGAACAAATGGTCTATGATGCAGGAGAAGATTTAAAACAACAACTTTCCTCCATAGTCAGAAAATATGGATTTCAATAACAAATCTATCAGGACTATTGAATAAATTGATGTAAATCTACCTCTGTAATGGCACCATGTGAAGTGTGAAACACCACCTTTTCATCTTTAATAATCAGTAATTGAGGGGATTGATGCATGACCTGAAACCGGCTTGAGATTTCATTGGATAGGTTTCTGTTGGCCAATAGGTCCAAAAAATAGATATCCATCTGACCTTCCTCCAAATTGTACGAATCGGTAAACATGCGCAACACCATGGAACTGATTCCACAAGTGGTCGAATGCTTAAAAAGCAATTGTGGCCTTGTTTTGGACGATGCTTGAATCTCATCCAATTGTTCCAAAGATTTCAAAGAAATCCATGGTACATTATTTTCTTTAGCTTTTTGGTCACTTCCCGACCCAAAAAAATTCCCAAATAATCCCATTAATCAAATTTACTAGCTTAAGTCGAAATCATCAACAAAACTTACAAATGACAAAATGTCCTTTGTTTTTGGTGTGTTCGCGCCATTTTGTCCGCTCAAGATAAATGGTAAGGTTGTTGACCTATGCACAGAAAAAACTTGATATGAACCCAAATAATTTCACCATAAAATCACAAGAAGCCTTACAGCAAGCGCAGATCATTGCTCAAGGCTATGGCCATCAACAGATTGAAAACGAACACCTTTTTAAGGCTATTGGCGAGGTGGATGAAAACGTACTTCCCTTTATCCTTAAAAAGTTAAACGTAAACAACAAGCTTTTACAACAAATCCTAGAAAACGAGTTACAGCGTTTTGCAAAAGTATCTGGAGCGGAACTGATGTTCTCCAGGGAAACGGCAAGCACCTTGAACGAAGCCAGTATCTCCGCCAAAAAGATGGGCGATGAATTTGTATCCATCGAACATCTCTTACTGGCTATTTTTAAATCGAAAAGTAAGATTGCCCAAATCCTTAAAGACCAAGGGGTTTCACAAAAAGAGCTGAAAGCAGCTATAGAAGAGTTGCGCAAAGGGGGCAAGGTCACTTCACAAAGTGCCGAGGATACTTATAACTCACTGGAAAAATATGCCAAAAACCTCAATCAATTGGCAGATTCGGGCAAGCTGGATCCCGTTATTGGCCGGGATGAAGAAATACGAAGGGTGTTGCAGATCCTTTCCCGGAGAACAAAGAACAACCCCATGCTGGTCGGCGAGCCCGGTGTGGGCAAAACGGCCATTGCAGAAGGATTGGCACACCGTATTGTGCAAGGAGACATTCCAGAGAACCTAAGGGACAAGACCCTGTATTCCCTGGATATGGGCGCCCTGATTGCCGGCGCAAAGTACAAGGGCGAATTTGAAGAACGACTAAAATCTGTCATCAAGGAGGTAACCACCTCCAACGGCAACATTGTGCTGTTCATTGATGAAATCCACACCTTGGTCGGTGCCGGAGGTGGCCAAGGCGCTATGGATGCGGCCAACATTCTAAAGCCCGCACTCGCCCGGGGGGAGCTCCGTGCCATTGGGGCCACTACCTTGGATGAATACCAAAAATATTTTGAGCAAGACAAAGCCCTTGAACGCAGGTTTCAAAAAGTAATGGTAGACGAACCCGATGTGGAAAGTGCCATTTCCATCTTAAGGGGCATTAAGGAAAAGTATGAGACACACCACAAGGTACGCATTAAGGACGAAGCGGTAATTGCCGCTGTAGAACTTTCGCAACGCTATATCACCAATCGTTTTCTCCCCGACAAGGCCATTGATCTGATGGACGAAGCGGCTTCAAAACTTCGAATGGAGATCAACTCAAAACCGGAAGAGTTGGATGCGTTGGATAGAAAAATAATGCAGTTGGAAATTGAGGTGGAAGCCATTAAACGTGAAAATGACACCGAAAAACTAAAGAGCCTAAACCTTGAATTGGCCAACCTAAAAGAAGAACGTAACACCATTTTTGCCCAATGGGAGAGCGAGAAAAGCGTAGTGGACAATATTCAAAAGACAAAACAGGATATTGAAAACTTTAAATTGGAAGCCGAACGGGCCGAACGCAATGGCGACTACGGCAAAGTGGCCGAGCTTAGGTATGGAAAAATCAAAGAGGCACAAGAGCTTTTGGAAAAGCTGAACAATGACCTACGGGAACAGCAACAGACCAACACCTTGATCAAGGAAGAGGTCTCCAATGAAGATATTGCCGAAGTAGTGGCCAAATGGACCGGCATACCCGTTACCAAAATGCTACAGGGAGAACGGGAAAAACTGCTTCAACTGGAAGCCGTGCTCCACAAACGGGTCATTGGTCAAGAAGAGGCCATAGAAGCGGTCTCAGATGCCATCCGTAGGAGTAGGACCGGCTTGCAAGATGCCAAAAAACCTATTGGCTCCTTCCTGTTCCTGGGTACGACCGGGGTGGGAAAAACCGAATTGGCCAAAACCTTGGCCTCCTACCTCTTTGATGATGAAAATGCCATGACCAGAATTGATATGAGCGAATACCAAGAAAGGCATTCCGTCAGCAGATTGGTTGGTGCGCCTCCAGGATATGTGGGATATGACGAAGGAGGACAATTGACCGAAGCGGTTAGGAGAAAACCATATTCCGTAGTGCTTTTGGATGAAATCGAAAAAGCACATCCCGATACCTTTAACGTATTGCTCCAGGTCCTTGATGAAGGAAGATTGACGGACAACAAAGGGAGAATCGCCGATTTTAAGAACACCATCATCATCATGACAAGCAATATGGGCAGTCACATCATCCAAGAAAAGTTTGAAGACAATCCCGATAGCTATGCAGCAACCGAAGCGGCCAGGGTTGAGGTACTGGGGTTACTGAAAAAATCGGTCAGACCGGAATTTCTGAATCGAATTGATGATATCATCATGTTCACCCCATTAAACAAAGACGATATCAAAGCCATTGTGGAGCTTCAACTGGAACAACTTAAAAAAATGCTATCCAAACAGAACATCACCCTGGATGCCACGGAAGAAGCCATTGTATATTTGGCCAAAAAGGGGTTCGACCCCCAATATGGCGCAAGACCCATTAAACGGCTCATTCAAAAAGAGGTGCTCAACCTACTCTCCAAAGAATTGTTGAAGGGAACGGTCAAGGGCGAAAGCATTGTCCTGTTGGATTCTTTTGATGACAAACTGGTACTCAGAAACCAATAAGCTGCACAACAGCCGAGAGTTGGGAAACACAAAAGATGTCATCCTGAATGACATGAAGAATCTAAAATTTCAGAACCGTTACTTTCGGTTTCTATGTAATCTGGATTTTTCTATACGCTCAACTATGACGTTTTTTTCGTGTTTTCAGCATCCCCGTTTATAATACCCTGTAGTATATTTTGTTATCTTAGAAGCCACCAAACCATCCAGGAACATGAGTACAAAAGCAGAACGAACCACTCAGTATATTATAGAGACTGTGGCTCCAATTTTTAACAAACATGGTTATGTGGGTACCAGCATGAGCCATCTAACTGAAGCCACAGGACTTACCAAAGGGGCCATTTACGGTAATTTTGAAAACAAGGAAGCCTTGGCCTTAAGCGCTTTTGAGCATTTACGTAAGCAGCTATTGGCAAAACTTGACGATGTTTTGGATGTCGGGGACACTTCGGTTAACAAACTCTTCAGTTTTATAGATTTTTACCGACACTATGATGTTTTTACCACGCCTTTGGGCGGATGCCCCATCCTGAACATAAGTGTTGATGCCCAAAACAATAATACATTGTTGGTGGCCGCCTGTAAGGAAACCATCAAAGAAATAGAAGGCAAAATTGCCCTTGTTCTTGAAAATGGTCAAAAAAGCGGTGAAATACACCTTCCCGTATCCCCGTTGCAATTCGCAAAACAACTATACACTATTTTACAAGGCGCCATTGCCATGGGCACCATGACCAGAGATCGAAAATACCTTGCCAATACCGTCGCTTATTTGGAACAGTTGGTAAAAAGGGAACTTAAGAAATAAGTTGCCCCATATGTTTTCCAAGCAACAATCAAGGGGAAACAATTCAGTCTATCCGAACATTTTTTAATTCGATGACCGAAAGAAGCTCCAATTGGTCCTGTTTAAACAATTGGTCCAGATCAAAAACAGTGTTGATCGGTGTTCTTGGTTTGTAATTGCGATAATCCACAAACCTAATCCCGCCAATATACCGTTCGTTATAGGCTTCCCGAAACCGAAACCCACCACCATTAACATGGAACTCATACGCCAGATAATCGGGCTTGAACGTTTTTTTATTGAACCAATACACGTAAACATCTTCAAAATCATCCCCACCATTCATTGGATCAAAAGTAACCTTGACCTTATAGTATTCATTCCCCTTGATCCCGACCGTTCCCAAGAACTCTTTGTTGACCGCAGGGTCGTTTAAACCAAAGGGTAAGCGTGCAAAATAATGGACAGAATTTACGGCATTGCCATAGCTATTCCTCAAGGTATCCGGCAACATTATGAGGCTATCGTTGACATATCGTTCAAAACGCTGCCCGGTTTTAATATCCAAGATTTTGTTGGAATCGGCTTGGATGATACGCTTTAACACCTTCTTTCCCTCAGAAAAGCCCGACTCGTATTCATAATCCCTAAAGCGGAAGGAAGATGGTTTTTCCAACCAATTAGCAGAACCAGAGACCTGAAGTGATCGATCTATGATCCCTTGGGCATCAAATTCATCGTCTTTACAGGAAAAAGAGAGTAAAGCCAAGGCCGAGCACAACAATAATTTACAATATTTCATCTTTCAGAAGTCGTTTATAAGTGGTTAAAATAACAGTACGTGCCCTATTTTATGAATTAAAGCTAATTTTGCAAACATGCAGAAAAACATCAACATAAAAAACAAGCGGGCCACTTTTGATTATGATGTATTGGACAGGTACCAAACGGGCATTGTGTTGTCTGGAACCGAAATTAAATCGATTCGGTTGGGAAAAGCTTCGCTTTCCCAAAGTTTCTGCGAATTCAACGAGCAAGGGGAACTCTTTGTGATCAACATGCAAATTGACCCCTACAGCCATGGCGGTCACTACAACCATAGCCCAAGGGCCGAACGTAAATTATTGTTGACCAAAAAGGAACTGAAAAAACTGCGAAAAGAGGTCGTTACCTCTGGATTGACCATAGTTCCCCTAAATCTTTTTGTAAATGACCGTGGTCTGGCAAAAATGAATGTGGCACTGGCCAGGGGGAAAAAATTGTATGATAAGCGCGAAACAATCAAAGACCGGGACAACAAGAGAAATCTTTCGCGTATCAAAAAGGCTTTTAACAACTAGTTCTTATCTCCCAATAGGGGCACAAATTTAAAGTTGCCCAGTTCTGCCTTTTCAAACTCTTTTTCCGATTTTCTAATAAAAAGTGTCATTATCTGTTTTTCTTCCCCAACAGGAATGACCAACCTACCCCCTATCTTCAATTGGGAAAGGAGGGCTTTCGGCACTTCAGGGGCACCGGCCGTAACAATGATTCCATCAAAAGGGGCATCTTCCGGCAACCCTTTATAGCCATCGCCAAAAATGTGCTTTTTGGGTCGATAACCCATTTTGGAGAAAAAGAGTTTAGTTTTTTTGAACAATTCGCCTTGCCGTTCCACGGTATACACTCTGGCCTTTAAATGCAATAGAACCGCCGTTTGGTAACCGCTTCCCGTACCTATTTCCATAATTTTCTGGTTGGGGTGCACCTGCAACAACTCGGTCTGGAACGCAACGGTATACGGTTGTGAGATGGTCTGCTCGGCTCCAATGGGAAAAGCCTTGTCCTGATAGGCATGGTCTTCAAAACCACTATCCAAAAAAAGATGGCGTGGAATGGTTTTTATGGCCGCTATGACCGCTTTGTCCTTAATACCCTTTCCAGAGATTGTTTCAGCAAGCTTATTGCGCTTCCCCTTATGTTTTAACGTATCCCGCATGTTCTATTTCTTGTGGCGAATTTAACCGTTTCAGCGTGAACTTCACACTCAGTATTCTTCGAATTGGGCCTATATCCGTATTTTTGAAAAAAATTACATTATATGCTCAAAGCAGGGGTTCTGGGTGCCGGTCATCTAGGCAAAATACACCTTCGTTTACTTCAACAATCCAATAAATATGACCTTATCGGTTTTTACGATCCCGATGAAATCAATGCCAAAAAGGTGGCCAGCGAATTTGGCTATACCTATTTTGAAAACATCAACAAATTGATTGAGGCTGTGGATGTGGTCGACATTGTCACCCCCACACTTTCGCATTTTGAAGTGGCCAAAAAGGCCATAGAAAAGGGGAAGCACATTTTTATAGAAAAACCGATCACCAATACCCTGGATGAGGCCGAACAACTCATTGCCCTTTCCAAAGAACACCGTGTAAAGGGACAAGTAGGGCATGTAGAACGATTTAACCCCGCCTTTACAGCCGTTAAGGAGAACATCAACAACCCCATGTTCATTGAAACCCACCGTCTGGCCGAGTTCAATCCCAGGGGGACCGATGTGCCCGTAGTACTCGATCTAATGATCCATGACATCGATGTCATCCTGAGCGTGGTCAATTCCAAGGTCAAGAGCATCAATGCCAGCGGGGTATCGGTCATCAGCAAATCCCCGGATATCGCCAACGCCCGAATCGAATTTGAAAACGGCTGCGTTGCCAACCTGACCTCTAGCCGAATTTCCCTAAAGAACATGAGAAAGTCCAGATTTTTTCAAAGGGATGCCTACATCTCTGTGGATTTTTTCACCAAAAAGGTGGAAGTGGTCCGAATGAAGGAGGCTCCTGAAAATCCGGGCGACTTTGATATGATCCTACAAAATGCCGAAGGGGAACGGAAACAGATTTATTTTGAAAACCCTGAAATAGAAAGCAACAATGCCATCTTGGACGAATTGGAAACCTTTGCCGATGCCATCAACAACAACACCGAACCCATTGTGACCTTGGAACAGGGAACCGAAGCCCTAAAAGTGGCATTGCAAATTATAGCAAACTTTAATAAGTAGCGCATGGAAAACATTGCAGTTATAGGAGCGGGCACCATGGGCAATGGCATAGCCCATGTGTTTGCACAAAACGGGTTTAACGTCAATTTGATAGATATTTCACCTGCTTCGCTTGATAAGGGCATGGCGACCATTGCCAAGAATTTGGATAGAATGGTGGCCAAGGAAGTCATCAGCCAGACCCAAAAGAACAACACCTTGGCCAACATCACCATTTTTGAAAATCTAAAGGATGGTGTTGCCCAAACAGATTTGGTCGTAGAGGCTGCCACCGAAAATCTGGACATAAAGCTCCGTATTTTTAAGGAACTGGATGCTCTATGTGACCCTAAGACCATTTTGGCCACGAACACCTCTTCCATCTCCATTACCCAAATTGCGGCAGCCACACAACGGCCGGAAAAAGTGATCGGCATGCACTTTATGAACCCTGTGCCCATCATGAAACTGGTAGAGATCATTAGAGGGTACAACACTTCCAATGAGGTTACGGAAACCATTATGCAATTGAGCAGCCAATTGGGCAAAACCCCTACCGAGGTAAACGATTATCCCGGCTTTGTAGCCAATAGGATCTTAATGCCCATGATCAATGAGGCCATAGAGACCCTTTACCATGGTGTTGCCGGGGTTATGGAGATAGATACGGTCATGAAATTGGGCATGGCCCACCCCATGGGGCCCCTTCAATTGGCAGATTTTATTGGATTGGATGTCTGCCTATCCATCTTGAACGTGATGTACAACGGCTTCAAGAACCCAAAATATGCCCCCTGTCCATTATTGGTCAACATGGTCATGGCCGGTAAGCTTGGGGTAAAATCAGGAGAAGGGTTTTACGATTATTCCGAGTCTAGAAAGGCCGAAAAAGTAGCCTTGCAATTCGTGTGAAATGGCCATTGTAAAACCTTTTCGCGGCATTAGGCCCGCAGCTGACAAAGTCACTTTTGTGACCTCTCGCTCCTACGAGGAATACAGCGAGCATGAACTCAATGCGGTCATGGAATACAATCCGTTTTCATTTCTGCACATCATCAATCCAGGGTATCGCTACCGTAAAGACACTTCTGGTGAGGAACGCTTTAAACTGGTTCGTAACCGTTATTTGGAGTTCTTGGAAAATTCGGTTTTCATCAAGGATGACAAACCCTGTTTTTACCTCTACCAAATTGAGAAAGGAAGCCTAAAGAGCCTAGGTTTTTTCTGTGCGACCAGTATTGGGGACTACCAAAAAGGGATTATCAAAAAACACGAAAACACAATCAGAAAAAGGGTGGTCCTTTTCAAGGATTACCTAAAAACAGTGGGATTCAATGCAGAACCCGTGTTGATGACCTACAAGGACAACCCAAAAATTGCTTCGATTATCCGCAAGAACACCAAAAAATCTCCGGAATACGACTTCACCAGTACCGATAAAATTAGGCACAAGCTATGGAAAATTGATGATGGGCATACCCTTGGAGAACTGACACGTTTGTTTAAAGAAGAAAAGGAACTCTATATTGCAGACGGACACCACCGTTCGGCATCCTCTAGTTTGTTGGCCGCCGAATCCGATTCAGACAACAATCCGAACAGCCAATATTTTCTTAGTTATCTGATTCCGGAAACGGACATCAAAATATATGGGTTCAATAGAATGGTCAAAGATTTGAACGGCCTTAGCAAGGAAGAATTCTTGATCAGGTTGGACGAATACTATCGGATTGAAGAAAAAAACCATGATGTGTACAAACCCACCAAGAAACATCATTTTAGCATGTATTTGGATGGGGAATTTTACTCCCTTTACCTGCGTAAAACGGCCTATGAATTCACTGACGAATTGAGCAAGCTGGACACCCAGATCCTCTACAAAACCATCTTGGAGCCCATTTTGGGCATCAAAGACCTAAGAAACGACAAACGCATTGCCTATGGTTATGGAAAATACAACCTCATTAAATTGAAGGACAGCATTGACCAAGAAGAGTTTAAAGTAGGCTTTGGTTTGGTGCCGATTACCATGGACGAGATCAAGGCCATTGCCGATGCCGGTCTGGTCATGCCGCCCAAAAGCACCTATATAGAACCCAAGTTACGTAGTGGAATGACCATTTTTGAAATTCAATAGGATGGGGGTCGCCAAAAATCTTGAAAAAATACGGGCAGAACTGCCCCCGCACGTTACCCTGGTTGCCGTTTCCAAAACAAAACCCATTGAGACATTGCAGGAAGCCTATGCGGCAGGACAACGGGTTTTTGGAGAAAACAAGGTACAGGAAATGGTCCAAAAATGGGAAGCCATGCCCAAGGACATTGAATGGCATATGATCGGCCACGTACAACGCAATAAAGTCAAGCACATGGCCGGATTCGTTTCCCTAATTCATGGCGTGGACAGTTTGCGGCTACTACAGGAGATCAACAAGCAGGCGCAGAAGCACAACCGAACAATTCATTGCCTGTTACAAATGCACATTGCCGAGGAGGAGACCAAATTTGGCCTGGACAAGGACGAATTGGAAGCCTTGGTGGCTTCGGAAGAATTCAAATCCCTTAAAAATGTTGCCATAAAGGGGGTAATGGGCATGGCCACCTATACCCACGATGACAACCAAATACGAAAAGAGTTCCAGTTCCTGAAGTCCTGCTTTGACAATCTTCAACGGAAAATGCCCGACATTTCCACGCTTTCCATGGGTATGAGCGGCGATTACAAAATTGCCGTGGAAGAGGGCAGCACCATGGTGCGCATAGGAAGTAGTATATTTGGAGTTAGAAATTACTCCTAACCCATTAGAGAATAGATGTACGCAATTCTGGATATTGAAAGTACTGGCGGAAAGTACAATGAAGAGGGCATCATGGAAATTGCCATTTACCGCTTTGATGGACATGATCTTGTGGACCAATTCATGAGTCTGGTCAATCCAGAGCGGGAAATACAGCCTTTTGTGGTGAACCTTACGGGTATCAACAACAAAATGTTGAGGACTGCCCCAAAGTTCCACGAAGTGGCCAAGCGCATTATAGAGATTACGCAAAACGCAACCTTGGTGGCCCACAATGCCCAATTTGACTACCGTATCCTTAGAACGGAATTCAGGCGCCTTGGGTATGACTACCAACGAAAAACACTCTGTACCGTTGACCTATCACAAAAATTGCTCCCCGAAGCCGAGTCACATAGCTTGGGCAAATTGGTCCGTTCGCTGGGCATCCCCGTAAGTGATCGCCATAGGGCCACCGGTGACGCCATGGCCACGCTAAAACTGTTCAAACTCCTGCTTTCCAAAGATTCCGACAAGAGCATAGTCAAAGAAACGGTCCGCAACAAAACCCATGGCGAACTATCCCCTACCCAACTGGATATTGTTCAAGGGCTTCCGTCCGTAACAGGGGTCTATTACATGCACGATAAAGATGGGGAGATCATATTCATAGGCAAGACCAAAAACATCAAAAAAAGGGTCAACCAACACTTTACCAATGTTGGTGAATTGGCGAGAAAGCTACAGAAAGAGACCAAAAAAGTGACCTTTGATAGGACTGGCAGTGAACTGGTGGCCTTGTTGAAGGAACACCACGAGACCAAAAAGAACCGCCCAACCTATAATTCATTGACTGCCAAAGGATTTTCCCACGGCGTGTTCCTTTATACCGACGGTAACGGTAGATTTATACTGAAACCTGAACGGGCCAATGGACAAGACAACCGGTTGAGCAGCTTTAACAGCATGAGGGCCAGTAAGAATTTCATCATTAAGGTAATTGATGAATTTGAGCTAAATACCGATGACAAGGTAACGGAACACAATCTTAAAGTAACGGAGGTCTTTAAGAAATACAGCATCAACAAACGAGATCTGTTGCTTCTAGACCAAGGCCGTGAACTTGGTGAACAAAGTGCTGTTCTGATCAAAGATGGGGTGTTGCAGGGCACGGCTTACATTGAGTTGAACCACCAGATGAAAACAAAGGGTACCATTAAAAAGTTAATGACCCCCATAGACAGTGATGATATGACCACATATATCATTGAAACCTATCTGAGGAAAAACAAGCGCATCAAAATTATAGAGCAGGGTTCACAAGAGTGAAGACGGATCAAGCAAATAGGGGTTGGAAACATAAACTTCATGAAATCATCTATGAGGCAGACACGCCCATAGGAAAGTTTTTTGATATTATGCTGTTCTCCTTGATCGTGATCAGTGTGGTCTTGGTCATGTTGGAGAGTGTGGAAACCATCGACCAAAAATATCATGACCTCCTTCTTCTCTGCGAATGGATCGTGACCATTTTTTTCTCCCTTGAGTATGTTGGTCGTATTATCAGCATAAAAAAGCCCCAAAAATATATTTTCAGTTTCTATGGCATCGTTGATTTTATATCGACCATACCGCTCTATCTTTCCTATATCTTTGCGGGTTCCCAAGTTCTTTTGGCCATTAGGGCCTTTCGGTTGTTGCGTATTTTCCGGATTTTGAAATTGGTCAAATATTTGGGTGAGGCCTCACAACTAACAGCTGCCCTAAAGGCCAGTCGTGCAAAAATATTGGTGTTCATCTATGTGGTCCTTATCCTATCTGTCATCATGGGCACCATCATGTACCTTATAGAAAGTGACGAAGCTGGCTTTACCAGTATTCCTCGAAGTATTTATTGGACCATAGTCACCTTGACCACCGTGGGCTATGGAGATATTGCCCCACAAACCAATTTGGGGCAGTTTATAGCCACCGTCATCATGATTTTGGGTTATGGGATTATTGCTGTGCCCACGGGCATCGTAACCGTAGAATTTTCCAAGGCCACCAAACGTTCTGGTAAAAAAATGGCGGAAGGTTTTGTCCATGTCAACACCCAAGCTTGTCCAAGCTGCTCTGCCGAAGGACATAGGGATGATGCCAAATATTGCTACAATTGCGGAGAGAAGCTATGACAGATAAATTTCTGATAGCTGTGATCGGCCCCACGGCCATAGGAAAGACATCATTGGCCATAAAGCTAGCCCAACATTTAGGCACAGAGATCATTTCGGCAGATTCAAGACAGTTTTTTAAGGAAATGCGCATAGGAACGGCTGTTCCGTCCAAAGAGGAACTGGCAACGGCCCAGCACCATTTGATCCAGCACAAAAGTATTCACGAACCTTATTCTGTAGGCGATTTTGAAAAAGAGGCCCTAAAGCGCCTTTCCAAACTCTATGAAAAGAAAGATTCGGTTGTACTGGTTGGTGGCAGTGGCCTTTACGTGGATGCTGTGGTCAATGGATTGGATGATTTTCCTGAAGTTGATAAAAAAATAAGGGAACGCTTGATGGATCGGTTGAACAATGAAGGGCTTGAAAGCCTTCAACATGAATTGAAAACCAAAGACCCCGAATACTTCAAAAGGGTAGATTTGGAAAACCCCCATAGGTTGGTCCGTGCCCTGGAAATTTGCCAGACCTCCGGAAGCCCCTATTCCTCCTTCCTAAACCAAAAGAAGGCCAACAGGAATTTTAACACCATTTACGTTGGATTAAGTGCAGAACGGGAAACCATCTATAACCGGATCAACGAGCGGGTAGACCTCATGATGGCATCTGGCCTGCTCGAGGAAGTAAAACAACTTTTACCCTATAAATCATTGAATGCCTTACAAACCGTAGGGTACAAAGAATTGTTTACCCATTTAAAAGGAGAATGTGATTTGGAATTTGCCGTGGAGGAAATCAAAAAGAACACACGGCGCTTTGCCAAACGGCAACTGACCTGGTACCGGAAGAATCAAGATGTCCTATGGGTGGATTTTGAAGAAGACCTGAATTCCATCATCCAAAAGATTATGGAAAAAAAGAACCGCTTCAAAAAAAAATGAAACGGTTCCCCTATTCAGTTTATCATGTAAGGAATCAATTTGTCTCCTCACCGGTTTTGATCACCAAACGGAAACCTTCCCCATGAATGTTAAGGATTTCAACAACATCGTCACGTTTTAGGTATTTACGCAATTTGGCAATGTAGACATCCATACTTCTTGAGGTAAAGTAATTGTCATCCCTCCAAATCTTTGTCAGGGCCAGTTCGCGCGGCATCAAATCGTTTTCATGCAAGGCCAGAAGGCGCAATAGATCATTTTCCTTGGGCGACAATTTAATGGGATCCTCATCCTTATATTTTAAGAAACGTAGCTTAGAGTTCAAATGGAAATTCCCAATCTCAAACTCAAACTGCTTACTCTCTGCCAAGGTGTTCGATGCTTTTCTTTGGATGATGGCCCGTAGTTTCATCAAAAGTACCTCAGAGTCAAACGGTTTGTTCAAATAATCATCAGCACCAGCTTTATAGCCCTTCAGCACATCTTCTTTCATGGTCTTGGCCGTTAAAAAGATAATGGGCACATTTTCGTTTTTCTCCCTTATTTCCTTGGCCAAGGTAAATCCGTCCTTGTAAGGCATCATGACATCCAAGATACAGACATCATAATTGTCCTTCTTGAACTTTTCAAAACCTTCCATACCGTTTTTGGCCAAAACCACATCAAAATTATTCATTTGAAGGTAATCCTTCAAAACAATTCCAAAGTTGGGGTCGTCTTCCACTAAGAGTATTTTCTTGTTTTCTGTTTCCATAGGTTTAAATTAATGGGAGTTTGACGAAGAAAGTGCTTCCTTTTCCTTTTTCACTTTCTGCATAAACCTCTCCCTGGTGATCATCTACTATTCGTTTTACGTAGGCAAGGCCTAGACCATGCCCTTTGACATTATGAATATCACCGGTATGTTCCCGGTAAAATTTTTCAAAAACTCTTTTCAAAACCACTTTGCTCATTCCTGCTCCTTGGTCCTGAATTTTAATTATGATGTGGTTTTTGACCACTTCTGTGTACACATCAATCTTGGGCGATTCTGGAGAATACTTAATGGCATTGTCCAACATGTTCACAATAACATTGGTAAAGTGTACATCATTGGCCAAAACCTCTGTTCTGGAAGCGCCCAAATGTGTGTTTATATAACCGTTCCTGTCCTGAACGATCAACTCCACATGGGTTATTGCATCATTGATGATGTCATGGACATCTACCCTATCCTTGCTTATATCCAACTGGTTTTTTTCCAGTTTGGATATCCGCAACACGTTCTCCACCTGTGCATGCATTCGCTTGTTCTCATCCCTAATCATTCCCAGATAGCGCAACACCTTGTCCTTATCATCAATTGAACTGGGGTTGCGTATGGCCTCTACCGCCAGATTAATGGTTGCTATGGGTGTTTTAAACTCGTGGGTCATATTGTTGATGAAATCAGATTTTATCTCTGAAATCTGTTTTTGCTTTATCAACTGATAAATGGCACTGGAATATGCCACCACAATGACAAGGGTAAAAATCAAGGACATGACCGCCATTCCCATGATACTGCTCAACAAAAACTTCTTCTTCTCTGGAAAGGACAACAAAAGGGAAAAGTTGGTATTCCCCTCACTATCCCTAAAAATGGGCGTCTTGTACATGGTTGTCTTGGCGAACTTGAATTTTTTTGATCGCACCTTGGTCGGAAAACCCCGGCTGTAGACCCCGTATTCGTAGTCTATGTCTATACCCCTGTTATCCAACTCCTGCCCAAGCAGCAAATTCAGTTCTACCGTTGATGTTCTTACATGAATGGGTGTATTCTTGGCCGCTTCCATAAAGACATCTTCAATGGCCAACTGCTGCACTTTGGTCAACCCCCCGATCTGTTCCAATCTTTTGAGCGGGGTCAAGGCATATTGTTTGCCATCAAGGCCATAATCGGCTTTAAAAATGGCACTTGTCCGCTTACTGGTAAAATTCGTTATGGTAGTGCTGGTATCATTGGGTGTTCCATCACCATCTATATCAAAGAACATTGACGAAACATCATAATCTTCCTCTAGGATCCCATGCGAAAAAAAAGTCAGTTCATCAGAACTAAGATCTCTTTCTATAAATAAAAAATTACGTATTTGAGATGTTCTTGGTCTCCCCGTACTATCTACAACCTCATTGATCCGGTTAGTATAATCTTGAAGTTCCCTTCTTTCAATCCTTTCGGCCACCTTGGCCAAAACATCCTCAACCGTGTTCCTAAACTGCTCTTCCTTATCCTCCACCGATTTTTTTATCCAATAGCCTTGGACAAAAATTATCCCTATCAAGGAGAGGCTCATCAGAATGACTAGAAGAACAAAAAGTTTTCTGTTCATCGGAACAAAATTAGAAATTTAACATTCAGTGTTTTTTGCGTTTAACCTAACCTTAACAAAAATGTTAAAAACAGGGGTTAAACAGCTTGTTTTAAGATGTTTTCATGAATTTTAGAAACATGCTTTTTTGTCTCTTCCAACACTACATTTTCAATGACATAATCCGATTTTTCTTTTTTTTCACCATCATCCAATTGATTGTTCACCCTCTGAACAACGTCCTCCCTTGAAACATTGTCCCGTTGGACCACCCTGTTCACCCGGGTTTCTAGGGGTGCCGTGACCAAAATAACTTTATCGTAGAAGGATTGCATCCCATTCTCAAAGATGAGCGCTGTTTCCTGTATAACATATGGAAATTTTTGTGCTTTGGCCCATACCATAAAATGGGTGCGTACCGCAGGGTGTACAATATTGTTCAGTTTTTCCAACAATTCGGCATCTGCGAAAACCTTTGAGGCAATATAACCTCTATTCAGCGTTCCTTCCTCATAAGCATTGGCTCCAAAAAGTGTGATCAATTGCTTTTTGATACGGTCATCGGTGTTCATCAGCTTTTTGGCCTCCAAATCTGAATTGTAGACCGGAGCACCCAATGCAGCAAACATTTTTGCCACCGTGCTCTTTCCACTGCCTATACCTCCGGTAAGACCAACTATCATTTGGGTTCCAATAAGAATTCAACCTTGTCCTGCAGCAGTTTTACCGAAAAGGCACTTGCCGGTTTTTGCACGATTTCCAGCATCAATTCCTTAGATTGAACCCTAGTGGAATCATATCTGGCCAAAACCGCAAAATCATTCGCTGTAATCTCCAAGAGGTCTTCCTCACTTGCCTTGCAGAGCAGTGAAACCGTTTTGGTAAAGATACGCACCCCATACCCCTCTGGCGCATTGGCCACACTGACGGGAACATCAAAAACCTTTTCTGAAAAACGGACCACTTGGCCCGACAACTCCACTTGGCCATGGGAGATTTTGGCATTGATGAGTCCCTCGGGTTTGGGGAGTGCCACTTTTTCCGAAAAATCGCCCTCAATTTCCTCCAAGGTCAGACTTGCTGTATGGATCGATCGTATCGTATCTATTTCCCTCCCTGGTCCCTTTAAAAGAACACTGTCCGGGTTTATTTTAAGGGTTCCCTTCAATATGTGGTTGGGAACCATGTTCAAACTTACCTTGGAAATCACGGGCACCTTCTTGGTACGCACCTTATAAAGTCCCAAAAAGAGGGTATCCCGATCCAAGTCCAACACCTCTGCCGAATTGGAGACCCGCTGCTGCAATTGGCGGCGCACCCCATCCTTGGTCAAAAAATACCTACTGTCTTTATTGGACACTCTTGACACATCCAATGTGAAATCGCCAGAATTTATTCCCAACGACAACAATCTAAAGCCACTGGCCTTGATCCTCAGTTTTCCGCTGGGAGTTTCATCCCCTTTCAAAAAAAGGCTATCGGGTAAATTGACCGGTTGAAAATTGACCTCTACCCATGAATCATAGGTCTGTGACAGTTTACTCACTGTCCATGCCAAAAAGGAAAAGGCGAGGAACAAGGAAAACACCCGCACCTTTTTGTTGTTCAAATCCTTAAAAAAATCCTTTAACACCGCCATTAGTTTTTGAAAAAGAGCTGGGGGAAAATCTGCTCTGCGCGTCCACCTCTAAAGGTAAGCAAGAATGTAGACTTAAAAAACGCCACCCCATACCCTATAAATTGGATCAGCACCGCATAAAGCGACAGAAAAGCGATGGTAAGACTCCTGTTGCATAAAAAGGAATGCAAAAAAATCAAAGAAAAATACACCCCATATACCGAAATGGGAATAACATACCCCCAAAAAGACAAGGCAATGGCGCCCAAAAGACCAAGGATAAAAAAGGTTGGTAACCAATAGGTTATCTTTCTTGTCTGCGGGTGCCATTTGTTCAAAATGGGCCTTACCATTCCAAACTTGGTCACTTGGCCGTAAAACTTACGCCAATTAATCCTTCGTTTATGGTACACAAAGGCATTTGGAAACAATCTGGTCTGGTAACCCGCCTTCCAAATCCTAAAGGTCAAATCCGGATCTTCACCAGGGTGTATGTTTCCAAAACCTTGGGTCTTTTGGAACGCCTCTTTGGAAATGCCCATGTTAAAACTTCTAGGCTGAAATTTACCCACAGACATCTTGTTTCCCCGAATACCTCCGGTGGTCATGGGAGAGGTCATGGCATAGTTGATTGCTTTTTGCACTTCTGAAAATGATGGGTGTGCTGCATCTGCCCCACCAAAACAATGCACAAAATCCTTTTTCAATTCACTTTCAACTTCGCCCAGATAATGGGGAGGCAATAGGCAATCTGAATCCAGAATGATAAAATAGTTGCCCTTGGCCACCTTCATGCCATAGTTTCTCGTATCTCCGGGACCTGTATTCTGTTTTTGATAATAGGAGATGTTGAGTTGTTCCATAAAATCCTCAATGACCAATTTTGAATCCTCCGTGGAACCATCCTCAACAATCACAACCTCAAAAGGCTCAGGATAATCCTGCACCATGAGGCTTTCCAACAATTCCCGAATCTCTTCTGGACGATTGTATACCGGTATGACAAAGGAAAAATAGAGCGTTTCCATAGCATTAAACACGAAAGCCATCCGCATTGCAGATGGCCTTGCCCTTTATTGATCGTTCTTATTTAGAAAATTCTTCAATTACTTCTTGACTTACCCCTGTATTGGAGAACCCACCATCATGAAACAAATTTTGCATGGTCACCTTTTTGGTCAGGTCAGAAAACAGACTCACCGTGTACCAAGCACAATCATCTGCCGTGGCATTGCCCAAAGGCGACATTTTCTCGGCATAGTTGATGAACCCATCAAATCCTTTCACTCCCTGTCCTGCAGTTGTTGGTGTCGGTGATTGTGAAATGGTGTTCACCCGCACCTTATTTTCCTTCCCGAAAAAATACCCAAAACTTCTGGCCACCGATTCCAAATAAGCCTTATTGTCCGCCATATCATTATAATCGGGAAAAGTGCGCTGGGCCGCCATATAGGTAAGTGCCACAATGCTTCCCCATTCATTCATGGCTTCTGCCTTGTAGAGCGATTGCATTACCTTGTGAAAAGATAGGGCAGACACATCCCAACCCTTGGTCGTAAAATCATATTTCTCATCGGTGTATTGGCGCCCTTTTCGAACATTGATCGACATTCCGATGGAGTGCAGCACAAAATCTAGTTTTCCTCCCAAGATTTCCATGGATTTTGTGACCAGATTTTGCAAATCTTCTTCGTTGGTGGCATCTGCAGGAATAATCTCCGCACCCGTTTTTTCTGCCAAGTCCTTTATCTGCCCCATACGCATGGCTATTGGCGCATTGGTCAGTACAAATTGCCCTCCTTCTTCATGTACGCGTTCGGCCGTTTTCCAAGCTATGGAATTTTCATCCAATGCTCCGAAAATTATTCCTTTTTTCCCTTTGAGTAAGTTGTATGCCATCTGTGTTTATTTTGGTTTAGCTGCGGACAAAGATAAGGAATTGCCCACATGCTGTTATCATTACATTTTAAACCCCAAGAAGTTCCCTTGCGTGCAACAATACGGCCTCAGACTTATTTTTTCCCCCTAACATTTCGGCCAGCTCAGCAACCCGTTCCTCATGGCCCAAGGGCCTCATACGGGTAAAGGTAGCGTCTTCCACCTCTTCTTTATATACTTTAAACTGGGCATTGCCCTGGGCGGCTACCTGTGGCAGGTGGGTAATGGCAAACACCTGCATATGTTGCCCCATAAGCTTCATAATGCTCCCCATTTTAGTGGAAATCTCACCCGAGACACCGGTATCTATCTCATCGAACATCAAGGTTGGTAAACGGTCATATTCTGCCAAGATTGATTTGATGACCAGCATGATCCGGGATAATTCTCCCCCTGAGGCCACTTTTTTCAATGGCCCATAGTCCGAACCCTTGTTGGCCGAAAACAAAAAACCGAGTTCATCCTTGCCATGGACTTTAAATTCTGCCAGATCCTGAAGCTCAATAGCAAAACTTGCCGAGGCCATGCCCAATGTAGCCAAACGTTCTTGCAAGGTGTTCTTTAACTTTGGGATGACCTTGTTTCGTTTTTCCCTGATTTTGATGGCCAACCCATCCAACTTTGCCTCTTTTTCCAAAAGAAGGGCTTGCTTGGCTGCAATTTTTGATTCTATGGTAACGGCCCGATCAACCTTTACCGCCAATTCTTCGCGGATGGCCATTAATTCTTCTACCGTGGCCACTTGGTGTTTTTTCATCAAATTATGCAACAATTGAAGCTGGTCGCCCACTTCTTCGAACCGTTGTGGATCAGCCTCGATGTTGTCATTGAGGCTTTCCAATTCGTTGGCAATGTCCTGCAGTTCTATCGCCACGGAATCTATACGTTCATTAAGGTTCACATAGTGTTTCCCAAAGGAAAGCAATCGGCTCAATGCTTGTTTTAAGGCCTGTATTTGCGTCTGTACCCCAATGGTTTCCTCATTCAAAATTTGATGTGAAGCCCCCAACTGCTCCAAAATGGTCTCCACATTGTTCAATTGCTCGTATTCCTCCTCCAATTCTTCTTGAATTCCAGCCTGTAAGGGCGCTTCTTCCAATTCCTTCAGCAAAAAACTGTTGTAATCCAATTCCTTGGTGGCATTTTCCTGAAAGTCCTGTAAGTCCCTTACTTCTTTTTCCCCCTCCCTGTATGCCTTTAAGTCTTGCTGAAATTCCATGAGCAACGATCGGTTGTTGGCCAGGGCATCCAGCACCTTCAATTGAAAATCATGTTCCGTTAACCGTAAAGTTTGGTGTTGCGAGTGCACATCCACCAACTGTTCCCCCAATTTTGAAAGGACATCCAAGGTAACCGGGGAATCGTTGACAAAGGCTCTGGACTTTCCGCTGGGCAGAATCTCACGGCGCAATAGCGATGAATATTCAAAATCCAGATCATGCGCCGCAAAGAAGGGCTGTAATTGGTATTGGCCTATGGCAAATTCCGCCTCAATGACGCATTTGGTCTCTTTGCTTTTTAAAGCGGACAAGTCTGCCCGTTTACCCAAAACCAAGGCCAAGGCTCCCAATAAAATGGATTTTCCAGCGCCGGTCTCCCCAGTGATGGTGGTAAAACCTTCCCCGAACGATACATTTAAATCATCGATAAGGGCGTAGTTCTTTATGGAAAGTTGGGTGAGCAAGTTCTCGTTCTTTAAGAACGCAAAGATAGGAGAACTGGCTTCAAAAAATCAATACTTGATCTGATTCCAGGTACTGGAATAAAATGGGGCAATCTTATTCAGGGTTTCCTTAAGCTTGACAATGTCCACTTTGGGCCCGTCAGAAAAGATATTCTGTATTTCCTCGCTCTTGGCATCAAAGAAAGTCTGTATCAAAAACGCATTGGGGCGCCGCTTCACCATGGATTCAAACAAACGCAGGCTCCCAGATATGATTTGTTTTCCTGTACTGTTGTTGTCCGCCAAAATATCCATGCCCTTTCTATGGTAGTTGTACATGGCCAGACGATATTCCCTAAACGTATTGGACAATAGATTGTCCACCAGTTCAAACCGGGTACGTTCTCCCGTCTGCTGTGCCCAACCCGCACTGCCAAAGCTCTGTGCCTGGGTGACTATGTTCTGTGCCTGTTTGTAGTATTCATCTCCGCCCTGCAAGGAGAAGGTATCGGCATCAAGCCCCAAAATAATGTACACGTAGTAAGAGACAACCCCTACCAAATTTGACTCGAATGAATTGGGGTTGTACACCAAAGGTTCAAACTCTTGGTAGCGAAAGTTGAACGCATTGTCCTTATAGTTAAAAATGGGACTTTCGTAAGAGGTATTGTATACTGGGCGTGAAGACTGAATCTGGATGTTGGCCTCAAAACGATCGGAATCATAACTGGTCACGGTGATGAACATACTTGCCGCAACACGCTCATTTTCATTCACCACCCGGTCACTCCACTTGTTCTTGTTCACAAAATCATTGAGCGAAGTTTCCAGGGTCTTGAAAATTTGCTGGTTGGTCTGACTGACCTGGTCTGCATTGACCACAATTCTACAATCCACTTCCTGTGCCGTTGACCACAAGCCGATGACCGTAAAAAAAACAATAAAAACGTTACGCATTGATTTTGCTAATAATTTCTGACCAAATATCCGAAGCCACTTCATCCTTTGGTTTAGTAGCAAACGTTTTTTTGTCCGTTTTCTTGTCAATAAAGGTGATTTTATTGGTGCCCGTACCAAATCCCGCGCCTTCGTCCTCCAAGGAGTTCAAGACAATGGCATCCAAATTCTTTTTGGAGAGTTTTGTCATCGCATTTTCCTGGGCATCATTGGTTTCCAAGGCGAAGCCCACCAAAAACTGGTTTTTCTTGGCTTCGCCCATCGATTGTAAGATATCCTGGGTTCGTTCCAATTCTAGGCTTAAGCCTTCCCCTTCTTTCTTTTTCAGTTTCTGTTTTGAGGGGGATACCGGTCTATAATCTGCCACCGCTGCAGCACTGATGGCCACGTTCACCGTATCAAAATAGCGGTGCACCGCTTCATACATCTCCGCAGCAGACACCACGCGAACCAACGCTACATTGGCATGAGAAAGTTCCAGATGGGTTGGCCCCGATACCAAAATTACCTTGGCACCCAAATCGGCTGCTCTCTTGGCCAGTTCAAAGCCCATGGTCCCCGTTGAACGGTTGCCCAGATACCTTACGGGGTCAATCGCTTCGTGGGTTGGCCCTGCGGTTATCAAAACCTTTTTGCCCGTCAAGGGGAAACCCTTAGCCAAATGCTCTTGCAAGAAGGCCAAAATATGTTCTGGTTCGGCCATTCGGCCAGCACCGCTCAATCCACTGGCCAGTTCACCTTCCTCAGCGGGAATCATAATGTTGCCAAAGGACTGTAGTTTTTCAAAAGAAGCCTTTGTGCTGGCATGCCTGTACATATCCAAATCCATGGCAGGGGCAAAATAAACAGGGCATTTGGCCGATAGATAACAGGCCAGCAACAAATTGTCGCAGGTTCCATGGGCCATTTTGGACAAGGTATTGGCCGTTGCCGGGGCAACAAGCACCAAATCTGCCCAAAGTCCCAATTCTACATGACTGTTCCAGGAAAGGCTTCCATCTTCCTTACTGACGAAATCCATTAAAACGGGATTCGTTGAAAGCGTGGATAAGGTAAGGGGGGAAACAAAAGAACTGGCACTCTGGGTCAAAACAACCTTGACCTTGGCGCCAGCTTTTATCAATAATCGGACTAAAAATGTGGTTTTGTAGGCAGCAATCCCCCCGGTAACGCCCAAAAGGATGTTTTTACCACTTAACATTTACGCGTCCTTTTCGGTGTTCCTGTAATAGATCTTTTCTTCCAACCATTCCTGAACCGCCAAAGCGTGCGGTTTTGGAAGTTTTTCATAAAACTTGGAAACCTCTATTTGCTCCTTGTTCTCAAAAACTTCCTCTAAGCTGTCACTGTAGGTGGCAAACTCTTCCAGTTTTTCCAACAATTCCTTTTTAATTTCAGAATTGATCTGAATCGCCCTTTTTGCTGCGATTGATATGGCCTCGTAAACATTGTCCGTTTCCTTGTCAAACTCATTACGGTTAATGGTTTTGGTGGACACAGGAGCTTTTGTGCTTCTTAAATCACTCATCTTTATACTCTTATTTTGTTGCTACCGAATCAAACTCCAGTTGTTTCTGAAGTTTGGAATAAATATTATCTGCTTCTTTTTTATATGTCGTCTCCGGATAAACCCGAAACAGGGCTTTGTAAGCCTCTATAGCATTTTTTAAGCGCCCCTGTTTCTTCCTGAGCGAACTGTTGAACGCCAGATTTGACAAGGCGACCAATCGTTGAAAAAATGCATCCTCGCGGAAAGTGGTTCCTGGATTTTCAGAAATAAAATTCTCCAGGGCCGTATCTGCCGCTACGTTAAAATCCAACAAATACAATTCTCCCAACTTGGCATATTGCTTTCCAATCTCAAATTGCTTCTTTTCCTTTTTTGCGGTCAATTCCAAGGCCATATTGTTGGCCTCCTCAAAATACTCAGATTCGGGATAGGTATTGATAAAAACCTGTAATTTACTCAAGGCCTTGTCCGTATCGGTCTGATCCAAGGAATAGCGCGGTGATAGCTGAAAGTAGCTTTTCGCCTCCAAAAAGGAAGCTTCTTGGATTTTATCGCTATTCGGGTACGATTTGATAAACCGTTCAAATTGATATCCCGCCAGATAATAGCTCTTGGTCTTAAAGTAGGTGTCGGCAAAAAAGAACATTACCCTTTCGCCTTGGGGTTTTCCCGCATATTTGGGTGCTATCTGCTCAAAAAGACGATTGGCCCTCATATAATCCCCTTGATCATAGAATTTTTGGGCCATGTCATATTTTGGCTTGACGTCTGTATTCTTAAGCACCTTTTGATACTCATTACAAGACGAAAAGACTAGGAAACAGAGAATTAACGGAAATAAAATCGACCTCATTTTCAAAAACATTCGGCAAAAATAGTGATTGTCAACGGATTTATAAAACCCAAAATCCCTGTAAATTTATGGGACTCGGTCCCCCAAGCCCCAACTTTGGCTAAAATTTAACGCCTAGGAATATACCTCTTGAGCTTTTTTTACAAAATCGCCAATACGTTGTTTTAAGCTTTTGGTGGCCTCTACCAACGGAAGCCTTACATGGGCCGAGGCAAGTCCCAAATGCTCAAAAATCGCTTTGATTCCGGCGGGATTTCCTTCTTCAAAAATCAAATGCATGCCCTCCAGAAGTTCGTGATGGATTTCATAGGCGGATTCTGAGCGGCCGTCCAAGCCCAACGCTATCATTTTTGAAAATTTTGCGGGAAGCCCCTGCCCCAAAACAGATATGACACCGGAACCTCCTGAAAGCACTGTTGACAAGGCCGTAAAATCATCTCCTGAAATAAGGTGGAAATCTGCAGGCTTTTGTTGGAGTAATTGGTCTAATTGGATAGAATCGCCACAGGCCTCTTTGATGCCCACAATGTTTTCAAAATCATTGGCCAATCGCAATGTGGTTTCGGGCAGCATATTGCTGCCGGTACGTGAAGGCACATTATATAGGATTATTGGCAGTTGAGAAGCTTGTGATATGGCCTTAAAATGCTGGTATATCCCTTCTTGGGTGGGTTTGTTGTAACATGGGGAGACCGAAAGAATGGCCTCATAGTCCATAAAATCCATGGTCTGTAAATCCTCAATAACGGCTTGGGTGTTGTTACCGCCCACGCCCACCACCAATGGCAAGCGACCGGCATTGACAACTGAAACGGTCTGCATTACCTGTTTCTTTTCTTCCTTGGTCAAGGTAACCGACTCCCCTGTGGTTCCCAAAACCACCAAGTAGTCCACGCCTTCGGCTATGTTGTGTTCAATAATTCTCCCAAGAGCCTTGGTATCCACGGAGAGATCGTCCCCAAACGGCGTAACCAACGCCACACCTGTTCCCATCCACTGTTGCATCATTCTATTTCTTTTAAAATTGTCAAATACTTTTTCAATTCTGAACTAAAGGTTTCAAAATCATTCAAAGGACAATCAAAAATCAAATCGTTATAGTCGTTATCAGCTCCATTAAGGCCTACCCGAATTCTGGCGTTTACTTTGGTCGACATCAATTTCAACATCAACTTATCATCTGTAAAATAGTTGACCAAAACATCGTAATCACGCCCCATGAATTCAGAAAAATTGCCATTGTCAATAGATCCGTTCCATCCCAACTGCTTCTCGGTCACAAAGGGGATGGAGAACATGCCTCCCTTGACCTCGTTTCGCTTAAACCCAATTATATGAATGGCATTGGGGTTAAGCTTCAAAGTATCGCGCAAGGTTTCAAATATTTCTGCATTGTCATAATTATCCATATCCACAATACATGCAATAGTTGAAATCCCTTTTTTTTCAGAGAACGAACGGCTCTTTTTCTGTTCATCTTCGAGAAATTTACGCCCCGATTTTTCCTTGAACCTGTCTTGAATTACCCTTAAAAGCATAAGCTAACACACTAGTTACACAAATGTACGCAATACGTCAGCATTACGGTTCAAAAGTAAAGCATAGGGATTGTTGAAAAAATACACAATTTGTTACAAATACAACATTTTACACAGCATGAACCATTAACGCTATTCAAACATGCAGATTGCAACCATCCGTACAACTATAATTACAGGTGTTACAATTTATATGTACAACCAATTATTAATATATATCTTAAAGAAAAAAATCAATCACGATGGACAACGTACAAATATTTTGGGACCCAAAGGGAATAGAACTTAATCAATTAGGCAACAAACGTAAGTCTGGTGATCCCGCTGACGGGGACACCCCCTATGTTCGGATGCCCATACGAATGCTTGGTATTGACACCCCAGAAACCAAATACCAAGTAGGAGAACCCAAAGCTAATGAACGATTTGCCGAACTGAAACAACTATTGGAAACCGGTAATTTTGACAACTGGATACAACCAAAACTAAAGGCACATATATTGCCCCGTCTGGAGAATGCGGGAACCCGGCAAATAAATCAGGGAAACAAGGCCAAAGACTTCTTCAAGGAATTGATGGACAAACGCTTAACCCGAGAAAGTGGAAGCGTCCGCAATCTTTACGTAAAATCTGCGGATACACATTTTGATTTCTATGGTAGATTATTGGCCTATATTGCCCCTCACTATAGTAAAAAAGAACTGTCCTCTTTGAGTTTTGATGATAAGAAGACCTTTAACTTATTGATGATTGAGTCTGGTTGGGCCTCCACCATCATGATTTACCCCAACCTCCCAAAAAACAGTGATTTACGATTGACCCAAGAATTGGCCAAAAAGGCCATGGATGATAATAAAGGGGCCTGGGAAGACGATAAAATGCTTACCGGTTATGAATATCGAATGTGCATGAAACTCTACAAGCAGTGTAAAGAGGCCAAAGCTTCCAACGGCTTCTTTATAGAGGAATCCAAATGGATTGCCCGATATTGTGTAGACATGACCACCTTAAAGGTATACAACCCACAGGATTATCTAGAAGTAGAACCCTACAACCGTATCTTTGTATGGGCCGATGACATTAGAAATGCTGTTGCGGAACTAAATTTGAAAGCCGCAAAGTAACATTTTAGCATTTTTGGTTAGGCAGTTATCTGAATGCAATTTACAACATCCCCAAAAATTCCTGTTCAGAAATAATGGTGACCCCCAAACTTTCTGCCTTGGTCCGTTTACTGGGTCCCATTTTGTCCCCCGCCACCAAATATGAAGTTTTGGAAGAGACCGAAGCGGCCACCCTGCCCCCATGGTCCTCAATCATTTTTTTGAGTTCGTTTCGGCCAATAGTTTCAAAGACCCCGGATACCACAAAGGTCTGGCCTTTTAGGGTGTCCGACTGGTTTTGTAATTGTTTTTCTGAAAGTGAAAACTGTAATCCATATTTTTTTAGACGGGCTATGATTTCCTGATTTTTTTCTTTGGAAAAGAATTGCACTACACTTTCCGCAATTCGCTCCCCAATTTCATCAACAGCGGTCAATTCTTCTATAGATGCAGCTAGTATTGCGTCGATATTCTTGTAGGCTTTTGCCAATTTTTTAGCTACGGTTTCCCCAACATAACGAATGCCCAGGGCAAACAACACCCGCTCAAACGGAATCTCTGTTGAGGCCTGCACCCCTTGGACAAGATTCTCTGCCGATTTTTCTGCCATACGCTCCAAGGGGACAATCTGTTCTTTGGTCAGCGTGTAGAGGTCGGCATAATTCTGGATCAATCCTTCCTTATACAACAACTCTACCGTTTCGCCTCCCAAACCGTCTATGTCCATGGCCTTGCGCGATATAAAATGCTGTATACGACCCGTAATCTGTGGCGGACATCCCGTATCATTCGGGCAAAAATGTTGTGCCTCACCTTCTTTTCTAATAAGTTCCGTACCACATTCCGGACAATGGGTAATGTATTGGGTAGGTTGGGAATCCGGGCTACGCTTGGTAAAATCCACCGTAATGATCTTGGGGATGATCTCCCCGCCCTTCTCCACAAAAACAGTATCCCCCACCCTAATGTCCAACTTGGCAATTTGGTCTGCATTGTGCAGTGATGCCCGTTTGACCGTGGTTCCGGCCAATAAAACGGGTTCTAAGTTGGCAACGGGTGTAATGGCCCCGGTACGTCCCACTTGATACGTAATCTCGTTTAATACCGTACGGGCCTGCTCTGCCTTAAATTTATAGGCCATGGCCCAACGTGGCGATTTTGCCGTATGGCCCAACTCTTCCTGTTGCTGCAGGTCATTTACCTTGATCACAACGCCATCGGTCTCATAGGGTAGATCGTGCCGGTGCACATCCCAATGATCCACAAACTGCAATACCTCATCCACCGATTTGCACACTTTGGCTATGGTGGGCACTTTAAATCCCCATTCACGGGTCTTTTCCAATACTTCATATTGGGTCTTGAGTCCAGATGCTCCCGCAATGCTATAGAGCAAACAATCCAACGGCCGTTGGGCAACAATGGCACTGTCCTGCAGCTTTAAACTTCCAGAGGCCGTGTTTCTGGGGTTCATATAGGGTTCTTCCCCATTGGCTATGCGTTCTTGGTTCATTTTGGCAAAGCCTTCCAAAGTGAGGATAATCTCTCCACGGATATCAAATTTTGATGGAAAATCCCCTTTGAGTTGGAGGGGAATGGACTTTATGGTTTTTATGTTTGCGGTCACGTCATCTCCCTGAAAACCATCGCCCCGGGTCACAGCCCTAAGCAATTGCCCATTTTCATAGGTCAAGCTAATGGATGCCCCATCATACTTTAACTCACAGGTAAACTCCAAGGGGACATTGCCCAATATACGGTGGATGCGCTTTTCCCAATCTTGCAGATCCTCTTTGGAATAGGAATTGTCCAGGGAGTACATACGGTGTTCGTGAGCCAAGGTTTCAAAATTCTTGGTCACGGCACCGCCCACCCGCAAACTTGGCGATGTGGGGTCGTAATGTTCGGGATGAGCGGCTTCCAAGGCTTGAAGCTCCTTTAATTTCATATCAAATTCATAATCTGAAACCGAAGGTTCATCCAACACATAATACTTATAGTTATGTGCTCTAAGCTCTTCGCGCAATGCGTTTATCCTCTCCTTGACATCCATAGGTTATGTTTGTTCTTTATCTATCCATTTTGCCGTGAACGACGGAACATATCCTTCCATTTTAGGAATGAGTTCCCCAATTGTTTCCCCCACCAATATCATGGACAGGTTCTCTGCTTTTACAAAAGTATCCTCGACCATTTTTAGAAACAATTGGAGCAGATCATCAAAAAAACAGTTGATGTTCAACATCCCTATGGGTTTTTGATGTAGTCCCAACTGGGCCCAAGTCAACATTTCAAAAAATTCCTCCAAAGTTCCAAAACCGCCCGGAAGCATGAGAATCCCATCAGAGAGTTCATGCATTTTTAACTTACGCTCATGCATGGTCTCAACCTCAATCAACTGGGTAAGCCCCGTATGGTGTACCTCTTTTTCCTTTAAAAAATGGGGAATAACCCCTATGATCTTTCCATTTTCTTCAAGAACCCCCCGGGCAACTTGACCCATTAGTCCCACCTTGCCTCCGCCATAAATGACCGTGATGTTGTTTTTTGCACAATACTTTCCTACCGCATAGGCGTTATCTATAATTTTTGGGTCATTGCCCAGGCTACTTCCACAAAAAACAACGATACTTTTCATTTATATCTTATTATCCCTGATTCATGAATAACTTTCCTTTCAACATTCGGAAATTACCAAAAATATCCTTGCGCAATTCAACCTCGTTAAAGAGGTTATCCTCCATAAGTTGTTGTGTTTCCGCTGCCAAATATTGGTTGATCTCAAAAAACAACCAGCCCGCTGGCTTTAACCAGGTTTTGGCCAACTTCACAATGGCCCGGTAAAACATCAGCGGATCTGCATCTGGCACAAAAAGGGCTTCTTGGGGTTCAAACTTCTTGACATTGTTCCTTATTTCTGCCTTTTCCATTGCCCTCACATAGGGCGGATTGGAAACAATGATGTCTAAATCATGTTCAAGTTTCAAGTTCAAGTTCAAGTTCAAGATATCGGCATGGATAAATTCTATACAAACTTCATTTTTTCTGGCATTTTCCTCCGCCACCTTTAAGGCTTCCTTAGAAATATCCAAGGCAAATATCTTGGCTTTCGGAAAGGCTTTTGCCAAAGCTATGGCCATACAGCCACTCCCTGTGCCAATGTCCAGAATAATGGGTTTTGGGTCATGGGTTTTGGGTTCGGAAATGTTTGTGCCATTATTTGCCGACCCAGAGGTTGATGCCCGAACATTAAACGCTCCAATTATCCATTGCACCAACTCCTCCGTTTCTGGACGGGGAATCAAAACGTGCTTGTTTACGTTTAGGGTCAAGTCCATAAAATGGGCCTCGCCGAGAATATACTGCAACGGCTCTTCCAGCCGTAATCGGGCCAAGCCCTCAAAAAGCGGCTGCTCTTCCTCCTTGTTCAAAGACAATTCTGGTTGGATTGCCAAAACAAAACGTTCCAGTCCCAAAAAATGCTCGACCATCCCATAAAAAAAAGCATCAACCTCCTCTTTGGGATAGATCGAATCCAATTCTATATGAAAAATGTTCTTTATTTCCCGGAGCAGCATTCTATCTAAACTTCTACTTTTGCAGCGTGAATATAGATGAAAAATATATGTTCAGAGCCCTTCAGTTGGGCAAAAATGCGCTGGGCATTGCAGCACCAAACCCCATGGTGGGTTGTGTCATTGTCCATGAGGGCATTATAATTGGCGAAGGAGCTACCAGTGCCTATGGAGGACCCCATGCCGAGGTGAATGCCATAGCATCTGTACGAGACAAATCCCTTTTGGCCAATGCCACGCTATATGTGACTTTGGAACCCTGTTCCCATTATGGAAAGACACCCCCCTGTGCCGACCTGATCGCCAAACACCAGGTTAAAAAAGTGGTCATTGGGTTAGTGGACCCCTATGAAAAGGTAGCAGGTGCTGGAATAAAAAAACTGCGAGAGGCCGGTTGCGAAGTCTTGGTCGGCGTTCTGGAACAGGAATGCAGGGAACACCACAAACGGTTCCTGACGTTTCAAGAAAAAAAACGCCCCTACATTATTTTAAAATGGGCCGAGACATTGGATGGTTTTTTGGCTCCCGACCCACAGGAAAGAACGAAAAATCCGGAACCGTATTGGATTACCAACACCACGAGCAGGCAAATGGCGCACCAGTGGCGAAGTGAGGAAATGTCCGTTCTAGTGGGTACAAACACTGCTTTGGAAGACAACCCAAAACTTAATGTGAGGAATTGGTCCGGTAAAAACCCCATGCGGCTGGTCTTGGACAGAAGTTTAACCATTCCCGATAGTTTTCACCTGCTCGATGGCAGCATCCAAACCATGGTCTTCACGGAAACCGAAAACAATTGCAACGTCGAAAACCTTAGTTTTGAGACCATCGATTTTAAAAAAAACATTGCCGCACAAATCTGCCATATCCTCTACGGGCATCAGATAAACAGTGTCCTGATCGAAGGGGGAAGGCAAACCCTACAGACCTTTATTGACAACCACCTTTGGGATGAAGCCCGAATTTTTAAGGGCAACCTTTGTTTTGGCAAGGGCATAGCCGCCCCTAAAATTTCAGGAAACCTGATTTCCACACATTCCATCATAAACGATACCTTATCCATATTTAAACATGATTAAAAACATTATTCTGGACTTTGGTGATATTTTCATCAACTTGGACAAACCTGCCACGGCCCGCGAAATGGTAAAATTTGGTTTCACCGAACTTAACCACGAACTCGACAGGCTTTTCAAGGAATACGAAAAAGGGTTGGTCTCCTCAGAAGCATTTTTAGAACATACCAGGCGTCTTTTTCCCAAAGCAACCACACAAGATCTTGTTGATGCCTGGAACGCCATTCTTTTGGATTTGCCTGATGAACGGTTGGACTTTGTTGAAAATTTGGCCCGGGAGAATGCATACCGTCTTTTCCTGTTGAGCAATACCAATGAAATCCATATCGATTTTTTTAAGGAGCAAATGGGGCCGGAAAAGTTTGATCGGTTCAAGAATGCCTTTGAGGTCTTTTACCTTTCCTATGAAATGGGAATGCGCAAGCCCGATGCCGAAATCTTTGAATTTGTGCTAAACGAAAATGGTTTGGTGCCCCACGAAACCCTTTTTGTTGACGATACCAAGGAAAACACCGATTCCGCTGCCCAATTGGGAATCAACGTGTGGAACCTACAAGTGGGCAAGGAAGACATCACCCAACTTAAAAAACACCTGTAATGCTCGATCTTGCATTGAGCGTTCTCTGCTCCAGTCTCATCTTTGTTGTTTTTAAACTCTACGACACCTATAAGGTACAAACGCTTTATGCCATTGTCGTTAATTATGTGGTCGCCTGTATCTCTGGACTCATCTTTACCCCACAGACTATTTCAATCTCTAACTTAGTGGGACAACCTTGGTTCATAGGTACTATTGCCTTGGGCATTTTGTTTATTCTGATTTTCAACATCATGGCAAAATCCTCACAGTTGAACGGGGTCGGGGTAACTTCCGTGGCCACAAAAATGTCTCTGGTGATTCCAGTGTTGTTTGCCGTATTGTACTATAATGATGTGCTTTCTGTATTTCAGATATTGGGCATTGCCTTGGCATTGGTTGCAGTCTACTTGGCCTCCATAAAGAAAAAGGGACTCCATGTTGAAAAAAGTCACCTTTGGTTGCCTGTCTTGGTCTTCCTGGGTTCCGGGATAATAGATACCAGTATCAAATACATTCAAGAAGCGTATTTGACCGATGGGGAATATCCTCTTTTTTCATCGACCGTTTTTGGAGCGGCCGCAGTTTCGGGCTTTGTCTTTGTCATCGCCAAAAGTGTTAGGACATCCTTTACAATCAATATAAAAAATGTACTGGGGGGACTTTGTTTGGGCATACCCAATTACTTTTCCATTTTCTTCCTACTTCGGGCACTGAACAATGACACCCTGAACAGTTCCTCCGTCTTTACCCTAAACAATGTGGCCATTGTACTGTTTTCCACCTTGCTCGGCATCGTATTGTTTAAAGAAAAATTGACCCAAAGGAATTGGTTGGGCGTTTTGCTTGCCATTGTAAGTATTGTGCTTGTTGCCCTATTTTAGCGTTATGGACATAGATTCTTACAAGACCTTGTCAAAACCTTCAGAAGAGATTTTATATAAAGACAGGAAAAGCAAGTTTTTTGGTTATGCCTTTCCCATAACCTCTGATGATGAAATAAAAAACCAGATAGAATCCATTAAAAAGAAACACCCAACAGCCAACCATGTCTGCTATGCATGGCAATTGGGACATGAAAACCCTAAGTACAGGGCCAATGATGATGGCGAACCCAACAATTCTGCGGGCATGCCCATCTACGGACAGATCCAAGCCTTTGGGGCCACTAACATTTTAGTGGCCGTGGCCAGAATCTTTGGAGGCACAAAACTTGGGGTGGGCGGACTGATACAGGCTTATAGGGAAACGGCCAAAATGACTTTGGAAAGCTCTGAGCTAATCGTTAAGACCATTGACCACAGCTATGAGGTGTCGTTCACTTATGCCCAATTGAACAAGGTAATGGGCATCGTAAAAAAAAATAGAGCAACAATCAAAGAGCAATGCTTAGAATTGGATTGTAAAATTATTGTGGACATCCCAAAAAAAGATGCCGAAAAATTTCTGGCAGCCTTTGAAGGATTCCATACCATCATAATCAAACCTATTCTATAATTTCCAATTTTTCCAGAATGTAATCCGGGCATCGGGTTGGCCTATTGGTCTCCTTGTTAATAAAGGCCAAAACAGTATTTGCCTCGGCCAATAATTCGTTGTTTTCATTATAGATTTTATAGTCAAATTCTATCCTGACCGTTGGTTTTTTCTTCAATTGGGTTTCAACAGTGAGCACACTATCATATGTAGCCGGTTTCTTATAAAATATTTGTAAGTGTATTACAGGTAGTATGATTCCATTTTCTTCCATTTTTTGATAAGAAATTCCCAAGCCCCTTAACCACTCAACTCTCCCCATTTCAAGGTATTGCGCATAATTGCCATGATAGACCACTCCCATCTGGTCTGTTTCTCCGTATCTTACCCTGAAGGAAAAACGATTATAATCTTTGATTTTCGACAAAAAAGTATATATTTATTGGATTGAAATTTTGACCGGGAACATGGTGAAAAAAAATAAAAAATTCAACCGCCTAACCATTTTTTTTTTAGCTTTTTTGTTCACATATTTGCCTCATCTCTGTGTGAGAAAACACCCCCAATAAATTTTAGTCAATAGACTTTTTACTAACCAATTAAACAAAGGAAGAATTCAATGAGTGGCACTGCAGATTCTGTATGGAAAAATTGTTTGACTTTTATTGAGGACAACATACAACCGCAGGCATTCAAAACTTGGTTTTTGCCCATTAAGCCCATTCGTTTAACCGATTGTGCCCTGAGCATTGAAGTACCGAGCAAATTCTTTTATGAGTGGCTCGAGGAGCACTATGTAAAATTGTTGAAAGTTGCCTTGACCAAGGAATTGGGGAACAACGCCAAATTGATCTACATCATAAAGATGGAAAACAAATATGGCAACTCTGAACCTTTTACCGAGAAGATCCCCAGCACCAATCGTTCGGCCATGGTACCCCAAGAATTGGATGTCCCCATTACCACCAAAGATCCAGAACTCAAGAACCCTTTTATAATCCCTGGAATTCGAAATATAAAGATAGAGTCACAGCTCAATCCAAATTATAATTTTGACAATTTTCTTGAGGGCGATTCCAACCGTTTGGCCCGTTCTGCAGGTATGGCCGTGGCCAACAAACCCGGTGGCACTTCGTTCAACCCCCTATTGGTCTTTGGAGGGGTCGGATTGGGAAAAACACATTTGGCACATGCCATTGGGGTAGAGATCAAAGACAAATACCCAGAACGTACCGTTCTTTATATTTCGGCAGAAAAATTCACCCAGCAGTATATTGAATCGGTAAAGAAGAACACACGCAACGATTTCATCCATTTTTACCAACTGATCGATGTCCTCATCATTGATGACGTACAATTTCTTTCGGGAAAATCGGGGACCCAAGATGTGTTCTTTCACATTTTCAACCATTTGCACCAAAACGGAAAGCAGGTCATCTTAACCTCTGATAAGGCTCCAGTGGATATGCAGGACTTTGAACAACGATTGTTGTCCCGTTTTAAATGGGGATTGTCCGCAGAACTGCAAACACCGGATTATGAAACCCGTATCTCTATATTAAAAAACAAATTGTTCCGTGATGGGGTTGAAATGCCCGACGAGATTATTGATCATGTTGCCCGACACATCAAAACCAATATCAGGGAACTGGAAGGTGCCATTATCTCGCTCATAGCCCAAGCTTCTTTTAACAAGCGTGAGGTAACCTTGGAACTTGCCCAACAGATCGTAGAGAAGTTTGTCAAAAACACGAAACGGGAAGTTTCCATAGATTACATTCAAAAAGTGGTATCAGACTATTTTGATATGGATGTGGAGACCCTGCAATCCAAGACCCGAAAACGACATATTGTCCAAGCAAGGCAATTAGCCATGTTCTTTGCCAAAAAGTATACCAAGGCCTCATTGGCAAGCATTGGTTCACAAATTGGGAAACGTGACCACGCCACCGTGTTGCACGCCTGCAAAACCGTTGACAACCTGGCCGAGACAGACAAGCAATTCAGAAAATACTTGGAAGACCTGAACAAAAAATTCACCTAACCTCCAAAAGCGACCATGACCAGAATTTTAATGGTGTGCCTTGGCAATATATGTAGGTCTCCCTTGGCCGAAGGCATACTTAAATCCATGGTCGATCCCAAACACATTTCTGTCGATTCCGCCGGTACTGGAGGGTATCATATTGGTGCAACTCCCGACCCAAGGTCTATAGCTGTTGCCAAAAAATATGGCGTTGAAATCCATCAACAACGTGCGAGACAGTTTACTGTGGATGATTTTGATGAATTTGACCATATTTACGCCATGGACAAGAGTAATTACCAAAATATTATTGCCCTATCACGAGGGCAAAACGATTCGGACAAGGTCAAATTATTGCTAGATGAGGCAGACCTGCCCCTAGATGAGGTTCCAGATCCCTATTATGGGGAAGGCAATGGGTTTGAAAACGTTTTTCAAATGATCCATGCGGCATGTGAAAATATTGCCCATAAAACTAACTGACAATGGAAGAAAGCAAACCCAGTTTAGTCGTGGGCAACCTCTATCTTATTCCCACCACCCTTGGAGATACGGCCCCGTTGGAGGTACTCCCCTATTCCCTAAAGGGAACTGTTGAAAACATCAACCACTTTATTGCCGAAAATGAAAAAACCGCTCGAAGGTTCATCAAAAAACTTTTGCCCAACAAGGCTCAGGGAGAATTGGTTTTTCAACGATTGAACAAATTTACGGAACCCCAGGAGATTCCCTCGTTTTTAGATCCCTGCATACAGGGCTTTCATATTGGACTGCTATCAGAGGCTGGCTGTCCGGGGATTGCAGATCCGGGGGCAGATGTGGTTCGGTTGGCCCATGAAAAAAAGATTCGCGTGGTACCCTTGGTTGGCCCTTCCTCCATCCTATTGGCCATGATGGCCAGTGGAATGAATGGGCAAAACTTTGCCTTTAACGGTTATTTGCCCATTGACACCCCCCTGAGAAAGAAAGCGGTAAAAAGCTATGAAAATTTGTCAAGGGATACGGGGCAGTCCCAGATATTTATTGAAACACCGTACCGAAACGACAAACTCCTGACCGAGCTAACTAAAACATTGCACCCCCAAACCAGACTTTGTATTGCCGTTGATCTTAGCCTGCAAACGGAGTTTATTGCCACAAAGACCATCAACGAATGGAAAAAAATAACGCTGGATCTACACAAAAGACCCGCCATCTTTATCATTCAGGCATAAAAAAACCCGAGATGTAATCGGGTCTTTCCTTTTGTTTTATTTAACCGCTAATGGACCTTAGCGTTCCGTTGCTGCTTAATGTGTGATATGTCGTAGCCGGAAAACTTTTTCATGTAATAAGCCACAGAACTTCCAAAAGCATCTGAAAAATTTTCCTTTCCGTAGGATCGCAGGTACTTCTTAACATTTCCTGCTCCGGCCAGATGGGCCGCTGCCACGATACCCGACTCGGTTATCTCAGCACCATTGATCCGCTTGCCGGCAAATCTCTTGATATCCCTCCTCAAAATCCATTTGTTTCGAGCAATATTGGATTTAAAGGCCTTGTCTTGAAGCTCTGGTTCTTTTAGGAAGTTTTCAATATCGGTAATCCCTAGTAAGACTAAGGTATTCCTTCCAAATTGGTACTTCCCCAAATACCCTAAACGATTGATCGTATCGTACTTTCCCTGAGATTCCTTAAAAGCGAGAGCCTCCTTAAAACCAATATACGTATTGCCCAAGGAAACCATGTCTCCCTTTACTTCAAGTTCCTTGAATTCATCATGGGAAATTACAGCATACTCCATATCATCAGCAACGAGAAAATCTGGGATAACATCCACCTCCTTCAAAAAAGGCAACTTTCCGAAGCTCGTCAAGATAAGAATGATGGCGATTGGGGCAATAAAACCAATCCATCTTTTCATAGTGTATGATTTATTTAGCCCAAGGGCTAAAATTTTGGCCTGCAAATATAGTGGGGGTGAAATAAAATGGGGTACTAAATATCTTAATTTTTAGCCAAATAATACCTGAAACCCGTTATCTGACAAGGTTTCTTCGATGAAATGCTCACCTATATATGTTGCTCCGATCCAACCACTGGGTGTAATGCCTTTTATTTTGGTTATGCTGCCGCAAAGTCTTGGCAAACCTATGATAGCCCGGTTTTTGAAGATCCACCACAAAAAACAGGTAATCATGTTTTTCGGCATTCAAAACAGCTTCTATGGATGAAATATCGGCCATGCTAATGGGGCCGGGTGGCAACCCCTTATATTTATAGGTATTGTATGGGGAATCTATTTCCAGGTCTCGGTTTAAAACCCTTTTGATAATGGTATCATAATTGCCCGTTTCTTTTTTTATGGCATAAATCACTGTGGGGTCTGCCTGTAAAAGCATCCCTCTTTTAAGTCGGTTCAGGTATACCCCTGCAACACGGGGGCGTTCATCCACCTTCACCGTTTCCTTTTGCACAATGGAGGCCAAGGCCAATACTTCGGCTTTTGAAAGATTTAGGGCTTTTGCCTTTTCCGTTCGGGTATCATTCCAATAGCGTTGGTATTCTTTGAGCATTCTGTCCCTAAACGCATTGGCCGACGTGTTCCAAAACAGTTCATAGGTATTGGGCAGGTACATGCCCAAAGCTGTTTCTTTGGTAAAGCCTGTTTCTTTTAAAAAGCTGGGCGCTTTAAATGCCGCTAGCAGCGAACTACTATCCGCTTCCAACTGTTGGGCGATCCTTCCGGCAAGATCGGACAATCCCTCTTGGTTGTTGAAGGTTACCATTACCGGAATATTTCCGCTACGAAGGGAATTGATGATCTCATTGTTGTTCATCCCTTTTCTTAGGGCATATTTACCCGGCTTTACGTTGGTGGCGTATCCCTTTCGCTCAGCAACAGCCTCAAAAGTGGACGGGTTTTTCAATAATGGCGCGACCAATTGTTTTACTTCCGCGAAGGTAGCATTGGAGGGCACATACACATGGGCCTCCTCATTGTTAAAGGCCGTATTGGGCACAAATATGGCATTATAGATGGTGAAGGCGATAAAACCACAGACAACTAGCCCCAAAAGGGCCGTTGCCCAAAGTACTTTTTTAAGGTTACTCACAATGTATTTTTTGATATAACAGTTCGTTTTTGAATTTTCTTCCAGAAAAGATCCATTCTTTCTTTATGCCCACCCTCTCAAAGCCCAACTTTTCAAAAAGTTGGACGCTGACCTTGTTCTCTTCCAAGATGTTAGCGTAGAGTTGATGCACGTTTAAGTGCTGAAAAGCATAATCACACAATAACTGTAAGGCTTCCCTACCATGACCCTTACCCCTATCTTCTGGCGACGCTATGACCAACCCGATACCTGCCCTTTGGTTTTTTGGATCAAAATCGAACAAATCTATCAACCCGATTACGTTAGAGGAAGTATCACATATGCACAGTCTCAACTGCTTTACTTCGTAGATGTCCATATGGGCATTGGCCAAATATTTCTTTAAGGTGGATTTGGAATAGGGTTTTTGGGTACCGCTTATTTCCCAAATGGAGGTATCGTTCTCCAAGCGGTACAAAAACTCAAGGTCTTCGGGTTCCAAAGCCCTTAAAAACAGATTTTTGCCTTTAAGCTTCAACATTCCACCTGTCCTTTAAATACATATGTTGCTGGCCCCATTAATCTTACGTTGCTATACTTTGCCCCATCAAAATCAAAGGCAACATTTAAACTGCCCCCCTCGACCATCACAGTTATTTCATGGGCATCTGTCTGTTTGGCATGGTGCATGGCAATCGCCACCGCGGTAACCCCGGTACCGCAGGAAAGTGTCTCATCTTCCACACCCCGTTCATAGGTTCGCACCTTGAAAGCTTCAGAATTGAGTTGGGTCACAAAATTAATATTGCTTCCACTCTCACCGTAAAGCCCATAACGTAGCTTGGCTCCTTCACTCTTGACATCCATTGCCTTTAGGTCACTCACCAGTTGCACATGATGCGGAGAACCGGTGTCCAAAAAAAATGAGTGTTCCCTGCTGGTTATGGCATTCACATCGTTCATCCATAGGGTGACCATATCGCCTTTAATGGTGGCTTTATGCAAACCATCAATGGCATTAAAAAGGGTTTCCCCATCACCAACCAGCCCCAAGTAATGGGCAAAGGCAACCAAGCATCGACCACCATTGCCGCACATGGTACTTTCCTTTCCGTCCGCATTGTAATACACCATCTTAAAATCTGACGAGTTGTCCTCTTCCAACAGGATCAACCCATCGGCTCCAATGCCATATTTCCGATCACAAAGCTTTGCCACCAGTTTGGTATCCTTTTTGGGGAAAATCTGTAGTCGGTTATCCAACAGTACAAAGTCATTGCCTGTACCTTGATACTTAAAAAAGTCTAGCTGCAAGGATGTATCCATCCCGCAAATATAGGCGTTTTATTAAGGATTTTTTTGCAGTTAAAAACGCGTTAAACTGTTAAAATTGACCGTGCTTTAAATTAATTTTATCGTTGCTAAATGTTTAACAAAAAGAAATTATGAAAAGAACAGCTGGTTTATTTTTGGTAGCGCTCATAGCAGGTTCAGTAACGCTTGGCGCCTACAAATTGTTATTCGAAAAAGAGAGCAAAACGATTTATCCCACGGAAAACACCACTCCATTTGTGGCTACGAGCACCATGGCCTCCGCCAAAGGTGCCGGAATCAATGAAGTAGACTTTACCATTGCTGCCGAAAAAACGGTACATGCCGTGGTACACGTAAAAAACATGACCATAGGTGGCAGCAGCCGAGGCAGTATTTTTGATTTTTTCTATGGGTCTGAAACCCAGCAAAGACCACAAGTGGGAACAGGTTCCGGGGTCATCATTTCCCCAGACGGCTATATCGTGACCAATAACCACGTCATTGCCCGTTCCAACGAACTGGAGGTCACCCTAAACAACAACAGTTCCTATAAGGCTGAAATTGTGGGCACCGATCCCAATTCCGATATTGCCCTGTTAAAAATAGATACCCAAGAAGATTTGCCCTTTTTGGCCTTTGGCGATTCTGACAATGCCAAAATTGGTGAATGGGTGTTGGCCGTTGGCAACCCGTTTAACCTAACCTCTACCGTAACTGCCGGTATTGTAAGTGCCAAGGCCCGTTCCCTGACCTCTTCTGGAAACCAATCGTTTATACAGACCGACGCTGCGGTAAACCCGGGCAACAGCGGTGGGGCATTGGTCAATACCAATGGTGATCTTATTGGAATAAATACCGCCATTACATCGCAAACGGGTTCCTACGTTGGATACTCCTTTGCCGTGCCCAGCAATATTGCCAAGAAAGTGATTGATGATTTATTGGAATATGGCAATGTCCAGAAAGGAATATTAGGCATCTCTGCCATAGATGTCAACAGCCCCCAGGCAAGGGAACGCGGACTGGACGAAATTAACGGTGTCTATGTGGCCAGGGTTGAAGATGAATCTGGTGCAAAAATGGCCGGCATAGAAGAAGGCGATATCATCAAAAAAGTAGATAAGGTAAAAATCAGTAAGTTTTCAGAATTGACTGGATACCTATCGGCCAAACGTCCCAACGATGAAGTTGAAGTAACGGTGGAGCGAAATGGAAAATTGGTTACGGTTCCCGTAGTTTTAATGAAAAACCAAACCATAGTAGTTCCCACTATGGGATTTGCGGTCAAAAACCTTAGTGAAAAGGACAAAAAAGCCTATAATTTAAAACAGGGCGTTAAAATTACCGGTGTGCCACAAAATTTCAACGGATATAATCTAGAAGGGAAAGTCATCGTAGAGGTGGATGATGAACCCATTAACAATATTGACGATGCCAAAAATGTATTTTCAAAAATATCCCGTTATGGCAGAACCAGCATCACCCTTATTGACAAAAATGGAGAAAAGGAACGCATCATTTTCCAATAGATAGATTCCATAACGCAAAAGTTGCCAGAAAGCGTTCCCTTCGGAACGCTTTTTTGTTTTACTAAAATTATTACGAAAACGATTGAAAATCTTAATTTTGCTCCGTTTTTATTTACATCTAAGCAATGAGCGACGCAAATTCATATGAGAAAGAATTGGCCTTTCAGGCCGATCGAAGAAAAGCCACCACTGAATTTATTAAGATCATAAGCGACCTTTGGTACGATAAATCCATTGAGGTGGTGTTATTCAAAAACCAAATCATTGACCGAAATGTAAGCGACATCATCAACCTGCACGAATATGCAGGGGAGTTTGTCCAAAAACCCATTTCAATCTTTGATTCCGTAGAGATCTTAAGGGCCATCAACGATATAAATTTGCCCCCGGCAAAACTTGACATTGGCAAGCTTACCTATGAATATCATTCACAAAATGACCTTAGCGGTAATGTAAAAGCCTTTGTCATTGACAAATTGGCCGATGCCCGCTCATCAAAGGAAATAAAGCCAAAAGATGTGGTCCTTTATGGTTTTGGCCGTATTGGCCGTTTGTTGGCCCGTGAGTTGATGGCCAAAACGGGCAAGGGCAACCAACTCCGATTGCGTGCTGTGGTCACCAGGGGCGAAATCACCGAAGAGATTCTGGAAAAACGCGCCGCCCTTTTAAGGACCGATTCCGTTCACGGCCAATTTAGCGGTACCGTGGAAACCGATGTTGAACGTAAAGCCCTGGTCATCAATGGCACAACGGTATATTTGATCAACGCCAACAATCCAGAGGATGTAGATTATACCCAATATGGTATTTTAAACGCCTTGGTCATAGACAATTCCGGTGCCTTTCGTGATAAAAAAGCCCTTTCTAGACATTTGGAGGCCAAAGGGGCCAACCGTGTGTTATTGACCGCTCCAGGAAAAGAAGTCCCCAATATTGTCCATGGGGTCAACCATAGCGATTATAATCCGGACAAGACCAAAATCTTTTCTGCGGCTTCGTGTACGACCAATGCCATCACCCCTGTTTTAAAGGTAATCGATGATTCCTTGGGAATTGTAAAAGGTCATTTGGAAACCATTCATGCCTATACCAACGACCAAAACTTGGTAGACAACATGCACAAAAAATACCGCAGAGGCAGAGCAGCGGCCCTAAACATGGTAATCACCGAAACCGGTGCCGGAAAAGCTGTAGCTAAAGCACTCCCCTCCTTGGAAGGTAAACTGACCTCTAATGCCATTCGGGTACCCGTACCCAATGGGTCATTGGCCATTTTAAATTTGCAGGTTGCTGCCGAAACCTCCAAAGAGGCATTGAACACCATCCTTAAAAAATATGCCCTGGAAGGCGATTTGGTGGAACAGATCAAGTATTCGTTGAGCAATGAATTGGTTTCTTCAGATATTATAGGCACTTCCGCCCCATCTATTTATGACAGTAAGGCCACCATTGTTTCTCCGGATGGAAAAAACATCATCCTGTATGTTTGGTATGACAATGAATATGGATATTCACATCAGGTGATACGACTGGCCAAATACATTGCAAAGGTCAGACGGTACACTTATTACTAACCGATTATCCATAGTCCTTAATACCACTTTTTCAATTTATTTAGATTAGCGTACCTTAGTTCTCCCCATATTGAACCTCGAATGCAATAGTTATGAGAAAAAACCACTTAATCCTTCTCCTTTTTTTATTTGTTCTTTTTCTGTCCCAGGCTCAAATAAAAGAGGAAGAGAACACCCTTGAAGAAGGCACCTTGACCCAACAATTTGACTTTTTGATCAAAAAAGGGGCCAATTATGATGTAAACGGAAGAAGGTACGAAGGCATCCGTGTCCTCTATCTAGACAAATTCAACGCCAATTTAACCGATAGTCTGGACACCAACAACAAGACACTTCTCGAACTTAGGAATACCATCGCAGAGGATGCTACCGAAATAAATACCCTGAAATCCAAGTTAAGTGAAACCACCGAGAGTTTGAACGCCCTTACCGAAGAAAAAGACAGCATGTCCTTCTTTGGGGCCATGGTTTCAAAAAACACCTATAGGGCTATGGTTTGGAGCATGATTTTAGTATTGGTCTTTGCGCTGGTTTTGTTCATTTACAAATTCAGGAAGAGTAATTTTCTCACCATTCAGGCAAAATCCGCATTGGCCGACTTGGAAGAGGAATATGAACAGCATCGCCGTAGGGCTTTGGAGCGAGAGCAAAAAATAAGCAGAAAGCTCCAGGACGAGATCAACAAGAACAAAAAATGATACATACCAAGCTCCGGAAAACCACCATCAACCATTGACCCCAAATCTCCAAGCAACCTAAAGGCCATGCGAATAGACATCATCACCGTTCTCCCAGAATTGCTTCAAAGTCCTTTTGAGGCATCCATTCTAAAACGGGCCATTGACAAGGGTTTGGTGGAGGTACACTTTCATAATTTAAGGGACTATGCGTCCAATAAATACAAACAGGTGGACGATTATCAGTTTGGAGGTGGCGCAGGAATGGTCTTAATGATCGAACCTATAGATAAATGTGTCTCCGCATTAAAAGAGCAACGGGAATATGACGAGGTCATCTACCTTACCCCAGATGGGAGCACCCTTAACCAATCCATTGCCAACGAACTATCGCTACAACAAAACCTGATCATGCTCTGCGGCCATTACAAAGGGGTGGATCAACGAGTTCGTGATCACTTGGTGACCAAAGAACTATCAATCGGTGATTATGTGCTTTCCGGAGGGGAATTGGCCGCAGCAGTCCTATCCGACTCCATCATACGGCTACTGCCCGGGGTCTTGAACGACGAAACCTCTGCGCTTACCGATACCTTTCAGGATAATTTATTGGCCCCTCCCGTCTATACAAGGCCGGCTACCTATAAAGGGTACAGCGTCCCTGACTTGTTGTTGAGCGGTAATCTTCCCAAGATTGAAAAATGGCGCGAAGATCAGTCCCACCAAAGAACCCAAGAAAGAAGGCCAGACCTGCTCAAATAATTTGGTAAAAATCAACTTAGGTATTGCAGGTTCTAAAATATGGACTACTTTTGCAATCCATTAAATCCAACCTCTGACGAAAATCGTGAATGTTGCGTTTAAAGAACCCATAAAAAGTATTGAAATGGAGTCTTTGTTAAAGTTTGTTGAAAACGAATTTGTAAGTAAAAAAGAATTCCCTGAATTTTCTTCAGGAGATACCATAACCGTGTACTACGAGATCAAGGAAGGTGAAAAAACCCGTACACAGTTCTTTAAAGGTGTGGTAATCCAACGAAGGGGCAGTGGCGCGACCGAAACCTTCACCATTAGAAAAATGTCCGGCACCGTTGGGGTTGAACGTATATTCCCAATCAACATGCCAGCTCTTCAAAAAATTGAAGTGAATAAAAAAGGAAAGGTCAGAAGAGCTAGAATCTTCTATTTCAGAGGCCTGACCGGCAAAAAAGCACGTATCAAAGAGGTTAGAAAATAACCTCTTCCAGAAGAAAAAAATAAAAGCACCTTGCACAGGGTGCTTTTTTTATAAACAATTGTTAATAAAACACGTTTATAAAATGTTGATTTTAAGTGTCTTGTATTTTTTGGATACATCAAATATTCTGTTACATTCGTATCAGAATCATTAGTTATTCAACAATAGCAAAATGATTTATGTTCTTTAAAAAAGTGCATGTAAGGCGAGGAAGAATGGGTCAAACCATTTGTGCTGTATTTCCCAAACTGCCCTCGGGCCGTTAAGAAATGATTCGTGTGCGATTGGCGGTGCAAACCCGCTTTTCTGACGAAAGCCTCCATGGACTTATCGTTTTCAATAAGTTACAGCGCTATTGGGTTCGATGTCTTAGAGAACGAAGAAACAACTCCCAACAGTGTCGCAAGGCACGGGTTTGCGGTTGCAAGACAACAAACCGGGAACGTTTCACGGAAAGCCATATATGGTCATTATTGACTACATATGGCTTTCATTTTTTATGCCGCTCTGCCCTAACTTCTTCATGATGACATAAATTGTATATTTGCTCCGCAAAAAACTAACGCACTTCATGTCAACTATACGTTATACCAAAACCGACGAAGCCCCTGCTTTGGCCACTTATTCCTTTTTACCCATTGTTCAAGCCTTCGCAAAAACAGCCAATATTCAATTGGAGACCAAGGATATTTCCTTGGCCGGAAGGATTATTGCAGCTTTTCCCGAATTTTTAAAAGAGGAGCAGCGTATTTCCAATGATTTGGAACTTTTAGGGGAATTGGCCAAAGTCCCAGAAGCGAACATCATCAAATTGCCCAATATCAGTGCTTCAATCCCACAATTGACAGAAGCCATAGAAGAATTGCAACAAAAAGGCTATGCGTTGCCCGATTATCCCTCAGATGCCCAGACTGATGAGGAGAAAAACATCAAGTCAAGGTATGATAAAATCAAGGGTAGCGCCGTAAACCCAGTGCTAAGGGAAGGAAACTCTGACCGCAGGGCGCCAAAGGCCGTAAAGAACTACGCTAAAAAAAATCCACACACTATGGGGGCTTGGTCTCCAGAATCCCAGACCCATGTGGCAACGATGGATTCGGGCGACTTTCGTTCCAACGAAAAGTCGATAACCATAGGTGAGGCTACCACAGTCAATATCATCCACAAGACCAACGGTAAAGAAACGGTGCTAAAAGCGGATATCGAATTATTACCCCATGAAATCATCGATGCCACGGTGATGCAGAAAAAAGCCCTGGTCAATTTTCTAAAGCAGGAAATTGCAGACGCCAAGGAAAGGGGACTATTGCTATCGGTACACTTAAAAGCAACCATGATGAAGGTGTCCGACCCCATTATTTTTGGCCATGTGATGAAAGCTTATTTTGAGGAAGTCTTCAACGATTATGGTGATACTTTCAAAAAATTGGGTATTAATGCGAATAACGGCCTTGAAAGTTTATTTGACAGTCTTTCTGAACTCCCCAAGGACGATAGGATTGCCATTCGTGAGGCTATTAAGAAAACCATAGAAAACGGCCCAGACCTTGCTATGGTAAACTCAGACAAGGGCATTACCAACCTTCATGTACCCAGTGATGTGATCATAGATGCCTCCATGCCGGCCATGATCAGAAACTCTGGTAAAATGTGGGACGCTAAAGGAGAGACCCAAGATACCAAGGCCATCATTCCAGACAGCAGCTATTCCGGAGTTTTCCAGGCAACCATAGATTTCTGCAAAAAAAACGGGGCTTTTGACCCCACTACAATGGGTACGGTACCCAATGTAGGCTTAATGGCCAAAAAGGCCGAGGAATACGGTTCTCACGACAAGACTTTCCTTATTCCCCAATCTGGCAGTATTGCCGTGGTAAATGCCGCCACGGGAGAAACCCTTCTGGAGCATGGGGTTGAAGAAGGGGATATTTGGAGAATGTGCCAAGTAAAGGATGCCCCAATCCAAGATTGGATAAAACTGGCCGTATCCAGAGCACGGGCCACCACGACACCAGCCGTATTTTGGTTGGATGAAAATCGTGCCCATGATGCCGAAATCATAAAAAAGGTCAACACCTATCTGCCCGAACATGATACCAAAGGATTGGAAATCCATATCCTCTCTCCCATCGAAGCTACCAAGTTTACCTTAAAGCGATTGAAAGAGGGAAAAGACACCATCTCTGTCTCGGGTAATGTATTGCGTGATTATTTGACCGACCTCTTCCCTATTTTGGAAGTGGGCACCAGTGCCAAAATGCTGTCCATTGTCCCGTTGATGAACGGTGGCGGACTTTTTGAGACCGGTGCCGGCGGCTCTGCCCCAAAGCATGTGGAGCAATTCTTGGAAGAAAACCATTTGCGATGGGATTCCCTAGGGGAGTTTATGGCATTGGAAGTTTCCTTGGAACACTATGCCGAGGTCAACAACAATTCCCAGGCCAAGATTTTGGCAGAAGCGTTGGGTGAGGCCACGGAAAAGTTTTTGGATGAAAACCGCTCCCCTTCCAGAAAGGTGAACGAACTGGACACCCGGGGTAGCCATTTCTATTTGGCCAATTATTGGGCAGAAGCTTTGGCCAAACAATCGGAGGATGCCAATTTAAAATCGGTTTTTGAAAATATCAGTTCCAAAATAAAAGAGCATGAAGCTAAGATTCTTGATGAACTGATTGCCATACAGGGCAATACCTCGGATATTGGTGGTTACTACCTGCCCGATCCAGAAAAGGCCTCAAAGGCCATGAGGCCCAGTTCAACATTCAACGCCATCTTAGCAGAGTTATCGTAACTGTTGTTAAACAAGTAGTTTAAAAAACTGTTAACTCCTCTTTTTGATCATCTGCTTTGCATATCTTGAACAACCATTAAGGTTGGTATGAAAAAGGTGTTTTCGTTGCTGCTCTTCACCATGCTGTTATCTTGTGAAGAGGTTATAGATGTTGAGTTGTCTTCTGAAGAACCCCGATTGGTCATAGATGCCTTGATCGGCTATAACGACAACAATGGCGACCCCCTAACGGTGGGACAAGTTAGGTTAACCCTTACAGCCCCCTTTTTTGCTGAAGAGGTGCCCGTGGCAGAAAACGCCACCGTAAGGATAATCAATGAAAGTTCTGGGGAAGTCCACACCTTGGTCCAAGGCCGTCCAGGAATCTTTGCCATTGGTTTTCCCAATCTTGAGTTTGGTGTAGCATACACCCTTGAGGTTATCTACGAGGGTGAAACATATATCGCAACGGAACAATTGGTCAAGGCTGGGACAATCACCAGTGTTGCACAGGGCGATGGTTTTCTTTTTGATGAGGAAGAGGAAACGGAAATCATTGTCACCTTTGATGATATTCCCAACGAGCGCAACCATTACCTCTTCGCTTTTGATTTTGACAATTATTTGGTCACTGATGATGAGTTCTACCAAGATAGCAACCTTACCTTCTCCTATTTTTATGAGGATATTGAGCCGGGCGATTTGTTGACCATCACTCTTTTGGGCATCAACAAAAGATTTGCAGACTATATAGACCTGGCCCTTATACAGTCCGGGGACGATAGTGGCGGTCCATTTCAGGTACCCACGGGTACGGTAAGGGGCAACCTTGTCAATGTCACCAATCCAGATAATTATCCTTTCGGCTATTTTTCCATCAGTGAGTTTGATGTTAAATTGATCACCATAGAATAAGGCCTAATTCACGACACATGCCCTACCACCATAGAATATCAATACTCATTTTCCTTTTAATGGTATCTTTTGGTTTCGGCCAGAATCGGTTTACCCTTAGCGGCACCATAAGGGAAGCGTCCAGTAATGAAAGCTTGATCGGTGTCAGTGTCGCCTTTCCCCAACTAAAGACCGGCACAACAACCAACGAATACGGATTCTATTCCATCACCCTTCCCGAAGGCAAGTATACTGTTTTGGTCAGCTATCTGGGCTTTCAAGAAATAACCCAAAACATAACATTGGACCAAAATCAGTCTATAGATTTTGAATTGATCGAGAAGACCGAGCAATTGTCCGAAGTTGTTGTGACGGAAAATGTTGAACAGTTGAACATTAAAAAGCCGCAGATGAGTGTCAACGGGCTGCAAGTAAAGACCATTAAACAAATTCCCGTGGTGCTGGGCGAGGCCGATGTAATCAAATCATTGCTCTTGTTGCCAGGGGTCACCAGTGCTGGTGAGGCCGCTTCAGGTTATAACGTACGAGGTGGTTCTGTGGACCAAAATCTGATTGTGCTGGACGAGGCCACTATTTTCAACTCTTCCCATTTATTCGGCTTGTTTTCGGTCTTTAATCCAGATGCCATAAAGGATGTTAAATTGTTCAAGGGAGGGATTCCAGCACGGTATGGAGGTCGTGTTTCATCGGTCCTGGAAATTTTCCAAAAAGAGGGAAACAGCAGGGAATTAAAGGTAAACGGTGGTATCGGAGCGGTATCCAGTCGATTGTTGGTCGAAGGTCCCTTGGCCAAAGATCGGTCTTCTTTTTTGTTTGGTGGGAGAGCCTCATACGCGCATCTTTTCCTACCCCTTTTTGATATTGACAACAGGGCATACTTTTACGACCTTAATACCAAGATCAACCACCATATAAACGACAGGAACAGCATCTTTCTTTCTGGGTACTTTGGCAGGGATTTGTTCAGTATTAATGAAAGCTTTATCAATATATACGGCAATGCCGTTGGCAATTTTAGATGGAATCACCTGTTCTCAGACAAATTATTTTCCAACCTTTCCCTAATCTATTCCGATTACTATTATGGATTGGAACTGGACTTTGTGGGTTTTGAATGGAATTCTGGCATTCAAAATTTCAATGTTAAATACGATTTAAAAAACTACATCAGCAATACGTTTCAACTCAATTACGGGTTAAACAATATCTACTATGTGTTCAATCCGGGCAAAATAGAGCCCAATAATCCAGATTCTGGAATCATAGAAACCCAACTGACCAAAAAATACGCCAATGAAGCCGCAGTCTATGTGGATGTTGAGCATCAGGTTTCCAAAAGGTTGAGTCTACAATACGGTCTTAGGGCGAGCCAATTCAATAGATTGGGACAAGATGCGCTCTTTGTTTATGAAAATGACGACCCTGTCGTCTTTGACCCTGCCACCTTGGTCTATAGGGAGGCCAGCCCCATAGACACCATAAGTACGAACAGAAACAATTCCTTACAACGTTTCTTTAACCTAGAACCGAGAATCTCTGCAGCCTATACGTTTGATAACGAAAGCTCTGTAAAGGCAAGCTATATTCGAATGGCCCAATATATCCACCTGCTTTCCAACACAAACTCCCCTACCCCTCTGGATGTTTGGACCCCCAGTGGCCCCTTTGTGGAGCCCCAATTGTTGCACCAATACGCCCTGGGCTATTTTAAAAATATTGACAAAGGCTCCTACTCCCTTGAACTTGAATCCTTTTACAAGGAAATTGATAATAGGATCGATTATATAGATGGCGCCAACCTCGTTGCCAATGATGCCATAGAACAGGTCATTCTTCATGGAGAGGCTAGAGCTTATGGATTGGAGGTATTGCTGAGAAAGAATGATGGAAAATTAAATGGGTGGTTGGCCTACACCTTATCCAAATCTGAACAGCGGACACCACCTAGAACAGTTACTGCCACCAACGGTAGATCTACCATGGAAACGGGAATCAATTTTGGGGAGTGGTACAATACACCCTATGATAAAAGGCATGACCTTTCCGTTTATGGCAATTACCATCTGAATGAAAAGTGGCGGTTCAATGCCAATTTTGTCTATCAGACCGGACAACCCTCCAATTATCCTATCGGTCAATTTGAATTTCAGGGATTAGTTGTTCCTTTTTATGGCCTCAGGAACCAACAACGACTTCCCGATTATCATAGATTGGATGTTTCTGCCACCCTCACCCCCCGAAAAAACCAAAACAGAAAAGTACAGGCAGAATGGGTATTGAGCATTTACAACCTCTACAATAGAATGAATGCCGCCTCAATAAACTTTAGACAAAACCAGGATACCAATAGAAATGAAGCGGTACGGACTTCTATTTTTGGCATTGTTCCATCAATTACCTATAACTTTAAATTTTAGGAGAAACCCAAATACACTAGCAGTAGTACTGAAATAGCAATAACCCCTTGAAACAAGGTTGCCAACGTATGCCCTTTTAATGCGGTTTTGACGGTCATGCCAGAAAATTGGGAGACCACCCAAAAATAACTGTCGTTAACGTGTGAAACAGTCATGGCCCCCGCCCCTATTGCCAAAACGGCCAATGCCTTCTGGTTCATCCCCTCCAGACCAAAAACTCCCAACAAAGGAGCTATAATTGCAGAAGTCGTAATAATGGCAACCGTTGATGAACCCTGGGCTGTTTTTAAAATTGCTGCAATAACAAAACAAATCAATAATCCCCCCACTCCCGAGGTTGACGATAAATTAAGTGCCGAAGCAAAATCAAAACTCCTGATCACTTCCCCAAAAGCACCACCGGCACCTGTGATCAAAATAATCAACCCTGCTTGTTTTAAGGCTTCAATCATCCAAGGTTCCTTATCCTGATCTACTTTTCTTCCTGCCCAAAAAGCGAAGAAAACACCGATCAACAAAGCGATGGAAGGGCTGCCCAAAAAACTAAAGACCTTAAAAAAAACACCTTCGCCAAAAGGATGAGTAGGGTAATCGGACACTGATTTTAGCGCTATTAAAACAACGGGGATGACTATGGGCAAAAAAGCTTGCAAAGCGTTAATCTTGGGTCGCGCCTCTGAACCAACAGCTTTTTCATCGGTTGTTTCTTCTTTCCCTTCTTTTAAGTTTTGGCCCATAAAACGTGCCCAAAAATACCCAGCTATGGAAACAGGCAGGGCAACTGCCAGCCCCAAGAGCAATACCGTACCTAAATCGGCACCCAAAATCGATGCCGCTGCAAGTGGACCGGGTGTTGGCGGCACAAATACATGTGCTGAGTACAGCCCTGTCGCCAAGGCAATGGCAAATACCAGATAGGGTGTCCCCGATTTTTTTGAAAGAGCCTTGTTCAATGGTGAAAGGATTACAAAGCCTGAATCGCAATACACGGGAATTGAAATTACAAATCCAGCTAAATTCAGTGCCAAGGCAGAACGCTTTAAACCTATTACCTTTACAATACTTTCTGCCATCACCTTGGTGCCCCCGGTCTTTTCCAAATATATGCCTATGATGGTTCCAAAGGCAATGACAAGACCAATTCCCGAAAGGGTGTTTCCAAAACCCTTTGATATTGCTCCTGTAATTTCAATAGGTTGCAGCCCTAGGCCCAATCCTGAAAAAATTGCCGCCAAAATCAAGGAAATTACTGGGTGAACCTTAAATTTGATGGTTGCCAAAATGATGAAAAATACAACCAGAATAAGAACAAAAAACTCCATTGGACCTAAGTTAACAAGGTAGAATTACCTATATATAGTCCTTTCAATTTATTTAGACCTTTATGAAAAGAACCGATAAAGCACTATTGACCAAAGGGATAAAATCTTTTTTGATAACGGCACTGGTCATGTTTGCCGCACCCATACTGCTGTATCAGGCCTTTAAAAACCAAGACAATATATTGTTTTGGCCGGTTCTCATTATTGGATTGCTATTGTCCGCTTTGGCCATTTACCTCGGGTTTCGTTCGGTCAATATCGTCATAGAGGCCGTTTTTGGTAAAAAGACGCAAGAACACTAATTGTCCTTGGGTTCCACTTTCCATTTATTGGTCAAGGATGAATAGTCATAATCAAGAACCGATTTTTGGCGGGTAAGTTTATTGGCGGCAAAGGCACGCTGTAAAATATCCTCGATCAAATAATCTTGATGCATTTCTTCTGGGTGAAACTCTTCTTTCAAATCTATCTTAAAGGCCTTGGCCGTGGTCTGGTACCAAAAGGCCCGCCAACCACTCCGCAATTCCTTGACCAAACCAAAGGCTGTGGTTCCCGTTTGACGATGGATCAACTTGACCAGGATCTGCCCTTCGGTACGGGTCAACTTCTTCAACTCTTCAGAAAATTCACCCTCAATATACTTCTGTACCTTTTTGGTGTAGCGTTTCCTATGCCTCTTTTTCTTGATAAAATCAAGACTATCGTTGAGCTCCACCAATCGTTCCGCGGCCATTTTTGCATAGGGATACACCTTTATGGTTTTCCTGCGTAGGATAAAATAATTGAGTCGTTCCCGTTTATCGGCAAATTCCAATTTTCCAAAAAGAAAGACCTCGTCCAAGTCAATGGAGCTTCGTAGGATGCTATCGCCTTCAAAACGGACATAATAATCGTATATGGAGTCAAATTCCTGCTCATATATGGAATCCTTCTCTTTCTGCTGGGCAAGGGAAAAAACATAAGCTAGGGCAAAAACAAGAAACAAATGGGTACGCATATGCTGTATCATGTCTATAACTACGCCAAAATTACTAATAATGGATTGGGCATATTATTAAATAATGCTGAATATTACTAGCTTTGACATCTTTATATTTAAAATATGGCATCAGATAAAATCATTACCAAAAAATCACTGGAATTCTTTGAAAAATACTTAAACAATGCCTCGCCAACTGGCTACGAATGGGAAGGGCAAAAGATTTGGATGGAATACCTAAAGCCCTATGTGGATGATTTTATTACCGACACCTATGGTACTGCCGTGGCAGTCATCAATCCAGAGGCGGAATACAAAGTGGTCATTGAAGGGCATTCCGATGAAATTTCTTGGTACGTCAACTATATCACCGATAATGGGTTGATCTATGTGATCAGAAATGGGGGGAGCGACCACCAAATTGCCCCTTCCAAATGGGTGAACATACACACCAAAAACGGTATCGTTAAAGGGGTCTTCGGTTGGCCTGCCATCCATACCAGAAAAGCTGGCAAGGAAGAAGCCCCAAAACTGGACAATATTTTTATTGACATAGGCGCCAAGGACAAGGAAGAAGTTGAAAAAATGGGCGTTCATGTGGGCTGTGTGATCACATACCCCGATGAGTTCAACATTCTCAATGAAGATAAGTTTGTTTGCCGTGCCCTGGACAATCGTGCTGGTGGATTTATGATTGCCGAAGTGGCCCGCCTGTTGCATGAAAACGGGGATAAATTGCCTTTTGGACTCTACATTACCAACTCGGTCCAGGAGGAAATTGGGCTTAGGGGAGCCGAAATGATTACCCAGACCATCAAACCCAATGTGGCCATTGTTACCGATGTAACGCACGATACCACCACCCCAATGATCGATAAAAAGACCCAAGGCGAGGCCGCCATAGGTAAGGGCCCGGTTGTCTCATACGCACCGGCCGTTCAACAAAAATTACGCGAACGCATCATAGAAACCGCCGAAGCCAAGGAAATTCCGTTCCAAAGGGCGGCGTCTTCCCGCTTCACGGGCACAGATACCGATGCTTTTGCCTATAGCAACGGTGGTGTGGCTTCTGCTTTAATATCATTGCCGTTACGCTATATGCACACCACGGTGGAAACGGTTCACAGAGACGACGTGGAAAACGTCATCCGATTGATCTATGAAACCCTGCTGACCATAAAAGCTGGGGAGACCTTTAGCTATTTTGATTAAGGCCTTTTCCATTCCCTGCTTGACACGGAATTTCATTTAAAATTGTTGGGATGCTGAAACAAGGTCAGCATAACGCCAAAAAAACATGGATGAACTTGTAGACATTCTAGACCCGGATGGAAACCCTACCGGGAAGTCCTTGCTAAAATCCGAAGCACATCAAAAAGGGCTTTTACACCCTACGGTTCATGTGTGGTGCTATACCAAAAGTGGAGAGTTGCTCTTCCAGAAAAGGGCGGCCGCAAAAAAAACGTTTCCATCCATGTGGGATGTTTCCGTGGCCGGACATGTTGCTGCTGGAGAGAATATTAAAAACGCTGCCATTCGTGAAGTTGAGGAAGAAATTGGATTGCATATTCAGGCAAGGGATTTGATAAAAGTAGGGGTTTTCAAATCAGAACACCAACACCCCAATGGTATCATTGATGCCGAGTTCAACCATTGTTTTTTGGCCGAATTAAAGGTTCCCTTGGCTTCCCTTCAACAACAAGAGGAAGAGGTGGAAGATTTACAATTGATTTCCATCCCAACACTTAAACAACTATGGAAAGAGGACAGGCTAGAAGGTTTTGTCCCCATTTCAAAGGCTTATTGGTACGCTCTTTTTGACAAATTGGATGAATTGCTATAGCGTGGCCACAAAGGTGCTGGAATCAGTCAGGGCATATTCTTTTTGTTCCCCAGTTTTCATGTTCTTGACCACAAACACCTGTTTTTCCAGCTCCGAAGCCCCGATTAAAATGGTATAGGGTACATTGCGTTTATCGGCATATTTGAACTGCTTGGGCAATTTGGTAGCCATGGGGTACAGATCCGCTCTTAACCCATGTCTACGAAGTTCCGAAACCAATCCAAGTGCTGCCTTACCTTCCTCTTTGCCAAAGTTTAGGCAGAGTATGTCCAAACTTTGTGCTATGGTTCTTGGGAAGAGACCCAATTCTTCCAAGACCAAGTAAATTCGGTCCAACCCAAAAGAAATTCCAACGCCGCTTACGTCCTTTAAACCGAAGATTCCCGTTAAATCATCATAACGGCCACCGCCGCCTATGGAGCCCATTTGCACCCCATCTGGTGCTGAAACCTCAAAAATTGCCCCGGTATAATAGTTAAGTCCACGCGCCAAGGTTACATCCACTTCAAGTTTGGCGGACTGTAATCCCAGTTCGGCCACTGTGGTGGTGATTTCCTGTAACTCGCTTACGCCCTGCATCCCCGTTTCAGAATCCGCCAAGAGCTGTTTTAATTGTGCCAATTGGTGCAGGGAATCACCAGCCATATCAAAAAGGGGATTCGCCTTTGCGATGGCATCTACAGAAATTCCCTTGGACAGCATTTCTTCCTTTACCTTATCCACCCCTATCTTATCCAATTTGTCAAGGGCCACTGTAAAATCAACCAACAAATGTTTAGCTCCGATGACTTCGGCAATTCCCGATAGTATTTTTCGGTTGTTGATCTTGATCGTACAACCCTTTAATCCCAAATCGGTAAAAACTGCATCATAAAGCTGTACAAACTCCACTTCCTGCAAGAGGGAATTGGCCCCTACCACATCGGCATCGCATTGGTAAAACTCCCTAAAACGGCCTTTCTGCGGCCTATCGGCCCGCCATACGGGTTGAATCTGGTAGCGCTTGAACGGAAAATCAATATCGTTACGGTGCATGACCACATAACGGGCAAACGGCACCGTTAGATCATATCTTAGGGCTTTTTCCGTAATTTTAGGTGCCAACGCACTGGAGCTTTTTTCGCTATACGTGGCCTCATCTACCTTGGCCATGAAATCCCCAGAATTAAGGATCTTAAAAATCAACCGATCACCTTCTTCTCCATATTTGCCCAAAAGGGTCTCTGAATTTTCAAAACTCGGAGTTTCAATGGGCTGGAAACCAAAAGCTTCAAAATGTTTCTTAATCGTGCTAATGATATGGTTGCGCTTGGCAACTTCTGCAGGTGAAAAATCACGCGTTCCCTTGGGGATGGATGGTTTCTGTGGCATGCACAAATATAGGCCTCCCCCTGCCCCCCTCCAAAGGAGGGGGAATAATTTTCAATTCATTTGCTTAAACTTAGTCCGCCTAAGCTGGAAGCCCTTTTACAATGCTAAAGAGAGGAGTCTATTGGCAAGTATTCATCAACGGCGTGAATAACCTTTGGGGGAGCTAGAGGGGACTTATAACTTCATCAAACCATTGGTAGAGTTCCCCCTTGGTAATGACGGCCCCTTGCTCTATCAGTTTAAATTTATCCTTATTATGGTCTTCGGTATAGGCTTTTGATGCGGTCAAATATTCGACAAAGTCGGATTGCCAATTCTTCTTGAACCAAGAAAAACCAACTTGGGTCCGTAAATCAATCTCTGGGTTCAACACCTTTACCGATATCAACTTCATTTCCTTTTCGGCCAATTCAAAAAGGTGCATGTGCTGTTGTGATATGTTCTCCAGATAGTGCACATTGGCCAGCACCCCTTCCCAAATCAGATCACTGAACACATCCAATTCTTCCTCTGCAGCTTCCGGTTTTTCCTGCTTCAACTTTTTCCACTCCGCTGCGGTAATGGACTGGGTCGCCAAAAAATTGATGAATTCTTGGTGCAACTCCTCAAATTGTTCCTTGGTCAATCTTTTATACTTCATACTGCAAAAATAAAGCCCTGACCTTTCGGTCAGAGCTTATTTTAAAAAAACACTTAATCTATTAATCTAAAATATAGCGCACACCCAATTGCGCCCTCCATCGTGATAGGGTACTTGTATTTGCGGTGAACGTATTGGTCAAATTAGGGTCAAAGGTATAGGTTGGTGTGTTGGTGTCATCTACGGTAACTCCCAGTATTTGGTTAAATGCAGGTGTTTCCACAACTCCCCAATCTGAATTGAAGAAGTTGCCAATGTTCAAGACATCCAAACTCAACTGCAATCTGTTTCTATCGTTGAATTTAATATCCTGCAGCACCTTTAGGTCCCAACGGCCCCTCCATGGTGCCAAAGCGCCGTAACGCTCGGCATAGCTGCCACGGTTTTCACTCAGATAATCATCTTGTTGGATGAACTGCTCAAAAGCTTCGGCCTGTCCAGCGCCACTGAAATTCATTTGCTGTACTTCACTGGCCGTGGGAATGTAGATCAGGTCATTGATCCCCGAGCCATCTTTGTTAATGTCCCCTCCATAGATATAGTTGAAACGTCCCCCTTGGGCATATTCAAAAAAGGTTGAAACGGTAGTGCCGGTCTTAAATTGCTTTGAAAGTACCCCTATAAAACGGTGGGTGTCCCCGTATCTTGAAAAGGCCAAAGCATCATTGTTGGCATTCCCTACAACGGCATTGCCCACAAAAGCATCCCCCGTAATCTCCGCCTCAATGGAGTTGACCTCTTTGGAATTTAAATAGTTATAGGCAGCCATGGCATACAACCCGTTATCCCAATTTTTTTCTGCTTTGAAGGACGCATTGATTATTCTGCCCTCATCAGAATTGGTAAACACATAGGCATTTGTGGGTCCACCAAAAATTTGGGACTTATCATCATTGGTATAAACAACACGATTGTCTCCCGGAGCATTCAAGTTTGCTGATGGAGTATCCAGTGCCCAGTTTTGAACATGGGCAGCATTCAAATCTTTGGTATACGATAAGTCTGTGGTCAATATCAAACCATTGTCAAAAGCTTTGTCTACTCCAATATTGGTTCTCCAAACTTGCGGAAATTTATAGTCTGGGTCTACTACTTGATAAAAGAAGAAATCCGTTCCCTGAACTTGGTTGCCCAACCATACAAATGGGAAACGTCCGGTAAAGACCCCTGAACCCCCACGTACCTGGAGTGTGTTATCGCCATACACATCCCAATTAAACCCTAATCGTGGTGAAATCAAAAAATCATTATTGGGCAATGTCTCAGTATCAATCAATGTTTCTTCACCCGTTTCTGGATCAAAATAAACAATGTCCGGAGCATAAGTACCACCATTGGCCAAAGTACCACCCTTACGGTCTATATTTTCGCGAATTTTATCCCCTGTATCAAAGAACAATGGTTTATCAAAACGAACCCCATAGGTCAATTTGAAGTTGTCGGTCACGTTCCATTCATCCTGAACGTAAAAGGCCAATTGTCCAACATTGGTTTCGGCCAAAGCCCAACCACCGGGAGTACCATCGGGCACTTGGTTGTTTGCGTTAAATGTAGCTTGGGCCGCAGCAATCGTAGCGGCATAATTATTGGCATCAAAATCATTGATATCCACGCTTCCAAATAAATCAAAACCATAACCTGTTAGGTTGAATGAGTTGTCAAACTGAAACTTTTCATAAGAAAAACCTACGGTATAGGTATGGTTCCCCACAAAGAAGTTTAGGTTATTGGTAACCTGAAACACTTTTTGATCCAATCGGTTATGTATGGAAAAAGGTTCGTGACCCGCTATGATATAATTGGTGCCATCTTTTGTTATATTGATTGATGGTGCAGGAGTTGACAATGGGTTTCTATAATCGTCAAAATGGGTGTAGCCCACCTGTAATTTATTGGTGGCGTTATCAGAAAGGGTAGAATTCAATTCCAATTGCACCGAATTGATGTTGTTGTTGATTTCATAACCCGAATTCTCAAATTGTAGGGTAGCCGCATTGGGACCCCTAAAAGCAATGGCCGAAGGGTGGGCCGGTTTTTCTTTGGATGCCCTTAGGAAATTGTAGATGACCGCCAATCTATTGTTGTCATTGATGTTCCAATCCAATTTAAAGATTCCCTTGGTCGATTCCTGATCGTAATTAAAATTTTCAAACCTACCAGTATCATACCCTATTGCCGCCAATGAGCTTTGGACAAATTCCAGATCAGAAGCCAATACCCTTGACTCATTGATCGCCCCTGTACCTCGGTTGGGTATGAATCCGGCGCTTCCTAATTCCGTTAGGTCATCTTTTTCAAAATTGGCAAAGAAGAACAACTTGTCCTTAATGATGGGGCCACCAATACTCACCCCATATTGTGTTTGTTCCAAGCCTGTTTTGAATACATCATCCCCGTTGATCTTACCTCCGGTCAAATCATCATTTCTAAAAAACCCATAGGCTGTGGCGTATAGCTTGTTGGTACCACTTTTGGTCACTGCATTGACCGTAGCACCCGTAAAGCCCGACTGGGTAACATCATATGGAGCCAGGGAAACTTGAATTTGGTCAATGGCATCCAAAGAAATGGGTTGCGAACTGGTTTGCCCACCAGGCGTAGGGGCATCCAAGCCAAACGGATTGGCAAAAAAGGCGCCATCCAAGGAAAAGTTGTTGAACTGATCGTTACGGCCACCAAAAGAAAGTCCCCCATCTGCATTGGTCGGTGAGGAAGCACTGGGTTCCAACCGGGTAAAATCACTTGCTGAACGTGAAATGGTGGGCAAGCGGGTCAATTCCCTACGTCCCACACTGGTTTCAGACCCCGTGCGATCCTTACCAAAAGTTCCTGTTTGGTCAGATACCAGGACAACCTCATCCAATTGTTGGCTATCTGTAGCCATACTAACGTTCAAATTGTAGGTTTTACCCAGCGATAGGAAAACATCATTTCTTGTCTCTGATTGAAAACCGATATAAGAAATGGTTACTTCATAAGGCCCGCCCACCCTAAGATTGAGCAAATTATAGCGTCCTTGTTCATTGGATACCGTACCGTACTTGGTGCCGGTTGGCGTATGTACCGCAACCACGTTGGCGCCCAATAGTGGCTCACCTTGGTCATCGAGTACCGTACCGCGAATGTTTGATGTTGTTACTTGGGAAAATGCTGTAACCGTAGTAAGTAAGAACAGCACCCAAATCATCGTAGTTTTTCTCATAATGTGTCCCTGTTAAGCAAAGTTTAATTAATTGCAAACATAATGGAAAAAGAAGCGCCATGTACGGACAGTTATTAATAAATTATTAACCAAAAAACACCTACTTTTTAAGATAGTTTTAGAATTCGCCCCACATTACCGAAAATTCCCACTAGACTTTCAAATAAAAAAAAGGAGCCGCATAAACGGCTCCTTTTCCAAATCCTTTGGTAAAATTGACAATTATTTTGCCTCTGCAACGACTTCAAACGGAAAGTCTATGATAACTTCGCGGTGAAGCCTGATCTGTGCGTTGTAGGCTCCAGTCCTTTTTACAGTACCCCCAGGAATACTGATGAATTTTTTATCTATTCCCTGACCTGCCTTGGCTATGGCATCTGCCAAATCTATGTTTGATACGGAACCAAACAACTTGTCGCCTGCACCAACCTTGGCCGGAATCTTGATCTCAAATTGCTTTAAGGCATCGGCTACGGCCTTGGCATCATCAATTACTTTCTTCTCTTTATGGGCACGTTGCCTTAAGTTCTCGGCCAATACCTTTTTGGCTGAAGGTGTGGCCAATTTGGCCAAACCTTGAGGTATCAAAAAGTTTCTTCCGTAACCTGGTTTTACAGTAACGATATCGTCCTTAAATCCTAAATCTTGTACGTCTTCTCTTAAAATAAGTTCCATCTTACTGTATTTATTATTTTAACATATCCCCTACATACGGCATAAGTGCCAAATGCCTTGCCCTCTTAATGGCCTGGGCAACTTTTCTTTGGTACTTTAATGAGGTACCTGTTAAACGTCTAGGTAGAATCTTACCCTGCTCATTCACCAACTTCATCAGGAAATCCGGATCTTTGTAGTCAATATATTTGATCCCTGACTTTTTAAAACGGCAGTATTTCTCCTGTTTTGTGGTCTCAATGTTCAATGGGGTCAAATAACGTATTTCCCCATCTTTCTTTGCTTTTGCTTGTTGATCTATAGATGCCATGTGGTTACGCCTTAATGTTTAACTTGGTTCTTCTTTTCTCGGCCCAAGCAATCGCATGCTTGTCCAATTTAACGGTAAGAAAACGCATAATACGCTCATCCCTTCTAAATTCCAGTTCAAAGGGCTCTACAACTTCCCCTGGAGCGGAGAATTCAAATAAGTGGTAAAAACCACTTTTCTTGTGCTGGATCGGATAGGCCAATTTCTTTAGCCCCCAATCTTCTTTGGCTACCATTTTGGCACCATGTTTAACCAAGAAATCTTCAAATTTCTTGACTGTTTCCTCTATCTGTGTATCAGACAGAACGGGATTTAAAATGAAAACAGTTTCGTAATGGTTCATAATACTTAAAAATTTTAGGAGCGCAAAAGTAATCATTCTTTGTTCTTGCTACAAGAAAAAAGGAAAATCTTCGTTTTCCGGTTAAGAAGTTATTAACAATTAAAATTCAAATAACCCCTTATCGTGCATATAACCATTTATACAACAGATTCTGCTATGTTTACATCTTTTGTTGCAGTTAATCGTGTTTTTTGAGTACTTTGCCGATGATTTAACCCCACAAATCACCATTTTATGAAACTAAGAAGTATTATTGTTGATGATTCTTCGATGCAACGGATGGCCGTAGCGAAGTTGGTCAACAACCACCCACATCTTGCCCTTATAGCCGAATACAGCAATGCTATTGAAGCTAAGAATGGCCTAAAGAACCACGAAGTGGATCTTATTTTCCTTGATGTAGAAATGCCGATCATCAATGGCTTCGACCTACTCGAAGCGTTGGAAAATCCACCACAGGTTATTTTGATCACCGGAAAACCGGATTATGCCCTTAGGGCCTTTGATTATGATGTAACCGATTACCTGCATAAACCCATTACCATAACACGGTTTGAAGCCTCTGTAAAAAGAGCGGTGAACAAGTACGAACAACTAAACCGTGTTGATGAGGATGAAGAACACATCTTCGTAAAAAGCAACCTTAAGAAACGTAAGGTGGTCCTTAACGACATCAAATGGATTGAAGCGCTCGGCGACTATATTAAATTGGTCACGGATGAAGCCAATATTGTCATATTGTCCACCATGAAGTCTTTTGAACAGCAACTGCCTTCAGATAAGTTCTTGAGAATTCACAAATCCTACATTGTGAATTTGGAAAAAATTGAAAAATTCAACAGTAAGAACGTTGAAGTGGGGGGGAGACAAATACCGTTGAGTAGAAACAAAAAGACCGAGTTGGCAGAGGCCTTGGCCAATGTCTGATCAGATGTGGTCTACATTATAGACCAATCTTACACTCTTGAACATACCAATGGCATCAAAAGATTGTTGAATTCTTTTGATGCCTTTTTTTGTTTTTGAAAGGGAGTGTCCCATGGGAATCTTTAGCATCAAATTTTTGAGGTATTCCCTTTTTATCCGGGAAACCAAGGGTGCCTCGGGTCCCAATACCTGTCCCTGAAATACATTCCGAAGCGACTTTGCCATCCAAACGGAAGCCTCATCCAACCGATTATAATCCTTGGACTTTAATGTTAGCTTGATCATCCTCACCACGGGGGGATACTTGAACTGTTCCCGCTCGTACAATTGTTCCGCAAACATTTCCTCATAAGAATTTGTGGTAACCTGCTGCAAGATCCTGTGGTAAGGGTTATAGGTCTGGATCAGCACCTCTCCCCTTTGTGCCGTTCTGCCCGCCCTGCCCGCTACCTGGGTCAACAATTGAAAGCTACGTTCGTGGGCACGGTAGTCCGGGAAGTTGAGTAAAGTATCGGCGTTCATAATGCCCACTAGCCCAACATTTCTAAAATCGAGTCCCTTGGTCACCATTTGGGTCCCGACCAAAATATCTATTTCATGGTCCTCAAAGGAGGTTATGATTTTTTGGTAGGCATATTTGCCCCGGGTCGTATCCAGATCCATACGGGCCACCCTTGCCTCGGGAAAAAGTTGGTTCAGTTCTTCCTGTACCTGTTCCGTACCAAAGCCCAACTTGTCCAAAGTACTATTGCCACAAGCCTTACAGGTAGGTTGCAATACCTCATGGTACCCACAATAATGGCAGCGCAACTGATTTTTAACTTGATGGTAGGTAAGACTGACATCACAATGGGGACAGCGTTCCGAATGACCACAGGTGGTACATTCTACAATGGGGGCAAATCCTCTTCTGTTTTGAAAAAGAATGATCTGCTGTTTTTCCAGCAAGGCCTCTTCCATTTTTAAAAAGAGCTTTTCCGAGAAATGCCCCTTCATCCGTTTTTTTCGGCTGGCCTCCTTTATATCTACCAATTGAATGTCCGGCATCAAGACCTTTCCATAGCGTTCCGTCATTTGGGCCAGACCGTACTTTCCGTCCTTCGCATTCTTGTAAGTCTCCAAACTTGGGGTGGCCGACCCCAATAAGCAATTGGCCCCATGCAGTTGGGCCAACACCAAGGCCGCATCACGGGCATGGTACCGTGGAGCCGGGTCAAACTGCTTAAAGGATGCCTCATGCTCCTCATCCACCACGATCAAACCCAACTTTGAAAAAGGCAGGAACAATGCCGAACGGGCCCCGATGACAATCTGGGCTTTTTCCTTATTGCCATTGACATTGTTCCACACCTCTACCCGTTCATTTACACTGTACTTTGAATGATAGACCGACACCTTATCGCCAAAATAGCGTTGCAACCTAGAAATCAATTGTGAGGTCAGGGCTATTTCGGGCAAGAGATACAGCACTTGCTCTCCTTTGGCAATAACCTCATCAATCAACTTAAAATATACCTCTGTCTTTCCTGAAGCGGTAATCCCAAAGAGCAGCGCTGTCTTCTGCGCTTCAAAGGCGTTTTTAATGGCACGGAAAGCTTGTTTTTGGTGCTCCGTCAGTTCAAATGCCTTGGACCTCCCCTCCTGAAACCCAAAATTGGCTCGATCAACCTGTATTTTCAATTCTTCTAGAACACCCTTATCCACCAATGCCTTTATGATGGTCGATGAACAACCACTGCGCTTCATCAATTCCGAAACTTTCACTGGCCTCTCCTTACCTGACTGCAATTGAAAAAGATGCATGACAACATCCCGCTGTTTTGGTGCCCTGCCCAATTGGTCCAAGAGTCCAAGCAGCCCTTCCTCGGTTTTATAGGCTTGGTTCAACAGCACATGCCGAACAACCTTTGGCCGGTAGGCTTCATACATGGTCTCTTTGATCAAGATCGCTTCTTTTTCGATCATCCTTTTTAAAAGGGGAAGCACGTTCTTCCGCTCCGTTATTTGGATGATATCGCCAATGGAAAGGCTGGACTGGTGCTGCAAGGCTTCATATACCAAGAACTCATTGTCCGAAAGTTGGGTCTCATCTATTTGCACTTCTTGGTTAAGGAGTACAAGGGTCTCACTTTCCAATAGAAATGCTTTGGGCAAAGCTGCCCGTATAACCTCGCCCAAGGTGCATAGGTAATAATTGGCAATCCATTGCCAATGCTGTAGCTGTAGCTGGTTGATGATGGGAGCATCGTCCAATAGCTGTTCAATTTCCTTGGCTTCGTAAACCCCTGGGGGAGTTTGATGGACCTTGTAGGCTATTGCCGTGTATATCTTTTTCTTTCCGAAAGGGACAAAAACACGCATGCCAGGCTGTATTATCTCTGCCTGTTCTGAAGTGATCTTATAGGTAAAATGCTTTTCCAATGGAATGGGAAGCACCACATCCAAAAAATACTGCATGTTCATGATTTGATTCTGATCCATGTCTGGGTACGGTACAAAAACGCCAAATATCCCCTGACGATAAGCCTATCTTGATTCTCGGGGTCCAACCAAATCTTTCCCCTTACCTCTACCCCATATTCTGGATCAAACAATCGTCCTTTTTTGTATTTGCCATCGTCTGTCTTTTGCATGCCCTTGATTACGGTAATGCCCACTATAGGCCTGCCCTTGTCTTTTCCCTTACATTTATGGCAGCGTTCATTTTCCCTCCCCTTCTCCAGTATTTGAACGATTTGGCCGTGCACGATTCCTTTTTTTTCATAAATTTCAACCACCGCCTTTTCAATCCCGGTCTTATCATCAATGGTCTTCCATTTGCCAAAGACAGTCTGTGACCGAACCATACCAAAAGACAACAACACTATCCCCAACATTACCTTACCCATTTTCCATCTTCTTTTTGTTCATTACCTTTTTTAAGCGGTGTAAGGTAGCGTTCAACTCAAACCCCAATAACAAAATATTGGAGTTCAACCATATAAAGACCATTAAAATCAACAACCCACCCAATGCCCCGTACAACTCGTTGTAGCGGGCAAATTTTTCAACATAAATTCCAAATAGATAGGAAGTCAACATAAACAATAAGGTCGTCATTAGGGCCCCTATGGAAAAAAAACGCACTTTTTTGCCCTCTGCCGTACCAAAATAGTACAAAATGGCCGTGGTTAAATACGAGAGGAGCACAAAGGACAGTATTCTTGTAAGGAATGCCTCTGTGCCGGTAAAGCGTTCCACCTCATAGCCAAAGGTCTTCCCTAGGTATTCATTGGTCAATTCCAGGTAAAATTCAAAATACACAAAGACTATGGCCCCTACGATCAATAAAATGGATAGGATCAAGCCCACCATAAGGGCATAGGCATATTGTCTAAAAAAGTTTCGGGTCAACTCTACATGATACGAGTTCTCAAACGCGCTAAAAATGGAGTTCACCCCATTGGCCACCAAAAAAATGGAAAGCAAAAAGGCCGATGACAACAATCCGCCCCGTTTTTGGTCCTTGATCTGCTGGTATATCTCACTAAAATAATCACTGGTCGCAGTTGGGAGGAATGACTCCAAAAAGAACAAAAACTCCTTGTCAAAATCGGCAATCTCAATTTTGATGTACGGAATAAGGAACGGAATGAGGGTAACCAAAAAAATCAACAGGGGGAAAAGGGCCATGAACAAACTAAACGCAATGGCACTTGCCCTGCTGGATAAGGCACCGCGCACGATTCCGAGGATATAGATTTCGAGCAAGTCATACAAAGACAATCCTTCAAAACCAGGCAAATGTATGCCATCAAAAAAGCGTACGGTCTGTTTGACCACGGGAATTTTATCCAAGGTTGCCCGAATCTCCCTATCCATTTAAACAGCTTTCAGGCTTAGGTCCATATTGTGCACAGAATGCGTAAGGGCCCCTGAAGAAATGTAGTCCACACCACATTCGGCATACTTTCTTATGGTTTCCTCGGTAATCCCACCAGACGATTCCGTATGGCATTGGTCTCCTATCAAAGCAACCGCTTTTCGGGTGTCCTCATAATTGAAATTATCTAGTAAAATTTGATAGACCCCACCTGAACGTAAAATCTCCTCCACTTCATCCAGGTTTCTGGCCTCAACTATAATCTTTGAATCTTTTTGCTTTTCGGCCAAGTACGTTTTTGTCATTTGTACGGCCTTGGTAATCCCCCCCGCAAAATCTATGTGGTTGTCTTTGAGCATCACCATATCGTAGAGCGCAAAACGGTGGTTCTCGCCCCCTCCAATTTTAACGGCCCATTTCTCCAAAGCACGGATTCCCGGGGTAGTTTTTCGGGTATCCAATATTTTGGTCCCAGTTCCTTTCAACAACTTAACGTAATAATTGGTCTTGGTGGCAATGGCACTCATACGCTGCATGGCATTGAGCACAAACCGCTCTGCCTGCAAAATACTCAACGAGCTTCCCTCTACATAAAAAACAATGTCGCCATGATCTACCATAGCCCCATCATGCAACCGTTGGTCCACTGTTAAATTGGCATCCACATAGTTGAAGATCCGCTTTGCAAATTCAACTCCCGCAATAATGCCCTTATCCTTGACCAATAGTTTTGCCTTCCCTTGCGTTGTCTTTGGGATACAGGCCAAGGATGAATGATCGCCATCCCCCACATCTTCCCTAATGGCATTGGCAACGATCAATTCCAATTCTTTTTCAAATTGTGTCTGCGAAATCATAGGATTTGTTTAGTTTGGGCGAAATTACTAAAAACCATTCCAAAGTTTTCCCTAGACGATGAAGCTTACACTGATTACCATAGGCCGTACCGATGACAACCTCTTAAAACAATTGGTCCAGCAATACACAACAAAGCTTCAGTATTACATTAAATTTGAGTTGGTGGAACTGCCCGATATAAAAAATGTAAAGAACATGTCCACGCAGCAACAGAAGGCAAAGGAAGGAGAGCTTTTGCTAAAACAGCTTGCCGATTCAGATTATCTGGTACTTTGGGATGAGAAAGGCGTGCAATATACCTCCAAGGAATTTTCCGTCCTCCTTCAAAAACGGATGAACAGTGGAATCAAAAACCTCATATTTGTTGTTGGGGGACCATATGGGTTTGATGACAAGGTGTATGCCAGAGCCAATCAAAAAATAAGCTTATCCAAGATGACTTTTTCACACCAGATGGTACGCTTGTTCATTGTAGAACAGTTCTATCGGGCTTTTTCGATTCTTCGGAACGAACCGTATCACCATGATTAGGCTTTTTGGAATGAAATGCCCTATGTTTTAGAATCTTTATCTTTTTTAAAATCACTTGGTGCGGCTTGTCTTTTGCTTCGCTCCTTTGAAGTGCCTTCTGCATATTTTTTGAGACCTCGCCCAAAGCATCCATCTCTTTTACCACAAAGGTGATGATCTCTTTTTGCCGCTCTGGGTTTGTTTCCACTTTAAGTACATAGGACATATCCTTGATGTTCTTTAAATGTGACTCAAAAACATGGGTTTGGTGCCATGCTATTTGGCTCAACTTTTTCTTTTGTTCCATAATCCGGTTGATGATCGGATTTACAATGAAAAAAATCTCGAAAAGGACGATGAGCACAGAAAATATGGCCAGTTCCACCTCTACCACCATCATGCCCTTGATCTCTTCCTCGGATTGCTTTTGGAACTGGGATACAATCACATCCATCGTTTCCACAAACCGGTCTGTATGTTCCCTCATCTCATTAAACGGAACATTTTCCAAATTGGACACTTCCCATAATTGCGCATTAAACCAATCCAGATGTGGTTTTAGCTTGGCAAAATTGGCCAGGATCTGCTCGTCATCAAGGGGTTCAATTTTTAATTCCTCATTTCCCTGTTGGAGGAAGGTGTTCATTTGATATAGCTTCTTGAGCGTCAATTTCAGCTCTGCATAATCGCAATTGTGGAACCGACAGGAATACAGTTCGTTGAGCAAACGTTGGCTATGCATTCGTTGTTTACCGGCTAAGTTCACCACCAAAGCTGTTGAACGTTGTTTGCTCAGGGAATATTGAATAATGGATTGTATGGCGATGGTCAATACAATAATGGATACCACCAAAAGATAATATGCCCTAAAGCCCCCTTTAAAAAATGGTCTTCTTTTTGTTGCCATCAAAAAATTATTCAGAATTTACCTACAAAGTAATGGTAAACAAGGGAATAGGCTTACAAAATGTTGTGAAGCACGTAAATACCACGGCAAAGAAAAGAAAAACGTATGGCAAGCGTATGGCTAATAGAGCACCCTGAACTTTATGGTATGCTCTACATTTTTTAAGGCTTTCATCACTTCCTTGTTGTAATCTTTATCCACATCGGTGATTACGTAGCCCACCTCGCTATCGGTAGATAGGTACTGCCCCGTAATATTCAGGTTGTAATGGGCAAGCACCTCATTTATTTTGGCCATGATACCCGGTACGTTTTTGTGAATGTGCAAAAAACGGTGTTTGTTCTCTTGCTTTGGCAACCGGATATTGGGAAAGTTTACCGCATCTACCGTATTGCCCGAATTGATATAATCCATGATCTTATTGGGAACAAAATCGGCAATGTCCCGTTGTGCTTCCTGGGTACTTCCCCCTACATGGGGCGTCAAAATCACATTGTCCAAGCCACGGAGTTCTGTCTCAAAATTGCCATTTGCCCTAGGCTCCTTGGGGTAGACATCAATGGCGGCACCACCCAATTTCTTATGCTTTAAAGCAGATACCATTGCTGGAATATCCACTACAAATCCACGGGAAAGATTAATGAGCATGGCGCCATCCCTCATTTTGTTGATCTCCCGTTCGCCTATAAAATTTTTGTTGGCCTTGTTGTCATCAACATGTAGGGTCACCACATCCGAAACCTTGAGCAGATCTTCCAATGAATTGCACTTAACGGCATTGCCCAAGGCCAATTGATCGGTTAAATCATAATAATATACCCGCATGCCTATTGCCTCTGCTAAAACGGAGAGTTGCTTACCTATGTTTCCGTATCCAACAATGCCAAGGTTCTTGCCCCGAACCTCATTGGAATTATCGGCCGTCTTAAACCATTGGCCATTGTGTATCTCCGTGCTTCTTGTAAACACATTGCGCATGAGCATTATGATCTGTCCTATGGCCAGTTCCACCACAGAACGGGTATTGCTGTATGGGGCATTAAAGACCACAACCCCTTTTTTCTTTGCGGACTCCAAGGCTATTTGGGTGGTGCCAATGCAAAAGGCCCCGACCACCAAGAGCTTATCCGCTGCTTCCAACACTTTTTCGGTCACCTGTGTTTTTGAACGGATGCCCAATACATGAACCCCTCTGATCCGTTTAATCAATTCATCCTCAGAAAGGCTGTTTTTCACCAGTTCCACAGAAAACCCATCATTGGAAAGGTTGTCAAAGGCATCTGGATGCACATTTTCCAACAGTAAAATTTTAATCCTGTTCTTGGGGTACGATATTTTTCTTGGTAGATCGTTCACAAATAAAAATTCATTTAAGTTAGGTGCCACATGGTCGGCGTTATTGGCCGCCTTTTCCCGGTGCACATTTTCGGTATAGGCAAAAAATTTGTCGGCAATACCCGCCTCCCGCATCACATAATCGCTATAACCATCTCCCACAACATGTATCTCGCCCTCAAGTCCTAAATTCTTCAGACATTCTATCTTACCGTTATGGGATGAAAGCACGTTCTTTTCATCAAAGCCAACAATATTGCCCTCTACATCAAAGGTAAAGGTGTTGGCGTGGACCCGCTCCGAGGGAATGTTGAATTCCTCGACAATGGGGTCTATAAATTCCTTGAATCCGCATGAAATCACATAAATATCATCGGCATGGGAATAAAAAAACTCTTTGTTCTCCTCAAACGATTTTGATATTTTCTTCTTCAGTTCCAATATAAGACCATCCAGATCATCCTTGGTGGCATTCAGCAAACAAATCCTTCGCTCCAAAGATTCCGTGAACGAAATCTCCCCGTCTATGCCCAAGTTGGTAATGTTCTGGATCTCTTGAAGGATATCATCCCTTTTCGGGTTGTCCTTCAAGGTCATTTCCGCTAGTACATCCAACGCCTCTACACGGGTAAGCGTACTATCAAAATCGAATACATACTTTCGGGCTGCCACGACGATTTGTATAAAAATTAAGCCGTAAAAATACAGTTTTCATCTGTTCATAGAATTAAAAAGGAGCAAAACAGCCCATTCATTGAAACATTCGAATTAATTGTTGCAGAATTTTGTTTTTTCGACCAAAAAAATGAAAATACTTTGATCAAAACCATCTGCGGACAGCCTTCTGGTACAATTGATATTCCCTACCAAACTTTGCTTTGAGCATCTCCTCTTCGGGAAAAATTTGAAAATGGTTCATGTAATACACAAATCCTCCAACAAGAAGCGCATTGAAGGCATTTTGAAGATATAACCCACCTCCTATCAGAATCAGTAAAAGAGCTAAATACATGGGGTTTCTAGAGTATTGGTATATGCCCGTGGTCACCAAACGGCTTGTCTTTTCAATCTTATGTGGACTTATCGTTGTACGTTGTGAATAAAATTGCCAAACTGCCACCACCGCTACAAGAAAACCCAATGCGGAAAGGAACAACAGCAACACCGTTCTTCCAAAAAAATCAAAATGCCCAACCGGCAATACCGTGGCCAAAAGGTACATTGCCAATAAGAACAACAGAAAAACCAAAGGTGGTGGGACTTTTAACTTCATTCCCCTAAAATAGTATTTTTGAACTCAAATCTTCATTTATGAAATTGGTCTTTGCCACCCATAACCAACATAAGTTTCTAGAGGTAAAAGCTGTAATGCCCAACCATATCCAACTCTTTTCCCTGGACGATATTGGATGCCATGAAGAAATTCCCGAAACTGGCGAAACCCTGCAAGAGAATGCCCAGTTAAAAAGTGATTTTGTGGTCCAGAACTATGGTCTTGATTGTTTCTCGGACGATACGGGGCTCCTTGTCAATGCCCTTAACGGTGCTCCAGGGGTCTACTCTGCCCGTTACGCCGGCGCACAAAAGAACGCCAACGACAATATGGCCAAACTGTTGCTGCAATTGGAAAACAAAGAAAACCGATCCGCCTATTTTGAAACGGCCATCTCCTTATTTTTTAAAGGAGAACAGTATTTTTTTTCAGGCACGGTCAATGGCAGCATCACCAACGAAAAAAGAGGGGAACAAGGCTTTGGCTACGACCCCATTTTTGTTCCTGATGGCTTTGACCGGACATTTGCGGAACTGCCCATGAAGACCAAAAATTCGATTAGTCACCGGGGCAGGGCCATGGCACAACTCATCTATTTTTTGGAGAAAACCGCATAATCTTATCAATTAGTGTACCTTTGCCGCCGATTAACGCCGCCGGTATGGGCAAGGTGTTGCTTTGGGTACTGGTTTAAATGAAATCGCTCTCCGCAACACACATATTTGCGATTTTATTTAAACAATGATGACATTCAACGAATTAGGGTTGCAGCAAACCATTTTGGATGCTGTTTCCGACATGGGTTTTGAAACCCCCTCCGAAGTACAGGAAAAAGCCATTCCCATTTTATTGTCCGAGGACGAGAACGATTTGGTTGCCTTGGCACAGACCGGCACCGGAAAAACCGCTGCCTTTGGCTTTCCACTGATCCAAAAGATTGCCATAGACAGTAGAACCACCCAAGCCCTGATCTTATCCCCCACCCGGGAACTGTGCCTGCAGATCACCAACGAGATACAACTCTACTCCAAATATGAAAAAGGGCTGAACATTGTGGCCATCTATGGGGGTGCGAGCATTACCGAACAAGCCAGACAGATCAAACGCGGAGCCCAAATTGTTGTGGCGACCCCAGGGCGGATGAAGGATATGATCGGTCGTGGCATGGTCGACATCACTAAAATTGACTATTGCGTGTTGGATGAGGCCGATGAGATGTTGAACATGGGCTTCTATGAGGACATCAAGGATATTCTATCCAACACCCCAGAGGAAAAGTCCACTTGGTTGTTTTCGGCCACCATGCCCAAAGAAGTGGCCACCATAGCCAAAAAGTTCATGCACAAGCCCAAGGAAATCACGGTTGGCACAAAGAACTCTGGGGCCACAACCGTACAGCACGAATTTTATGTCGTGGGCGGACGTGACCGCTATGCCGCACTAAAGCGACTGGCCGATGCCAATCCGGGCATATTCTCCGTGGTATTCTGCAGAACCAAACGCGACACCCAAAAAATAGCTGAAAAACTGATTGAGGACGGCTACAATGCCGGGGCTCTGCATGGCGATTTGAGCCAAAACCAACGGGACCTGGCCATGAATGCCTTCCGTAAAAAACAGATTCAGATGTTGGTGGCCACAGATGTTGCCGCTAGGGGCATAGATGTGGATGATATTACCCACGTGATCAACTACCAACTGCCCGATGAGATCGAAACCTACACCCACCGAAGTGGTCGTACCGGCCGGGCGGGAAAGTCTGGGGTCTCCATGGTCATCGTAACGCGGAGCGAGATTCGAAAAATCAAGATGATCTCCAAGATCATCAAACAGGATTTTATTGAAAAACAGATTCCCACCGGAATTGAAATCTGTGAAATACAGCTCTATCATTTGGCCAACAAGATCAAGGACACCCAGGTCAACGAGGAAATCGAGGGCTACCTTCCCGCCATTAACGACGTGTTGGAGGGCATAGACAAGGACGAACTCATCCGTAAAGTGTTTTCCGTAGAGTTCTCACGCTTTTACAACTATTACAGCAAAGCCAAGGATTTAAGTGCCGATAAGTCTTCCAATAAGCAAAGGGGGCCTAGTGATGAAATCCCTTCTGATGGATCGGTGCGCTATTTCATCAACATCGGAGAAAGGGATGGCTATGATTGGATGACCCTAAAAGATTTTCTAAGGGACACCCTTGGTTTTGACAAGGATGATATTTACAGGGTGGACACCAAGGATTCTTTCTCCTTTTTTAACACCAATGCCAATCTAACCCCTCTTGTCCTGGAAACCTTCACAGATTTTAAGGTCAAGGGACGTTATGTGAATGTTGAGGTCTCAAAATCGCCGGAGCGGAGTTCAAAAAAGAAAAACAGGAACAAGGGCAGACGCAAACCTTCGGGCCAGGGGTTTAACCCAAGGGGCCGAAAGGATTCGGGAAATAAGGGAAGGGGAAATCGAAAAAAAGGATTTTTTTAGTTAATGAGTTCCTAAAAACAATAGAAGTGGCCTACTATTTTTCTTGTTTTGTATCTTACCCTCAAATTGCTTGATGAAAAAGTTTTTACCATTGCTTTTGTTGTTCGTTTCGGTTTTTGGTCTGGCCCAAGAAGATGAAAACGATATGCCCGCGCAAGACATCACGGCCACTGTGATCAATGCGCAGAACAATTTTCCGCTGGAGAGTGTCCATGTCATCAACCTGAACAAAGTGATTGGGACCATTACGGATCCCAGGGGAAAATTCACCATCACGGCATCGGTAAACGATACGCTCTATCTTACCTTTTTGGGCTTTAAGTCACAAAAAGTAAGGGTATCCAACGATATGTTAAAAATTGAGGACACCAAAATTACCTTGACCGAGTTGGCCTATGCCCTTGAAGAGGTCATCGTGCGTCCCTACCAATTGACCGGTTTTCTGGAAATAGATGTAAAAAACCTGCCCATTAACGATGCATACCAATACAGCATTTCCGGTTTAAACAAAAGTTACGAGGGCGGAAGCAGGAACCCGAGCGCAGTGACAAAGGTTTTGGGCGCCATTCTCAATCCTGCGGACCTGCTTCGGAATCTGTTTGGAAAAAAACCTAGGCAGATGCGGAAATTGCAATTGGTGAAACAGGATGAGGACATCCGTAATCTTCTGGCCTCCAAGTTTGATCGTGAAACCCTAAAGGAATTGTTACAATTGGAAAAAGTGGATATTGAGGACATCCTGAACAATTGCAACTATTCCAGAACTTTCATCACGACGGCAAACGATCTTCAGATTTTGGATGCCATAAGTAGCTGCTACGAAGAATACAAGGCATTGAATAAATAATTTTTGGTTTTAAGCATTCATTTTTTAGCTTTAGCGAAATTCACTGAACATGCGAAACCTATTTATCGCTCTATCCTTAGGTACCCTCCTTATCGGTTGTGACAAACTGAAAGAAAAACCCAAAACAACAGAAAACCTTACCGAAACAGCAATGGTTGAAACCACTAAAAAAAATCCTTTTTATTGGGAAGGGGCCAATGTATATTTTTTGTTGACCGATAGATTCAACAATGCAAGACCCGACAAAGACCTCAATTTCAACAGAACAGATTCCACTGCTGTTCTTCGTGGTTTTGAAGGTGGGGATATTAGCGGTATTACCCAAAAGATCAAGAAAGGATATTTTACAGACCTTGGCATCAACGCCATTTGGTTGAGCCCGGTCGTGGAACAGATTCACGGTTCCACCAACGAAGGTACCGGGGCAACCTACGGATACCATGGGTATTGGACCAAGGATTGGACATCCATTGAACCCAATTTTGGAACAAAGAAAGACCTGCACCAATTGGTGCAAACGGCACATAAAAATGGAATAAGAATTATTCTGGATGTGGTTTTAAACCATACGGGCCCTGTTACCGATATGGATCCCCTTTGGCCAGAAGAATGGGTACGTACGGGGCCAAAATGTGAATTTACCACCTATGAAAACACCACTGCCTGCACCCTTGTGGACAATTTACCCGATATCTTAACGGAATCCGACGAAGAGGTGGAGTTGCCCGATGCCCTTTTGGCCAAATGGAAAGGCGAAGGTCGTTTGAGCAAGGAACTGGAAGAACTGCAACGCTTCTTTGACCGTACGGGATATCCGCGTGCCCCACGGTTTTATATCATCAAATGGTTGACCGATTATATCCATGAATTTGGAATCGATGGTTTTCGGGTAGATACCGTTAAGCACGTTAACGAAAATGCCTGGGCCGAACTTAGAAAGGAATGTGACTACGCCTTTGAGACCTGGAAGAAGAAACATCCCGACCAAGTTTTGGACGATAAGTCTTTCTATATGGTGGGCGAGGTCTTTAACTATGGGGTTTCTGGTGGCAGAAATTTTGACTTTGGTGACAAAAAGGTCGATTATTTTAGCAATGGCTTTAGCAGCCTCATCAATTTTGATCTAAAGAACGACGCCAACAAAACCTATGAAGAAGTGTTCCGTAGGTACAGCTACCTCCTACATTCCAGAATGGGGGGTAAAAGTGTCCTCAATTACCTTACATCGCATGACGATGCCCATCCGTTTGACCTGGAAAGAAACAAGCCCTACAGGGCAGCCAATATGTTGTTGTTGGCCCCGGGAGCATCGCAAGTGTACTACGGCGATGAAACCCTACGCCCCTTGATCATTGAAGGGACAGAGGGGGATGCCTCCCTCCGCTCCTACATGAACTGGAGCGATCTGGATTCGTTGCCCGAAGTGCAAAAAGTACACGAGCATTGGCAAAAACTGGGACAGTTTAGGGCAAAACACCCGGCCATTGGGGCTGGTAAACACAAAAAGTTGGCCAACAAGCCCTATGTGTTCTCCAGAACCTTCGTGGATGGTGAATTCAGGGACAAAGTTGTGGTGGCCTTGGATTTGCCCAAAGGAAAAAAATCACTTTGGGTCAAAGGCTTTTTTGGTGATGGCACCACTCTTTTTGACACCTATTCGCAAACCGAAGTGGTGGTCAAAAAAGGGCGTGTGGCATTGGATAACGCCTTTAATACCGCCCTATTGGAAGTTTTGGAACCCTAGTTATTTTCTAGAGTGCAATGCAATCCGATTTCCTTCGGAATCGTGGAAAAGCCCCATAAACCCATGATTGTCGCCTATTTCCGTCTTGGGCTTTAAGATACGTGCGCCTTGGGCCTCGGCCCGTTGCAGTTCATTCCCAACATCTTCACAGTTAAAGTACACCAAAGTACCTTCCCGAAAATTGGGGATATAAAACTCTGGATGGTGGATCAACATGCCGCTGCAACCCGGTTTATCCTCCGCAAACGGTAACCATCCCGTTTGAATGCCGTTGATTTCGTGCAGTTGAATTTCAATCTGAAATACTTCCTCATAAAACTTTTTGGCCCGTACCATATCTTTCACGGGTATCTCTACCCACCCGATCATATTCTGTTGCATAGGTCTAATTTATCAATGTCAATTTTAAATGTACAAAAAACTTCAGCCGTTCAAGTATCGATGGATGATACCCGCTATGTTTTTAATGGATTTTTTGGTCCAATCCAACCGTTTTTCCAGTAGTTCCTCTGCTGTCAATTGCCAGGACAAATCACTTTTCCGAAGTTTATTGGTGAGTTCTTGCAAGATGATAGCTGCAGAAACCGATACGTTTAAACTCTCTGAAAACCCAACCATGGGTATGTGCAAATAGCTGTCGGCCTCCTCCATGACCTCCTCGCTCAGCCCTTTCCACTCCGTGCCAAAAAACAACGCGGTTTTTCCGGTAAACTCAAAAGCATCCAAGGCACAGGAATCATCATGGGGAGTGGTGGCCACGATCTGATAGCCCTTTTCACGTAAGGATGCAATACAATCCGCTGTGTTTTGGTAACGGGACACATCCACCCATTTTTGGGCACCCACCGAAATGTTCTTGTCCATACGGTCCCCATAACGATCTTCGACCACATGAACGGTTTGCACGCCAAACGCATCACAACTTCGGAGCACCGCACTGGTATTGTGCATTTGGTAAACATCCTCCATGGCCACCGTTATGTAGTTGGTACGCTTGGCGAGCACCTCCAAAAACCGTTTTTTTCGATCTTCGGTAAGATAGCTTTCCAAGTATTCCAACAATTTATGGTCAAACATAAATGGCAAGATAAGTAAAATGGTAAATTTGATGGGCATCCGCCTTGCCGGAACCGATAAAACAACATCCCATGGATAAAAAAATTGTAGTGCTCACCGGTGCAGGCATGAGTGCCGAAAGTGGATTGAAAACCTTTCGTGATGCCAATGGGCTGTGGGAAGGGCATGACGTCATGGAAGTGGCCTCTCCACAAGGTTTTGCCCAAAACCCTGAACTGGTCCTGGAATTCTACAACCAACGCCGTAGACAACTACACCAAGTAACCCCCAACGCAGGCCACAGGGCCTTGGTGGATTTGGAAAAAAAGTTTAACGTCAATATCGTGACCCAGAATGTGGACAATCTCCATGAGAAGGCTGGCAGCAGTACTGTGCTACATCTTCATGGCGAACTATTCAAAGTAAGAAGCACCGTTGATGAGAACTTGGTAATGGATTGGACCCATGACCTTGTTCTCGGCGATGTGGATGGGAACGGCCATCAACTGCGCCCTCACATTGTCTGGTTTGGCGAGATGGTTCCGATGCTGGAACCCGCGATTGAGATTACCATGCAGGCCGACATACTGCTTATCATAGGAACTTCCATGCAAGTATATCCGGCAGCCAGTCTGGTCAATTATGTAAAAACCGGGATTCCCATATTTTTTATTGACCCCAAACCCAATGTACGTGAAAGTGACTTTGAAAACTTGACCATCATCCCAGAAACTGCAGTTTCTGGTGTACCTCCCCTTGTTAAAGCCCTTCTTGGTAGCTAGCCCTTGCCTTTTTGGCCCAAGCAATCAAGGCCTCCCGCTGCTCTGGGGTCAATTGCGCTTCTTTATGGGCCCAAGTGTAAGAGTTTAAGGGCATCTCCCCCTTTTCCACCTCTTCCACCAACTCTTCCAATTTATGGTCTTTTTTCTTTACGGAATAGTTTTCCCAATCAGAAAAATTCAATTCCTCTTTTCCGTGCTCAATATGTTCCGCCAACCAGTAAGAAACAGGTGCAATATTGCTATACCAAGGGTATTCTGTATCGTTGCTGTGACAATCATAACAGGCAGATTTTAAAAGCATTTTTACTTCGTCCGATGGTTGGGTTTCGCTTTCAAAAGCCAGCACATAATCGGGATTATCAGAGCTATTCGTTTCAGGGCGGATAAATTGGATGACTACCAAAGCGATCAGGGCAATCCATCCTATAATTTTAAGTATTTTCATTGTCAGAAGGTAATTTTGCTAAAAATAAGTCTTGTGACAGAAACAGCATTAAAAAAACGGTTAAATTCTGGCCGAATTTCTATGGCGGAACGCGATGAGTTGGTCTATGGAATCCTCGCCTACCCAAATTTAACAGGGCCCTTGCTTCAATTCGTATTTGAAGAAGACAAAACAGATTCTTGGAGTTGCAGCTGGGTTTTTCAAAATGTCATGCGCAAGCAACTAAAACTTGTGCTACCACACATAGATATTTTCTGTAACGAACTGAAAAACCTTAAATCAGAGTCCGTGATCCGTCCCATGGCCCATGTTTGTGAGATGCTGGCCCTGGCCGTTTACCATAAGAAAATACCTGTGTTTATAGAAAAAGTAATTTGGAAGCATCGCGAGGAAATCACGGAACGTTGTTTCGATTGGCTCATAGAACCCCACAAAATGGCCCCTAAGGTCTTTGCCATGACCGCCCTCTTTCATTTGGGTGAAGATTTTGAGTGGGTTCGACCAGAACTCAAACTGTTTTTGGAAAAAACTTTTACCACAGGGAGTCCCGGCTATCAAAACAGGGGGCAAAAAGTATTGGACAAACTTAGAAAGCTGGGGTACTAAGCCCCTACTTTACCTATCTTTGCGCCTTTAAAACCAGAACCAATGTCGTTACATCCGTTAAATGCCATTTCGCCCATTGATGGCCGTTACCACAATAAAACCAACGTTTTAGGAGCTTATTTTTCTGAGGAGGCATTGATTCAATATCGCGTACGGGTTGAAATTGAATACTTTATCGCGCTTTGTGAATTGCCCTTACCTCAGTTGGGTGATTTTGACCACAACCATTTTGAAGCCTTACGAACCATCTATACGGCATTTTCCTCGGATGATGCCCAAAGCATAAAGGACATAGAAAAAACGACCAACCACGACGTTAAGGCCGTGGAGTATTTTATAAAACAACGTTTTGATGCCTTGGGACTGGAACAATACAAAGAGTTCATCCACTTTGGGCTCACCTCTCAAGATATCAACAATACGGCAGTTCCCTTAAGCATAAAGGAAGCCATGAACAATGTTTATGTTCCTTTATATTTTGAACTCTTCGAAAAATTGAAAACCTTGGTGTCTGAATGGGAAAAGGTACCCATGTTGGCACGCACCCATGGCCAACCGGCCTCCCCTACCCGTTTGGGCAAGGAAATTGATGTCTTTGTGGAACGCCTAAAGCAGCAATTTGACCTATTGAACGATATTCCGTCAGCAGCTAAGTTTGGCGGTGCCACGGGCAATTACAATGCCCATAAGGTTGCCTACCCCAACATTGATTGGAAGGCTTTTGGGAAACAGTTTGTTCAGGAAACATTGGGGCTGCACCATTCCTTCCCCACCACCCAGATTGAGCATTACGATCATATGGCCGCCTTGTTTGATGGCCTAAAGCGTATCAACACCATAATCCTTGATTTGAACAAGGACATCTGGACCTATATTTCCATGGATTATTTTAAACAGAAAATCAAGGAAGGGGAAATTGGTTCATCGGCCATGCCGCATAAGGTGAATCCCATAGATTTTGAGAATTCCGAAGGTAATTTGGGGGTGGCCAACGCCCTGTTTGAACACCTATCGGCCAAACTGCCCGTCTCCCGCCTACAACGTGACCTGACCGACAGTACCGTGCTAAGAAACGTTGGAATGCCCTTTGCCCATACCCTCATCGCCTTTCAATCTACCCTAAAAGGATTGGAGAAATTGGTGTTACATCAAGAAAAGTTTGAGGCAGATCTTGAGGATAATTGGGCCGTGGTAGCAGAAGCCATTCAGACCATCTTGCGCAGGGAAGGATATCCTAATCCGTATGAGGCCCTAAAAGGGTTGACCCGAACCAACGAAAAGATAACCCAACAAACCATTGCCGGGTTTATTGAGACCCTAGAGGTTACCGATGATATAAAATCTGAGCTCAAAAAAATAACCCCGGCAAACTACACCGGGGTCTAACCAACTACTACTAACTGAAATCTTAACTATGCTTGTCTGCGGATCTCTACTTGGTGTGGGTAGGGTATTTCAATACCTGCCTTGTCAAGCGCCAATTTGCAACCTTCATAGGTAGCAAAATATACATCCCAATAGTCTTCTGGCTTACAGAAGGGACGCACGGCAAAATTCACCGAGCTATCGGCCAATTCCATTACATTTACAGAGGGTGCAGGGTCTTTTAGTACCTTGTCATTGGAGGTCAAGACCTTCAACAATACGTCTTTGGTCTTTTTAATGTCCTCCCCGTATCCTACCCCAATGACCGTATCTACCCTAATTTTTCCTTCGGCAGTATAGTTTACGATATTGCCATTGGCCATGGCCCCATTGGGTACAATGATCAACTTGTTGTCCGGGGACACCAACTTGGTGGTGAATATGGCTATTTCCTTGACCACGCCCAATTCGCCCTGGGCCTCGATCAAATCCCCGATCCGATAAGGTTTAAAAATCATGAGGAGAACACCCCCGGCAAAATTTGACAATGAGCCTTGGAGGGCCAAACCTACGGCCAAGCCAGCCGCGGCAATCACAGCAGCCAAACTGGTGGTCTCCACACCCAATTTGGTGATAACGGTAATGATCAAGAAAATCTTTAACGACCAAGAAACCAAATCCACCAAAAACCGTTGCAGGGATTCCTCATATTTACTCTTGGCCATGACCTTTCTAAGGGCTCCGACTATTTTTTTGATGATCCATGAACCAATAAGGTAAATAACAATGGCCCCTAAAACCTTTGGGCCATAATCCGATACGAACTCAATGCCTTTATCCAACCATTTTTGGGCGTCTTCCATGTTTTCCATTTTTGTGTTTTTTGTAGGAAACTAAAAATAACGGAAAGTCACACCAAAACGTAAGAAAAAACCCGAAAACAACTAAAATGTTTTCGGGTTTGCACAAAATGTATTGTTTTTTCTAACCTTTCAAGAACTTGCCAATCTCACCCAAGCCTTCTCCCTTATAATCAGATTTTTGGATGGCCTGCATTAGATGTATGACATGGCCGGGGTTCATATCCTTGCCCAATACCCGGATCAGGGCAAATCCTTGGTCTTTGTTATCGCCGTAGATGATCACCTCATCAATGGCATCATCTTCCCCCAAATATTTGATCACCCCCTTGCCGTAGGAAGAGTTGATCTTCATGAGTTCCACAAAATCTTCATTCTTCAATATTTCTTTCACCTTGGCTTTTTCCGCCTTATATTCCGAAACATTTTCCGATGTCTTTCGGAACGCCAACAGATTGAATTTCCTTAGCGATTCTACCGCTTCTTTTTGAACATCTGAAAGTTCTACCTCCTCCATTTGCAAGATGCTGGCGGGTATGTCCAAGGCAATGAAATTTGGGTTCTCCTGATTATCCACATAATATTCCTGTAGACTCTGCTGTGATGCACAGGAGCTTAGCAGAATTATAGTGGCCAATACAAAAGTCCTGATCATGGTTTTCATGGTTGATACGTTGTTTGTTCTTTATTTCAACTATTTTGCTTTCCCCGCCTTTTCCAAGTCCTTGGGCAGGTTCATTTTATTGACCAAGGCTCCTATTTTATCCAGCTCAATTTCGCCCCTCATGGTCACCAATACGGATTCTAGACCGGTTTCTTCCTTATCCACTCCCTTGACAAACATGAGCAACTCCTTGACCACCTCATCATTGTTCGTGCTCTTTACATAGAACTTGACGCGCGCATCCTCTTTCCTAGCCTGCATGAGCAAATCCATGTTAGCCTTTTTCAGGTACTTCTTTACGGTTTGCTCCATGTCCTCAGAAGCTGCAGTCTTGTCGGTCATAAAGACCTTGATTTCATCTATGTTCTGCGCCATTTCTATAAAGTCCCTAGCTTCTTTGCTCTTCTCATCGGCAGAAAGGTTGGCCACCATGCCCAAAAGGCTTTTATTGATAATGACCGCTCCTACATCATCGGAATCTATAAATTTGTCAAACTCTTTTTGCGCCAAAAGCCCCAAGGGCATCAATGCCAAGGCCATTAAAATTACTATATGTTTCATTGTTCCTTTTTTTGATTGATTGATTCTTACTAAAAATTCAATCAAACGACAGTACGTTGATAAAACTGTACCGCCGTTTGATTTACTATCATAACTACTCGTTTTTATCTCCTGCTTTGCCTAATTTGTCGCCTCCTGGCAAATTCATGTTGTCGGTAAGCTTCCCAATCTGTCTAAGGTCTATGTCCCCTGTCAAAGAAAGCAATACCGTTTCCAGTCTTTTGCCATTGATTTCAATGTCCTCACCAAGATTTGTAACAAACATTAAAAGCTCTTTAACGTGGTTTTCATCCCTACCTTCCTTAACGTAGAATTTTACATTTTGGTCACCATCCCTTACTCTCATCAATTCCTCATAGGTAGAACCGTTCAAGCGCTTGTTTACCCAGTTGGAAATGTCGTTAGAGATACTTCCATCATCTGTTGTTATCACCTTAAAACTGGTTATGGAATTGACCAAATTCAGAAATTCTTGAGCCTCGGGGTCATCACTGCTAATGCTCATTTTCCCAAGCATTTGGAACATTTTTGGCTGCATGGCCACAAATGTTACTTTTTCATCATCTTCATATTTATCAAATATGTCTTGCGACATACCCAAAAAAGGCATCAATACCAGGGTTATTATTAAAAGTTTTTTCATCACTAGATTATTAATTATTGTCGATTAAAAATTTACTTGTACTCTTGTCAAATTCATCCAGATAGTTTATCTGTTGGGCTCCCTTGTTGAAATTATCGGCAAAAAGAGCCAGGGCTTGCTGTACTGAAGCCAATTCTTCAGTAGAATATTCCTCTTGCAATGTTGGTTTTTGCAATTGGGTCAAATAAAAGCCCATCATGATCACTGCTCCAGATACTACAGCTGCCCACCTATACATTTTTCTTCTGGTGTTTTGTGGGGATATTAGTTCTAGATGTTTACTTGGGCTTTCTTCCTTGGCCATGGAAAAGTACTGGAACATGGGGCGGTATTGCTCTAAATGTGGTGCCACATTGTCCTGGGCAAAATATCGGTTCAATTCCTGTTCTTCTGCCACGGTGGTCGTGGCCTCAAAATACTTTTCCAGTAGATTTTCTATATGTTTATGCAATTCCATAGCTATGTTTTTCCATTAATTTTTCCCTTACTGTTTTTCTTGCTCGCGACAATGTTACCCGTATTGCCGTTGGTTTCATATCCAACATTTCTGCAATCTCCTCATAATCATAGTCCTCTATGTCCCGTAGCTGTAATACCATTTTTTGCTGCTCGGGCAATTCGTCCATGATTTTTTCCACCCATCTTATACTGTCCTCGGTCTCAATTTTCCGCTGCACCGAAGTATTCTCATCCTGATAATTACTGTGCACCAATTTTAGGTTTCCGGCCTGTTTGGACTTTAAACGGTCCAGACAAAAGTTCTTGGTCATGGTCATGGCAAAGGCCTCTACACTGCGGTAATTTGACATCGATTCGCTCTTGTCCCACAATTTCAACAGCACTTCCTGGGTGGCATCTTCTGCTTCTTCCCTAGAGACCAGCAGACGTTTTGCCATACGATAAAGCTTATCCCTAAAGGGCATCACCAAGTTTATAAATTCCTTTTGTTGCATCTGTTGGTTTTGTTGTTCCAATCTTACTATTGGTCTTCAAAAGCATGACGACGCACATCGAAAATTGTTACAATACCCTAAAAATTAATTTTAATGTAAGTACTTTAGGGTTTTTTATACTAAAATTGTTGTACTTAAAGTATCTAGAACCGTTAGTATGGAATGGTTCTTGAGAGATTTCTCAAAAAAATTGATTTATGAAAAAATTTCCTTTTTTGTTCCTAGCCATCGGTCTTTTGCTGCTAGGGTGTTCTGACAATAATGATGATGAACTTAATGTTGATGATAATCCACAACCTACAGCAGAAGATGTTGTGGTGCAAAATTTTATGTGGCAGGCCATGAACCTTTGGTATTTTTGGCAGCAAGATGTCCCTGATTTAGCGGATACCCGATTCGCCAATAATCAAGAATACACCCAGTTTTTGGCGGCCAAGCCAGATCCTGAAGAATTTATGGAGAGTATTCTTTTCCGTGAGGATAGATTTACCTTCTGGAGTGACGATTACACCACCTTGGTCAACAATTTAAGTGGAATATCCAAAAGTAATGGGTTGGAATTTGGATTAGTCAGGTATGGAGATGGAAACGATGTTCTTGGATATGTCCGCTATATTATCCCCAATTCTGATGCTTCCTCAAAAGCAATCAAAAGAGGAGACCTCTTTACAAAAGTGGATGGACAAATTTTAAATCTTGATAATTATATTAATCTTTTATTTGGTGACAATGACACCTACACCTTAAGTCTCGCCTCCATTCAAAATAACACTGTAATTGAAACTGGTAGTGAAGTAACCCTGACCAAAGAAGAAAATTTGGTCGAAAACCCCATTCTTGTTGCCAATACACTTGATGTAAACGGAACCAAGGTGGCCTATTTAATGTACAATGGCTTTACCAGTGACTTCAATGTGCAATTGAATGACGCTTTTGGCCAATTTATAGCTGATGGCGCTACAGAACTGGTGCTGGATTTTAGGTACAACCCAGGAGGATCGGTCAATACTTCAAGATTACTATCAAGCATGGTCTATGGGACCAATACCAACGACCTCTACATCCGTCAACGTTGGAACGATAAATTGATGGGTATTTTTGATCCAGAAGATTTAGAAGATTACTTTGCCAATAATGTAGATGGCAGTCCATTAAATTCCATGAACCTCACCAGAGTGTATGTGCTGACCTCAAACCGAACCGCTTCGGCCAGCGAATTGGTCATCAATGGCCTAGCCCCCTATCTTAATATTGTCCAGATCGGTGAAACAACAAGGGGCAAAAACGAGTTTTCCATTACCATGGTCGATGATCCCGATCGTGATGGAGCGCCTTTTATTTATACTGAATCTCGCGAGAATCAAATCAACCCGAATAACCCTTGGGCAATCCAACCTTTGGTTGGACGAAACGAAAATTCAGCAGGATTCTCAGATTATACCAATGGGCTAGCCCCTGGTATTGAATTGGAGGAAGATCTGGCGAATCTTGGAATTTTGGGCGACCCCAATGAACCTTTGTTGGCAAGGGCCTTACAAGAAATTACAGCTAGTTCGGCCAAATTCAGTTTTGAGGTTGAAATGCCCGCTAAGACATTTACCGACTCAAAAATGTTCAAACCCTTAAAAGATAATATGGTCTTGGACAAGGAACTTCATATCCACTTTGAATAGACGAAGAAGAAACCACGGATGAACTTGAAAAGGGGTGAACTGGATTTTTTCTGGACTGGGTATCATCACATTATATTGAAGCAATAAAGAATTTCTTGAAGCCAACTATCCCCGAGGAAAACCGTAGGGGTATACTTCAGCTTAGCTCAGCACAGGTTTCGCTGGCTTCATTTTGACTTAAAAGTCAAAAACCGAAATTCGGTTATTTAGATTCCCGTTTTCCCTTCGACTACGCCTGCCCGTTCCGTCCAGGCCAACTCAGGGTCACACACGGGAATGACATTTCATCGGAAACCCCACAGCAAGCTGTGAGGAATTCTTTTCGATTCAACACTAAGGGTTGGTATAATCACATAATTGCACATCGCAGAACCAAAAACCAAAGTCATCCCCTTGACGTTTATCCCCTGTTTTGGGGGCTGGATAGGTCTTGTAAAAAACATCACCTTTGGTAAAGTGAACAGGCCTATGGAAAATGGGGCCATCAAAACAAAACGTATGAAATTCCCCATTTTCCCCACAAGGATCAACATTTTCGGGTAACTCCTTTAAAAAATCATGATCCAATAAACGTCCGCAAAATGATTTGGACAATACCTGGGCATTGCAGCAGACCACTATGGCCTTAAAACCTTCGTCTATAAATTGCAACAACAACTCGCGTGTATCCTTTTTCCATAGCGGAAAGTTTACCTCAAACCCTAGCGGATGGAGCATGTTTTCACGATAGGTTTTTAGATCTTCCAGAAAGATGTCGCCAAAATACGTTGTATCAAAACCTCGCTCCCGTAAGTTTTGTAAGCGATCATCCATTAGCTTTTGGTAGGTTTCCATGGATGGGTTTTCTGGTAGTTCAATGACCTCCAAGGGCAAACCGAGCGCCCTTGCCTGTGCTTCCAACAGGTCTCTGTGCAGACCGTGCATGGATACCCTTTGGTACTTGCCGTTAATGGCTGTCAACAGTAGATCTACGGTAAGGCCTTTGTCTTGGACTTCCTGCAAGGCCAAGGAAGAATCTTTTCCACTGCTCCAATTAAAAAAAGCCTTATTGCTCATTTTTCCAGTCTGAAAATAGTTTATGGAGTATGGGCAATCCTTCCAATAGAGCTGCTGGGCCCGGTTGAAGGATTATTTCCGATTTTAGTTCAAAAACGGAAGCTGTCCTTATGGCTTTTATGGTATTCCAATTGGGGCGTTTCATCATTTTATCTTTTTTAAACATTTTACCGCACCATGAAGCAAGGATAATATCTGGATCTTTGGTGATTACTGTCGCCATATCCTCTATGATTCGGTCTTTTGCCAAAGGGGATTGGGCTTTTTCAGGAAAAATATCAATTCCGCCTGCCAATTCGATCAGTTCGCTTACCCACTGAATCCCTGTGATCAATGGATCGTACCATTCTTCAAAATATACTTTGGGCCTAATTTCCCAAGCTGCTGTTTTTTGTTTGATGTCAATAATGCTTTTCTCAATCTGACCGACCAAAACAATGGCTTCTTCCCTTTTTCCTACCAATGCCCCCAACTGCACCATCATTTCCAAAATACCCTGAACACTTCTATGGTTATTGATCCATACCGTGATTCCTTTTTTGATCAGTTCGTTGGCTATGGAAGCCTGTATATCGGAGAAACCAATGACCAAATCTGGTTTCAGCGCAAGAATATCATCAATCTTGGCGTCTAAAAAAGTGGATATTTTTGGTTTTTCGTTTCGGGCTCTTTTTGGGCGTACCGTAAAGCATGATATACCAACAATACGGTGTTCCTCCCCTAAACGATAGAGGGTCTCTGTTGTTTCTTCGGTAAGGCAAACAATACGTTTAGGGCCGTAATCCATAAGTAGGCAACTTTTTCTGAGGCTAATTATAAGAAAAACCTTTTTGGAAAGGTAAATTCCAAAAAGGTTTTAACTATGCCCTAGCATCAAAATCTTCTCAGTGAGCTATTAAAAACTGAAGCCGTCCCAAGGCTATTAATTGCCATTTTGAAAGATATTTTTTCAAGACGGCTTCCTTTTTTAATTATAGATTGATGTTCAAACCTAGGTTGATGTTCCTTCCCCTTGTGGTATACCCAAGTATTTCATGATAATCTTCATTAAAAAGATTGGTGATGCCGGCAAAGATCTTGAACCTATCATTTTTAAATTGATGGCTGGCATATAGGTCGATTAAGGAATAAGCATCCATTTCCACATCTTGAAAGGCAGAGAAATCGGTATCAAAACGACTTCCCACATATTGATAAGCCAACGAGGCAAAGGTGTTTTCAGAGAATGAATAACCTAATGTAGCATTGGCCCTATGTTTGGGCAAACGCACCCGGTAGCCTTCTTTTAACTCGGTAAAGGAATAGTTGGCAGTAACTTTCAAATCTTTCAGCGGTGTTGTCTCTACCTCAAATTCCACCCCATGAACCTTTGCTTCGCCTTCTGCATTGGCATATTGGAATATAAAATTAACAGGATCCACCATAGTAAACAATACCGTGTTTTCTTCATTTCGGTTAAAGTACAGGCCACTTAGCCTAAACTTCTTTCCAGAGACAAATTCAAGTCCGGCCTCCACAGTCCTATTCTCCTCAGCTTCCAGTTCTGGATTGCCATAGAATCCATCAAACAATTGATATAGGCTGGGAGCAATAAAAGAAGTACTGTACGAACCAAACAGTTTTCCGTAGCCGTTCCCCATCGGCATTACATACGATGGGTTAAAGTTGTAGATAAAATGGTTGCCATATTCGCTGTGGTTGTTCAACCTTCCGCCTAAATTCAAGTTAAATCCAAAGTCCGATACGTATACGAGGTTGGCATAGGGATCCGTATTGGTCATTTCCACCTCTTCAGCAAACATGGTCTCGCTTTTTTGATAGTTCAACCCAACAATAGTGTGCCATGCATCATTGAACACATATTTGTTGAACACATCCACAACGTACAGTTTGGATTCAACCGTTGAAGGAAAATCGGAGATAGTTTCCCTATTGATCTTGGTATAGGCAGCGTTCAAGGCAATGCTTCCCTTGGCATACGAAAATTCAGGGTTCACCCCAAAACGATATTGCTCCGAGAGTGCCTGATCGTTGGTATCTGCAAACAAATACAAAGGAGCAGGAAAACCGTCGATATCCGTTCTGTAATCATCAAAACTTCCAAAAACGTTTAGCTTAAGGGTATTTGAAAACTTATACCCCAACCTTAAACTCCCATTATATCTGGAGAAGGGATCACTTTCGGCATTAGGTGAATCTACAGCGGAGAGGCCATCGGTATACTGGTTTCCAAAAGCAAAACGATACTCAAACTTGTCCAAGGTTCCATTCAACGAAACATTGTTGGTAAAACTTGAGGCTTGGTACGAATCCTCATCCTGTGATTGATTGGTGCCGATCACCGAAACCACGTTAAGGGCCACCGCTTTTTTGGAGGCTTTTTTTGTGGTGATGTTGATTACGGCTGTTGCAGCGGCATTGCCATACAAGGTGCTGGCAGCTCCCTTGACAATTTCAATGGATTCAATGGTGTTCACATCCAGCAGGCGCAAATCAAAATCATTGGCAATCTGTGAGGGGTCGTTCACCTGAACCCCGTCCAACAATACCAAAACTTGTCGGTTGTTGCCTCCCCGAACATAATAGCCCAGATTTTGACCGGCCACACTCCGGCTTCCGTTGATTTCAACCCCACTTTTGGAATTGATGATTTCAGCCAGCGTTCGGCCTTGGCTTTTTTGTAATTCTTCAGCGGTGATCTTAACCACTGTTTTTCCCGAATTTTCCCTTTTGAGTTGGAAACGGGAATCCGTGACGACAACTTCGTCCAATTGTTCCACCGGTAAAGTGTCTTCTTGCTGTGCTAAAACTGAAGCGCACAACAAACTAAGGGCAGAAAGCCCTACATACTTTTTGTTCATTTAAAATTGGTTGCTCGGTAAAGCCATAGGTCTATCCTACGTAAACTTTTATCCCGAAAGTTTAACATTAACGTTTTTGAAAATTTGGCAGGTCTCCTGGCTTGCGTCTTTTTGACTACCTTCCCGTCCTTGGATCGGACAGTGGCTTTGAAGATGTCTTAAGCATCCAAAATTGGACTGAGCTTACAGTTGCGGGTACAGCTCCGGTCTTACACCGGATTCCCTTTTAATTCCCGGGAAAAAATCCCTTGAAAACCAAAATTCGATTCGAAAGTAATCAAATTCGACGAATATGTTACATTTGAACACATGTTTAGAAAAATATTTTTAGTCCTAATCGCATCCTTGTCATTTCTTTCCTGTAAAAGAGATGCCCATACCCAAAAAGCTGTCGCAAACAATGGGGGCAATGCCATTACCAAAATTGAGTATGCCCGTGGTTTTTCCATCAGACAACATGGGGAAATCACAGAAATTGAAGTATACAATCCATGGCCCAATGCCCAAAGGACGTTTACCTATGCCGTGATTCCCAAAGAAAAATCCACAAGCACCACTTATGCAAAAAACGCTTATGATGCGGTTGTTTTTTCTCCCATAGAACGTTTGGTGGTTACCTCTACCACCCACATTCCGGCCTTGGAAGCACTTGAGGGGTTGAACAAATTGGCCGGTTTTCCAGACACCCAATACATTTCCTCGGTGGCGGCACGGAAACTGATTACAGCGGGAAAAATAAAGGAACTGGGAAACAACGAAAGCTTGAATACCGAAATCACTTTGGAACTGGATCCAGATGTTATCGTTGGGTTTGGGATCAACAATGAGAATGGCCCGTACGAAGTTCTTGAAAAAGCGGGGATCCCCGTTGTTTTTAATGGGGATTGGGTGGAACAGACCCCCTTGGGCAAGGCCGAATGGCTAAAATTCTTTGGGATTCTATTGAACAAACAAAAGGAAGCCGACAGTATTTTCAATGACATTAAGACCAGTTACCAAGACGTGAAAAACTTGGCCAAAAAAGCACGGACAAAACCTTCGGTCTTAAGTGGTGCCTTATATAAGGATGTCTGGTACCTGCCCGCTGGGGAGAGTTGGGCGGCCCAGTTCCTGGCCGATGCCAATTGCAACTATAGCTATGCCGATACCAAAGGTACCGGAAGCCTTTCCCTGAGCATCGAATCTGTGTTGGAAAAGGCCATGGGAACCGACTACTGGGTCTCTCCCTCACAATTTACCAGCTATAAAGAAATGGAGCAATCCAATCCGCTCTACCTAAAATTCAAGGCGTTCCAAGAAAAGAAAATATATACTTTTGCGGCTAAAAAAGGAGCCACGGGCGGTATGCTTTATTACGAACTGGGTCCCCAACGACCCGATCTGGTCCTAAAGGATCTGGTTCACATTCTACACCCTGAACTGCTTCCGGATTACCGGCCATACTTTTTTACACCGCTGGACTAATGCCTTACAAACGCCCCTATTTTTTTTCTTTTGTACTGCTGTTCCTGGCATTGATCCTGGCATGGGTTTTAAATATTTCCCTTGGTTCTGCTGCCATTCCGTTTAAAGCGACCCTTAGGGCCTTGTTTGGGCAAGAACCAGAAAATACCGCATGGCAATACATCATATACGACTATAGGCTGCCCAAGGCCCTGACCGCTATTTTGGTGGGTGGCGGCTTGTCTTTAAGTGGTTTGTTGATGCAGACCCTTTTTAGAAACCCCTTGGCCGGCCCCTTTGTTTTGGGCATCAGTTCCGGGGCAAGCTTGGGGGCTGCGTTATTACTCATGGGAGCATCGCTCTTGGGAGGCTTGGTGTTTAGTGATGTATCTCTGGTCATCGTGGCCAGTCTGGGTAGTTTTTTGGTCTTGCTGGTGGTGATGTTGGTGGCCAATAGGGTTAGGGACACCATGACCCTGCTCATCATCGGACTGATGTTTGGCAGCATCACCTCGGCCATTGTGAGCGTTTTAGCCTATTTTTCCGATGCAGAACAATTGCAACGCTTCATTTTTTGGTCCTACGGTAGTGTGGGCAACCTTTCTTGGAGCCAAAATTTGATTCTACTGGCCATCATAGCTTTGGGAATTTTGATCAGCATCCTTTCCATAAAAAGCCTGAACGCCTTTCTATTGGGGGAAAACTACGCCCAAAGTCTGGGTGTCTCCACAAAAAAATCACGGATGGCCATCATAATAGCTACCGGACTATTGGCTGGGAGCATTACAGCTTTTGCCGGACCCATTGCCTTTGTGGGCTTGGCTGTACCCCATTTGACCCGGCAACTTTTTGACACGATGGAACATAAAATCCTACTGCCCGCCGTATTTATGTATGGGGCCATTTTAATGCTGCTCTGCGATACCTTGGCCCAATTGCCCCATTCTGCTTTGGTGTTGCCCATAAACGCCATTACCTCCATAGTAGGGGCTCCCGTGGTTATTTGGTTGTTGATCAGAAAACGAAAAATGATATTTTGAACCCCTCACTATCCATACAGGCACTTTCCATTGGTTATAAGAACCTAACCGTGGCCCAAAACATTGATTTTGAATTGCAGGCTGGGGAATTTAGTGCCATTGTAGGGGTCAATGGCATTGGCAAATCTACTTTGTTGCGTACATTGGCAAGACTACAGCCCAAGCTGGACGGCTCCATCAAAATTCAGCAAAGACCCCTGAAAAAATTTTCCGCCCCAGAATTGGCACACCAGTTGGCCCTGGTCTTGACCGAACCCCTGGCCACCAAAAACCTTACCGTTGCCGAACTGATTGCCCTTGGCAGACAACCCCACACCAATTGGTTGGGAACCTTAACACCACATGACCTTAATACCATTGAAGAATGCCTGTCGGTATTTGATTTGGAAAAGCTCAAGCATAAAAAATGTCACGAGCTCAGTGACGGGCAATTACAGCGCTTGCACATTGCCCGGGCCATGGCCCAAGACACCCCCATCATACTCTTGGACGAACCCACCACCCATTTGGACCTTTCGCACAAGGTGCGCATATTTAAACTCTTGCGACAGTTGGCCCATGAACACCGGAAGACCATTCTGTTTACCTCCCATGAGATTGATCTGGCCATTCAACTGTGCGATAAAATACTGATTCTGGATGGTAAGGAAAACCCCTTTGGGGCACCCTGCGAGTTGATTGAAAAAGGATGTTTTAACACTTTGTTTCCTTCGGAAATGGTTTGGTTTGATGCCGCTTCGGGCTCCTTTAAAGTAAAAAAATAACGATTGTCATTTCAAATGTACCGAAGACAAAAGGGTTATTCGAAAAGCAAATCTTCGTCAACCTGAACTAGTTTCAGGTTCTCATAAGGACATTATGGCTTTTTCTTTGAGATTCTGAAATAAATTCAGGACGACAATTCCATTACTTTTTTAGGATACCCACATTACTTCGTTCTGTCGGAATGACATTACTATAGTATCTTTATCCTTAGAAAATGTAACATGAACAGCGAATTAGTTTATCTTTTAATTGGGATTTTGGCCTTGATCATCGGAGTGCTTTTGGGCATTTATATTCAAACGCTTAAAACAAAGTCCAACGAAAGTGTATGGCAGGAACGGGAACAACAACTTAACCAATCCATTGCTTCGTTAAATGAAAAATTGTTTTCTGAAAATGAGGAAAAACGACAACTACAGTCTGAAAAAGAACAGCAAGGCAACCAAATTGTTCGTCTTCATGCTGATATGGAAAACCTACAGCGCATCAATACCGAGCAAAAGGAAGAGGTAGAAAAGCTACAGGAAAAATTTACCAAGGATTTTGAGAACCTTGCCAACAAAATATTGGATGAGAAAAGCAGCAAGTTCACCGAGCAGAACCAAAAAAACATCAAACTCATCTTGAATCCACTCCAAGAGAAAATACAGCTGTTTGAAAAGAAGGTGGAAGAGACCCAAAAAGAGAACATCAGTATCCATTCTGCCCTAAAAGAGCAATTGCTCAATTTGCAAAACCAAAACCTAAAGATTACCCAAGAAGCCGAAAACCTGACCAAAGCACTCAAGGGCGACAGTAAAATGCAGGGCAACTGGGGCGAATTGGTCCTAGAACGGGTCTTGGAAAAATCGGGATTGGAAAAAGACAGGGAATACAGTGTGCAACAAAGTTTTACACTTGAAGACGGCTCCAGGGTGATGCCCGATGTCATCATACACCTTCCGGACGGAAAAAAGATGGTGGTGGATTCCAAGGTTTCCCTGACCGATTATGAACGCTATACCAATGCCGAAGAGGATAACAAACCAAAATTCCTCAAAGACCATATCAATTCGCTTAGAAAGCACGTGGAACAACTATCCGCAAAAAAATATGAGGACCTCTACGAAATGGAAAGCCCGGATTTTGTGCTGCTGTTCGTGCCCATAGAACCTGCCTTTGCCATTGCCATCAATGAAGACAATACCATTTACAATAAGGCCTTTGAGAAAAACATTGTCATTGTCACCCCTTCTACCCTATTGGCAACCTTGCGTACCATAGATACGATGTGGAACAATGAGAAACAACAAAGGAATGCCATTGAAATTGCCCGACAGGCAGGTGCGCTCTATGATAAATTTGAAGGATTTGTGTCCGATTTGACCCGAGTTGGCAAAAAAATGGATGAGGCCAAAACCGAATACCGGGGTGCCATGAACAAATTGGTCGAAGGCCGTGGAAATATTGTGATTAGCATTGAAAAACTGAAAAAAATGGGGGCTAAAGCCAAAAAATCGATTCCCGACCCTATTTTAAAACGTGCCGAAGAGCATCACCTGCTTGATGAAGAATTGGATAAAACAAACGAAGAACAACCCAAACTAAATCTCTAAATGCGGAAAATCTTATTCATCTTACTTACCGTTGTCATTTTAGGCATTGCCGGTTATTTTGCCTTTATCTACTATGTGCCCTTTAGTGAGGGGTATCGTTCCGGTGAACTCATCAAATTCAGCCATAAAGGGGTATTGGTCAAGACTTGGGAAGGGGAAATAAGCCAGGGAATCTCTGGGGCGCAGATCTTTAAGTTTTCGGTAGCGGATTCCGAAGAGGCGGTCATCCAGAAATTGATCGACCTACAGGGCAAATATGTAAAAGTGACCTATAAGGAACGCTATGCCACTTTTTTCTGGTTGGGCGATACCAAATATTTTATCACAGAAGTTGTTCAAGAAGAATCTCCACATTTTAACCGATGAAAAAATTCAAGACCGCCAAGGAATCCCAAGTATCCATCACCGAATTGATGCTCCCCACCCACTCCAACTTTGGGGGCAAGGTGCATGGTGGGCACATCCTTAATTTAATGGATCAGATAGCTTTTGCCTGTGCCAGCAAACATTCACAGAGTTATTGCGTTACGGCCTCGGTGAATCGGGTCAATTTTTTAAACCCGATTGAGGTCGGGGAACTGGTCACCTTAAAGGCCAGCATCAATTATACCGGAAAAACCTCTATGGTGGTCGGGGTTCGCGTAGAGGCAGAAAATGTAAAAACGGGCGAAAAAAGGCATTGCAACTCGTCCTATTTTACCATGGTTGCCAAAGATGAAAATGGTAAGAACAAAACTGTTCCTGGCTTACATCTTACAGACCACAATGGCATACGACGTTTCGCCCGAAGTATTGAACGAAAAATGGCCACCTACCAACGGGATTCCAAATATGAAGCTAAAAATTTTGACGCTTCCGAGACCCTTAAGAATCTAGAAAGGGAAAATGTGAAGTTGGATTTGGGCTAATTCTTTTGTCGTTCCGAACGTCCCGATAGCTATCGGGGGTGACAAATCTAGATTTCCCCGTCAGTATATTCCTTCGAAATGACCGTTTCAATTCAGTAAAGAAGCTGCGCTCTTATCCAAAAACCAGGTCAACTTGCCCGATGTTGGATTCACTTTTGATGCCGGATACTGCCCATACCCGTCTCTTTGGTTGTGGATTTCATCCACTTTTTCCGCTTTTGCTGCCCCGGTGACCAAAAAAACCACTTCTTTGGCTGTATTGATGACCTTCCCGTTGACGGACACCCGTTTTTGACCAGAATCTGGATGGGTGGCCACTACACAATGATCGTCTGCTTCCCACAATTCCAATTGATGGGGAAAAATAGAGGCCGTATGGCCGTCATCGCCCATGCCCAACAGAACTAGGTCAAATTGGGGAACGCCCCCTACCCTATCCAAGTGGATTTCCAACAGATTGGCGTAGCGCATTGCTTCCCTTGTGGGATCGGATTCTCCCAAAATTCTATGGATATTGCCTTCAGGCACTTGAATTTTTGAGAATAGATGTTCCACGGTCATTTTGTAATTGCTTTGCTCATCTGTGGGTGGCACACAACGTTCATCGCCCCAGTAAAAATGGATTTTAGACCAATCAAGTATCGCTCCATAGTCGGAAGCCAAGACATCAAAAACCTCCTTTGGGGTACTCCCACCGGAAAGGGCTATATGAAAGGCTTCTTTTTCCTTGACCAACTCAGCAAAGTAGCTTGAGAACTCCTTTGCAACTTCTTGTTTGTCTTTAAATATCTTTACTTCCATTGCTATAATTTATCTTTCCAAACCGATTGAAAAATTCTAGATTTCTCTGTCGTACAGCTCCTTCGAAATGACCTAGTTTTTTTAAAAGCTTCAAGTCCTTACAACACTTAACAAATAACACAAAAACCAGGATCATCGGTCAAATTGGGTCCGGGATTGCGCCAAAGCCCAATGCCATCGATCAATTCATCGGCATTTTCCGGCCCCCAAACCCCGGCGGCATAACCATACATGCGCACATCTTTTCCATTATGCCAATAGTCCAATATGGGGTCCACAAATTCCCAAGCGGCCTCTACTTCATCGGCACGGGCATATAAGGTAGCATCGCCCTGCATGGCATCCAAGAGTAACCTTTCATAAGCTTCCATCACGTTGGTTTCTGCCAAACTGGAATAGTAAAAATCCAAATTGGCACGTTCCACCTTAAAACCCTGACCCGGCACCTTTACCCCAAATTTGATGAGAATACCTTCATCTGGTTGGATCCGTATCACAATTTTATTCTCCTTGCGGCTCATCCCCACATCTTGAAAAATCTGATGGTGGGGAGACTTAAAATGGATAACGGCCTCGGTCACCTTTGTGGGCATCCGCTTTGCGGTTCGCACATAAAAGGGGACATCTTTCCAACGCCAATTGTCCACAAAAAACTTGATGGCGGCATAGGTTTCCGTGGTCGATTCAGGATCAACACCTTCTTCGTCCCTATACCCCTTCACATGTTCCCCCTCAATGGTAGAAGCCATATACTGCGCCCTTATCGTGTTATGGCAGAGCGTTTCCTCGTCTTTCATGATTCGGAGCGATTGCAACGCCTTCACCTTTTCGTTCCTTATGTCCTCCGGGGCATCACTAATAGGCGGCTCCATAACGATCAAGGACACGATCTGCAACAAATGGTTTTGGAACATATCGCGCAACGCCCCAGAAGTATCGTAATACCCTCCCCGCTTTTCGACCCCAACACTTTCTGCATTGGTGATTTCCACATGGTGGATATAGTTTCGGTTCCACAAAGGTTCAAAAATGCTGTTCGAGAAACGGGTGACCAAAAGATTCTGGACCGTCTCCTTGCCCAAATAATGGTCTATCCTATAGATTTGGTGTTCCTCAAAATAATGTTGTAGCCCAGCATTCAATGCCTTGGCCGTTGCCAAACTATACCCAAAAGGCTTTTCCACAATGAGCCGTTTCCACCCATTGTTTTGGGTATTTAGGCCCGCCTCTGCCAAGTTCTTGGCAATGGTCTGGTATAACGTAGGAGGTGTTGACAGGTAATAGATGATATTCCCGGAGGTGTTGAACTCCTCTTTTAAGCCCTCAATGCGTTTCCTCAATTTATCGTACGGGGTATCGTAATCCACTCCTAGATCTTCATAAAAAAAACGGTCAGAAAAATTGACAATCTGGTCGTCCTTTAAATCCTCCAATCGCTCCTTAAGATATTTGCTCTGCAATACCACCTTGTTTCTAAAGTCCATATCGGTCATATTGCTTCTACTGGCCCCCAAGACCACAAAATTTTCAGGCAATTGTCCTGCCGTATATAGGTTGAAAAGTGCCGGTACCAACTTTCGGGCTGTCAGGTCTCCAGACGCACCGAAAATGACCAAAATCTGATTTTCTATTCTTTTCATTGCTGACTTTTCCATAGAATTGACTAAAACGAATATAACGTTTATTTTAGGTAGGAATTTGCAGAAATTCCTTACTTAGCAATTCCGTAACAGACAAATACAAAAGCTTTAACATGGCAAATTCTTATGATTTTGGATTGGTAGGCCTAGGGGTCATGGGCCGAAACTTTATTTTAAACGTGGCCGATAATGGCTTTTCCGCATTTGGCAACGATCTGGATGAGGAAAAAGTCAACGCCCTGATCGAGGAAGGGGGCGACCCCAAAAGGGTCAATGCCGACGTTGATGCATCTGTTTTTGTGGAGTCCTTAAAAACCCCTAGGAAAATTATGCTGCTTGTTCCGGCAGGAAAAATTGTGGACAATGTCATTGAGAGTCTGTTACCCCTTTTGGATGAGGGTGACATCATCATTGATGGCGGAAATTCCTTTTTTACCGATACGGACAGACGTGAAGCCTATTTAAAGGAAAAAGGCATCAACTTTTTTGGAGCCGGGGTCTCTGGCGGGGCCAAAGGGGCCCGATTGGGACCAAGCATTATGCCCGGTGGTTCCAAGGAAGCCTATCAACATGTAAAGCCCATTTTTGAGGCCGTAGCCGCCAAATACCAAGGAGAACCCTGTGTAACCTATTTGGGGCCAAAATCTGCAGGGAATTATGTAAAAATGGTACACAACGGCATTGAATACGGATTGATGCAACTGACCGCAGAAATCTACGACCTGCTCAAAAAAGCGGGGAAGTTGACCAATGAAGAACTACACCAGACCTATGCCAAATGGAACAAGGGTCGGTTACAGTCCTTTCTGGTGGAAATAACTTCTGAGATTTTTGCCCAAAAAGACGATTTGACCGATAGTGATTTGGTGGATTTGATTCTGGACAAGGCCAAACAAAAAGGTACGGGCAAATGGACCTCGCAGAACGCGATGGATCTGGGCATTCCCGTACCCACCATAGACATTGCGGTGAGCATGCGTGAAATTTCTGCCCTTAAAGCGGAACGAACCAAAGCCGATGCCCTGTACGATAGGCCCGAACCCGAAGATGTGGTCAAGAGTGCTTTGGTGGACAAGTGTGAACATGCCCTTTATTTTGCCTTTATCATGACCTATGCCCAAGGCATGCACCAATTGGCCGATGCCAGCAAAGAGTATGGTTATGAACTCAATCTGGATGAAATTGCCAAAATTTGGCGGGCAGGCTGTATTATTCGCGCAGCCTTGTTGGCGGACATTACCGAAGCTTACCGAGCAGAACCCGAACTACAAAATCTATTGCTGTCCAAATCTTTTGTGGAAAAAGTACAGGATACCATTGCTGCCGTTCGCGAATTGGTGGGTTATGGGGCCACCAACGGTATCCCCCTACCCGGACTTTCCAATGCGCTCACTTATTTTGATGCCTACACCTCCGCACGGTTGCCCTTGAACTTGATACAAGCACAGCGCGATTATTTTGGCTCCCACACCTATGAACGCTTGGACCAAGAGGGTATTTTTCATACGGAGTGGGAATAGGTCATTTATCAAAATTTAGCGATCTTACGGCCAAGAACTAGCTTAAGCGCCACGCATTTGACAAAAGAATTCGCTATGAAGCAACATCGGAAAGCTTTATTCCAAAACATTGGGACCCTAGTGGCTTTGGTCATCAGCATTATTGCCATGATTACTTCCATCTATGAAGCCAATATTTTAAAGTCGCAGCAAAAATCCATGGTTTGGCCCTATCTGAGTGTGGGGACAAATTTTTCAGATTCCGGCTTTAGTGCCACGGTCTATAACAATGGTACTGGGCCTGCAATCGTAAAATCTGTTGAAGTGCGTGTCGGTTCCAAACCGGTGGGAACCATTTTTGAGCTATTGGAGGCCATAAAACCCGGACATTCTTTAGGATATGATGTTCTTAGGCAGAACAAGGTCAACAATTATGTCTTCAGGCCCGGAGAAGAGGTTGAAATCATTGGCTTTCCATGGAACGATGAAAATCGGGAAATAGCTGGGCTTATCTATAAAAAAGTACGGATACTTATCTGTTATGAATCTGTTTTGGGTGAAAGTTGGATTTATGATTCCAATAATGACACCCACAAAGAAGGTTCGTTTACAGCAAAAATTCCCTACAAGAACTAGAGGTCAACATCTCTTTCCTTCAATCTTACCCATCGCATACTCTGTGATTGCCGTAATGGACAATGAAGGGTTTACCCTAAGGGGTATTAAAAAGGTAGCGACCCTATTTGACCTAATTGCAGTGGCGCACAACCTCAATAAGCTAGGTGTGGGGCAATACAATCTAACTTTTAACCCTTAAACGAAACCTATTAACCAAAAAAACGCAGTACTTCCTTATAAAAAAATAGCAAAAAAAATCGCCTAGAAACTACTTTCCAGACGACCTTTTTATAACAATCGTATCTTTTACTTGCTCAAATACATCTTTCTTCGGGAGTAGAGATTGTAAAAATCATCATCCTTAAGACTATCGATAAACAAGATACTTTCACCGGTACTTTTCATCTCGGGGCCCAAATTCTTGTTCACATTGGGGAATTTGTTAAAGGAGAACACGGGCTGTTTTATGGCATAACCCTCCAGATGTGGGTTAAAATCAAAATCCTTGATTTTCTTCTCGCCCAACATCACCTTTGTGGCATAGTTTACATAAGGTTCGCCATACGCTTTCGCGATAAATGGAACCGTACGAGACGCTCTTGGGTTGGCTTCAATAATGTACACCGTATCATCCTTAACCGCAAACTGAATATTGATGAGTCCGACCGTATTCAAGGCCAAGGCTATTTTTTTGGTATGGTCTTTTATTTGCTGCAAGACAAACTCGCCTAGATTAAAAGCCGGCAATGTAGCATTGGAATCCCCTGAGTGGATACCGCAGGGTTCAATATGCTCCATGATGCCAATGATATAAATTTCCTCGCCATCACAGATAGCATCGGCTTCGGCTTCGATGGCACCGTCCAAATAATGATCCAACAACAGTTTGTTGTTTGGAATCTTACGGAGCAAATCCACTACATGGGCCTCCAGGTCTTCTTTGTTGATGACAATCTTCATCCCTTGTCCACCCAAAACATAGGAAGGTCTCACCAAAAGAGGAAAACCAAGCTCATCGGCCAGTTCCAAGGCCTCATCGGCACTTTCTGCCGTACCAAACCTTGGATAGGGAATATTGTTGTCCTTAAGCAAGGTTGAAAAACTACCCCGGTCTTCGGCCAAATCCAAGGATTTAAAACTGGTGCCAATGATATTGATGCCATAGCGATCCAGTTTTTCGGCCAATTTCAAGGCCGTTTGCCCTCCCAATTGGACAATGACACCCTCTGGCTTTTCATGAAGGATAATATCGTAGATATGCTCCCAGAAAACAGGTTCAAAGTAAAGTTTGTCCGCCGTATCAAAATCCGTGGAAACTGTTTCGGGGTTACAGTTGATCATGATGGTTTCATACCCACATTCGGCCGCGGCCAAAACCCCATGCACACAGCAATAGTCAAATTCGATTCCCTGCCCGATACGGTTTGGGCCAGAGCCCAGGACCACAATCTTCTTTCTATCGGTCACCTCACTATCATTGGCCACGAACTTTTTACCATCTGCCGTTTCAATTTCTTCCTCAAAAGTGGAATAGTAATATGGGGTCATGGCCTTGAATTCTGCCGCACAGGTATCTACCAATTTATACACTCTATTGATGTTGTAGTATTCCCGTTTTTTATGCACCTCGCTCTCATAACAATCCAACATATGGGCAATCTGGCGATCGGCAAACCCTTTTTGTTTGGCCTCCAACAACAAAGCTTTAGGAAGGCTTTCAATCGTATATTTGGAGATTTCCTGCTCCAACAAATGCAATTCCTCATACTGCTTTAAGAACCACATATCTATCTTGGTGATCTCGTGAATCCGCGTTAACGGAATCCCCAATTGAATGGCATCGTAGATGACGAAGACCCTGTCCCAACTTGGTACGCTCAGCTTCTGGATGATCTTGTCATAGTCGGTATAGCCCTTACCATCGGCCCCCAAACCGTTTCTCTTGATCTCTAAGGATTGAGTGGCCTTGTGCAGTGCTTCTTGGAAGGAACGGCCAATGCCCATAACCTCGCCCACCGATTTCATCTGTAGCCCCAAAGTACGGTCGGATCCCTCAAACTTGTCAAAGTTCCAACGGGGTATCTTTACGATTACGTAATCCAAGGTTGGCTCAAACAATGCGGATGTGGACTTGGTAATCTGGTTCTGCAACTCATCCAAGCTATAGCCAATGGCCAATTTTGCCGCAATTTTGGCAATGGGGTAACCCGTGGCCTTGGATGCCAGGGCCGAAGATCGTGATACCCTTGGGTTGATCTCTATGGCAATGATGTCTTCCTTCTCATCCGGACTTACCGCAAACTGTACATTACAGCCCCCGGCAAAATCGCCAATGCTGCGCATCATATGAATGGCCATATCGCGCATGCGCTGGAATGTCCGATCCGATAGGGTCATCGCTGGGGCAACGGTTATGGAATCCCCGGTATGGATACCCATGGGATCCATGTTCTCTATGGTACAGATAATGACAACATTGTCGTTTTTATCACGGAGCAATTCCAACTCGTATTCCTTCCATCCCATCAAGGCCTTATCAATCATCACCTCATGGATTGGGGAAACCTCTAGGGCGTGGCTCAGTTGCTTGTCAAACTTTTCTGGATCGTGCACGATGGATGCCCCGGCACCACCCAAGGTAAACGAAGCCCGGATAACCAAGGGAAAACCAAACTCTTGGGCAATTTCCTTTCCTTTTAAAAACGAGGTGGCCGACGCTTGTGGCGGCATGGGAATCCCAATCTTGAGCATAAGTTCACGGAACTGCTCGCGGTCTTCGGTAATGTTGATGGCATCAATATCCACCCCAATGATTTCAACGCCAAAATCTTCCCAGATTCCTTTTTCATCCGCTTCAATGCAAAGGTTCAATGCGGTCTGCCCGCCCATGGTAGGTAAAACGGCATCAATGTTTGGGTGATTTTTAAGGATTTCTATAATCGATTTCGTGTTCAGTGGCTTTAGGTACACATGATCGGCCATGGACGGATCCGTCATAATGGTGGCCGGGTTACTGTTGATCAAAATGGTTTCGATACCATCTTCCCGGAGTGAACGGAGGGCCTGGGAGCCCGAATAGTCAAATTCACACGCTTGGCCAATGATGATTGGCCCTGAACCAATAATTAAAATCGATTTTAAATCCTCTCTTTTCGGCATAGTTCTCGTTTATTGTTTTTTTGCAATCGTTAAAAATAGGTCAAAAAAAAGGTGCTGATCTCAAAAGCAGCACCCTTTAATTTATAAGTTATCGACAATCATCTATTTCTTGTGTCTTGGTTCTGATGACACTGTCAATTTTTTTCTTCCCTTGGCCCTTCTTCTAGCAAGAACCTTTCTGCCATTGGCAGTAGCCATGCGTTCCCTAAAACCATGTTTGTTTCTTCTCTTTCTCTTTGATGGCTGAAATGTTCTTTTCATTTTTTGTTGCTTTTCAGGTTATTGCGGAGCCTTTCAAAATTTTCTGGGCGCAAATATACAAAGAGTTTTTTCTTTAGCAAGTACTCTAAAAAATTATTCTTCCCTTTTTGCTACTTTTGCCCTTCGAAAGCGACAAATCTACATTTAAAAAAGTTCACACTATATGTTCAACAAAAACATAAAATTGATTTTGGCGGCCGCAATCATAGGTTATGCGGTATATCAATTCATAGAAGGTTACATTGGTAACGGCATCTCTTTGATCTTACTGTCTTCCATCTTTATCTTTCTGTATTTCAGAAACGAAATCATCTTACTTGCCTTTCTACGGATGCGAAAGCAAGATATGGATGGGACCGAAAGATGGCTGTCCAAAATAAAAAGCCCAGAGGCTTCCCTGGTGAAGAAACAGCAGGGGTATTTTAATTACCTACACGGCATTATCCATAGCCAAAAGAACCTGACCAAGGCCGAAAAGTTCTTTAGAAAAGCATTGAAGCTAGGGCTGAACATGAACTATGATGTGGCCATGGCCAAGTTGAGCCTAGCGGGAATAGCCATGCAAAAAGGACGAAAACGGGAAGCCACCACCCTGTTGAACGAAGCCAAAAAGCTGGATAAGAACAATATGCTGACGGATCAGATCAAAATGATGCAGCAGCAACTCAAAAAAGGGCCACAGCAGGTAAGGGCAAGATATCGTTAAGGTCTTATCTGGACTGCCTGTAATACCCCTTATTCGGAATTTTTATCTGGTATTTTTTTCGTGAGGCATTGTTCAGATGTGGTTCGCGGAGCCATGGATTGTGGCGTTTTAAGATTTTATAACTGATTTCATATTCTCCGGCAAAATCTGCCCAATCAGCCACGGGTTCATCCACCTCTACGGCAAAGGTGGGTACCTGCTTGTACAAATCTTCCTTATCCAGTTCAAAGCCATATTTTTCTGGATGCGAAAGGATTTCCTTAATGGCCAGGATACGGAACACATACCGCCCCGTTTCGGCTCCCAGCAACAGTTCATAGTAATCATCCGCTTTTTGGATGCCCATATATTTTTGAATGCCAGCCGGACCGGCGTTATAGGCTGCTGCGGTCATGGTCCAGGTACCAAACCGTTCTTTCCATTTCTTAAGATACTCACAGGCCACTTGGGTCGATTTTTCCAAGTGGTAGCGTTCGTCCACATTGCTGTTGACCTCCAAGCCGTATTCCTTGCCCGTGGTCTTCATAATCTGCCAGAATCCGGTAGCTCCTGCGGGCGATACCACATTTTGAAGACCGCTCTCGGCAACGGCCAAATACTTAAAATCATCCGGAATACCGTTTTTGGCCAAAATGGGCTCAATGATCGGGAAATATTTATGGGAACGCTTCATCAATAAGAGTGCGTTGGACTGCCAATAGGTGTTCACCAAAAACTCACGGTCTATACGTTCCATAATCTCTGGGTCTTCCTGTGGAACCACCTCCCCGGCAAAATTTAAATCTTTAGGAATGGCTATGGCGCTGATCTGGTAGGTATCGGCCACGTTCTTGTCCCTTTTTGGTTGTGGAACCGTCTGTTGCTCTTCATCATCATTGATTTGTACGGCATAGACAAGGCTGGCCACTACAAAGAGAAAACCAATTGCCGCGAATATGTTCTTTGCGTATTTCATAGCATTCAATTATACTGCAATATATACAACTATTTCAAGACGAAATAATTGTGGGCAGGTGTTCATTAAACCAACGGGCACGATGGATGATCATAGTGTGGGTACCGTTTTTAACGGTAATGCAATCCCTGATGTTCGTTATGGGAAACACGGCATCTTTATCTCCTTGAATATGTACAAAATTATCGGGCGGCTCGTCCTGTTTCCAATTTACAATGTTGTCTATGGCCCAATCGATATACACTTTATCGCGCATTCCCAAATACTGCTCGTAAAGGTGCAGGCGTTTTGTCACCGTCTCACCAAAGGCATATTTGGCCAACAGTTCCACATTATTGATCAAGCCTGTAGGCAAGAGTTTATGAACCTTGGTGTACTTGGCAAAGAGCATACGCTTGGGCAATTCCCGGTTTGACTTTACCGTAGAGATCCCGATTACTTTTTTTACGGGAATATGCTTGGCCATCTCCTGTACCAACATGCCACCAAAAGAGACTCCCAAAAGAACAGGATGGTCATGTACAATCTTTTGACACATTGCGGATGCATAATCCCCTAAATCCATATCTAGCTGTGGCACAAACCATTCCAACCTATAAACCTCAAACTTGTCCTTGGGCAGATGGATGCCATCAAAAATTGATGGACTTGCCGCCATGCCCGGCATTAAATAAACTGGTATTCTTGTAGTGGCCAACAAGCTAAAAACCTTAATTTTACTAGGATTGTAAACGTTATTTGCTTAACTTCGCACTCCCTTGGCACAACCTCACTTTATCAGGAAAAGGGATTATAGGATTGGAAATGCTGTATTGGCAAATTTTTGCCACGAAACTAAGAATATAAATCTACACTATATGAATCAAATGGAAATTAAGGACAATAGTTTCTTGCGCCAGTTTGAAACCAAAGTGAACGGTCACCTTGCCAAAATTGAATATTCTTCACAAGAGAAAAAAGTTTTTTTGACCAAACTTGTTATCCCAGAAGAAATCAATGCCGAAGGATTTAAGGAATCGTTTATAGAGGCTGTGCTGGAACAGATTCAGGACCAGAACTTAAGGGTCGTACCCACAAGCCCACACATTGCTGGTTTTTTGCGAAAACACAGGCACCAATACAAAGAAATGCTGCCCGTAGGCATTAGAATCTGATTTTTAGAAAATAGAATTTATAGGAATCCCGATGCAAACCGTCGGGTTTTTTTGTGCCTAAAAAAGGCTTCTTTCCTCAAGGCACTACCATTAATAACGTTGATAACACGTTGACGGAAAGCTTCATTGTGCACCGTAAGACGTTGGAGGGCTATTTTCTTATGCCAACAATACCTTCTCTGGAACAAACTCGAACCGGACCAACCCATCCCCATCTATCTTGGTCAGTTTTACCTCATGCAGGGTATTCACCATTTCTGGGTTCCAAGGCGCTTTTACCTTTACGTAATTTTCGGTGAACCCATGGATGTAGCCTTCCTTGTTTTCACCCTCGAACAAAACAGTGCGCGTACTGCCCAATTGACTTTCGTAGAAGGCCCTTCTTTTCTTTACCGATAGGCCCCTGAGCATTTTACTGCGCTTGGAACGGATGTTTTTGGGCACAACACCTCCCATTTCGGCAGCCATGGTATTATCCCGCTCTGAATAAGTGAAAACGTGTAGGTAGGAGATATTCAATTCGTTTAAAAAATGGTAGGTCTCCAAAAAATCTTCTTCGGTCTCCCCGGGGAACCCCACGATCACATCCACTCCAATACAGGCATGGGGCATTACCCGTTTGATACGCTCTACCCTATCCACATAGAGGTTGGTCAGGTACCGGCGACGCATCTGTCTTAAAATTTTGTCACTGCCACTTTGCAAGGGAATGTGAAAATGGGGCACAAAAGCCTTGCTCTTGGCCACAAAATCTATAGTCTCGTTTTTTAGAAGGTTGGGTTCTATGGACGAAATGCGAAGTCTATGGATGCCCGCTACCCCATCCAAGGCCCTGACCAAATCAAAAAAAGTGTGTTCGTGCTTTTTGTTACCGAATTCCCCTTTGCCATAATCCCCGATATTGACCCCGGTCAGTACAATCTCCTTGATGTTCTTTGAGGCAATCTCTGCAGCATTTTTCAACACATTTTCCAAGGAATCGCTACGCGATATACCACGCGCCAAGGGAATGGTACAATAGGTGCATTTGTAATCACAGCCATCCTGCACCTTTAAAAAGGCCCGGGTACGATCGCCAATGGCATAACTGCCCACGTAAAAATCGGCCTCCCCTATTTCACAGGAATGCACCTCGCCCCTATCGTTTTTGGTCAAATCATTGAGGTAATCGGTGATTTTGAATTTTTCCGTGGCCCCCAGAACCAAATCCACCCCATCAACGGCAGCCAGTTCTTTGGGCTTTAACTGGGCATAACAGCCCACGGCGATCAAAAAGGCTTCCGGGTTTATCTTTTGGGCCTGCTTTACAATGGTCTTGAACCGCTTATCCGCATTATCGGTCACCGAGCAGGTATTGATGACGTAGATGTCTGCCCTTTCAGAAAAATCCACACGGGCAAAGCCTTCATGCTCAAAGCTTCTGGCAATGGTAGAAGTCTCTGAAAAGTTCAGCTTACAGCCCAAGGTATAGAATGCGACTCTTCTTGTCCCGAACTTGTTTCGGAATCTCTCAGCTGTTGTATCGTCCTTAAAAATAGACACCTGTTTTTCAGATTTTTAATAGGGCTGCAAAGATAGGTAATTGGCCGTAGATAAGGATTGGGCCACTATAGCCAAAAACAAACCCAAAAACTATTTTTTTGGTTAATTTAGATTAGTCGACCAAACGAACCTAAAAAACGATTGTTAGCTTGACCATTGACAAACCTTAGAAAAAAATCCAATGAAAATAAACTGGAAATACGCCATTGGCGAAATATTGATTGTCATTATAGGGATTACGCTGGCTTTTTCCTTAAACAATTGGAAAGAGAGCAATACGGACAAAAAACAGAAGAAGCAATATCTCGAAAACTTAATTGTGGATATTGAACAAGAAATAGGGAGACTGGAAAAAAATCAAGAAAGCATTCAAGGCAAGCTTCAAGAAATTGGACAGATAAAACCCCATTTGGGGAAAAAACAAGATGACCGGGATGCCATTGTAAGAAAGATCTATGGTCTGGCCAGATTGGTTGATTTCCGTCCCGTAAACACTACCTACCAAACCTTGATCAATTCGGGCGATATGAAATTAATCAATGATTTTGAACTCAGAAGGACCATTGAGGAACATTATGCCTTGCACAAATCGGTTTTAAAGGATTATGGAAGGTTGGAAAAAATACACGAAAACTATTTGGGGGATTTTTTTATCTACCATATCGATTATAGTGAACTCGCCAAGGGAAATACGGATATTTTGGACAACCCTTTGATAAAAAATATAATAACAAGCATTGAAGGCGCTTATTACCTCATCTCCCAAGCAAATAAAAAATGTTTGGAAAGCAACCATAATTTATTGGAGAAAATAGATTCACAACTATGAGCCAAAACGATGTAGCCCCATTACTTAAGCCAAACATCACGGTCATTTTTTCGGCCAACTGAAAAATACTTGTAACGTCCTCCGCATAAATGGATGGAGAATTATATTCTGCCCCCACAGCGTTAAAAATAGATGCTTACCCTAGGAAAGGACTTGAATCCCAAAAGTATACTAACCTATTAAGCCTTGACAAAAAGGATTGAATGCCGCTTTAGTGGCCATAGTGGGCTATAGAGGTAATGATAATGCCAAAGTCAGAAAAAGCCAAGAAGAGCTTTTCATAACCATATAACCGTTATGAATCCCTACTGCTTCCGCCATTTTTTGGTCATTTCAAAAACATGCGCCAAAATGGCCTGTTCGATCTCATCAAAATCCACTTTACGGCGGGCCATCATGGCCTTGGCGGTCTCAAAGGCTTTGACCGTACGGTAAGTGGTAAAACCAGAGGCTCCGCCCCAGCTAAAACTGGGAATAAAATTTCTGGGAAAACCACTCCCAAATACATTGGCGCTCACCCCTACCACAGTTCCCGTGTTGAACATGGTATTGATGCCGGCCTTGGCATGGTCGCCCATCATAAGCCCACAGAACTGTAATCCGGTTTTGGCAAAACCTTCGGTTTCATAATCCCAAAGGCGCACTTCGGCATAGTTGTTCTTTAGGTTAGAGGTATTGGTATCGGCACCTATATTGCACCATTCGCCCAAGACCGAATTGCCCAAAAAGCCTTCATGCCCTTTGTTGGAGTAGGCAAAAAGCACCGAGTTGTTGACCTCGCCACCAGCCTTGCAATAGGGTCCAAAAGTAGAGGGGCCGTAAATCTTTGCCCCCATTTTTAAGATGGCATGGTCGCACAGGGCCAATGGGCCACGAATAATACAACCCTCCAAAATTTTGGCATTTTTGCCAATATACACCGGGCCGGTAGACGCATTGATGATGGCGCAAGAGACAGAAGCTCCTTCCTCAATAAAGACGTTCTCCGGCGCAATAACGGTATTCCCTTCGGGAATGGGTTGGCTTTGCCTATCCTTGGTCAGTAATTCAAAATCTGCTTCCAAGGCTTCCTTGTTCTTTGCAAAAATATCCCAAGGATGGCGCACGGTCAGTATTTCGCCCTCAAAGACTTGGCAGGTGTATTCCGCTTTTTCAAAATCTGAGGTGACATCTGTGGTCACATAGGCAATGGGCTCACCATCCGGTGTCACGACCGCTTCGCCCATTTGTAGGTTTTGCAAGAAATCGGTCAATTCTTTGTTCGGCAAAAAAGAAGCATTCACCACCAAATTCACCGATTCTTGTTTTAAGGGCCATTTCTTTGATAGATAACCATCGGTAAGCGTGCTGCCCGTAATCCCTAAATATTTTTCCCATTTTTCGCGTATGGTCAAAATTCCAATCCTGATATCTGCCACGGGGCGGGTATAGGTAAAAGGCAAGAGTGCCGTTTTATGTTTCCCATCGGATAAAATAAGGTTCATGCCTGATTATTTAAGAGTATAAAAAGAAAAAACGCTTCCGTAAAATAAACGAAAGCGTTTTTAATATATTTTGAGCTTACGTAAAGCTTACTTTTCTTCTTTCTTAAATTTCTTGTATTTGTTCTTGAACTTATCGATACGACCAGCAGTATCTATCAACTTGGTCTTACCTGTATAAAATGGATGCGATGTTCTAGAAATTTCCAATTTAATCAATGGGTACTCAACACCATCAACAGTTAAAGTCTCTTTGGCCTCTGCTGTTGATTTTGTTATAAACACATCATCATTTGACATGTCCTTAAAAGCGACCAATCTGTAGTTATCTGGGTGAATACCTGTTTTCATCTTCTTTAATTTCTTTAAGCTTCCAATTTTCGGACTGCAAATTTAGCCATTTTTTAAACACAAACAAGTAGTCGAACAAAAAAAGTAAAATTGTATTTTAACTGTAACAAAACTTTAACTTCACCAACTAATCGAAGGTAATCAACATAAAAACAATAAAATGGAAGAAAACACACCTAAAATTGGAAAATACTCTTTGAATTATGGCCTTCTACTAGGTTTGGTGGGAGTGGTTTTTGGGGTAATGCTTTACATGCAGGAACTACATTATGAACAAAACTGGAGTGTCTTTGGTATTTCTGTACTACTTACGTTATTAGCCATCATTCTTGGGGTCAGTGCCTACAAAAAAGCTAACGGCGGGTACCTTAAACTTGTTGACGCCCTTAAAATAGGGACAGGTATTGCCGTGGTATCGACCATTGTATCCTTATTGTTCCAATATGTGCTCACTACCTTTATTGAGCCAGATTTTATGGACAAGGCATTGGAAATTGCCAAGGCAAGTACCTTTGAAAAAAATCCCAATCTTACCGAAGAGCAATGGCAACAAGGTGTTGAAATGCAAAAAAAGTTTGCATGGCTTAGATATCCTATCGGGCTTATCATGTTTACCCTTATAGGTCTTATTTTAGGGTTGTTTGTTGGATTGGCCATGAAAAAGGATAAACCTGCCTACTAAGCCAAAAAACAGTACTTTTGAAGGAATTTCGAGCGACCTAGCATGCAGTTATCGATTGTAATTCCTTTACTCAACGAAGAAGAATCCCTTAACGAACTATACGGTTGGATTGCAGAAGTCATGCAGTCCAACCGTTTTAGCTATGAAATCATTTTTATTGATGATGGCAGTACGGATAGCTCTTGGACGGTTATCCAAAAACTGTCGGAAAGGGACGCCTGTGTAAAGGGCATCCGTTTTTCAAAGAATTTTGGCAAGGCCCAGGCCCTGCATGCTGGTTTTAAAACAGCGCTTGGAGAAGTGGTCATTACCATGGATGCCGACCTACAGGACAATCCCGAGGAAATCCCCGAACTATATCATTTGGTCTCCAAAGAGGGATTTGACATTGTTTCCGGATGGAAGAAAAAACGCTACGATTCCCTTTTGGCCAAAAACCTGCCCTCTAAATTGTTCAATTGGGCGGCCCGAAGGACTTCTGGACTCCAACTGCACGATTTTAACTGCGGCCTTAAAGCCTACCGACACAATGTGGTCAAGACCATCGATGTATCGGGGCAGATGCACCGCTACATCCCCGTATTGGCCAAGAACGCCGGATTTGAGAAAATCGGGGAAAAGGTGGTCAAACATCAAGCCAGAAAGTTCGGCAAGACCAAATTTGGGGCCAATCGCTTTATCGTTGGCTTCTTGGACCTGACCACCATTTGGTTCATTTCAAAATTTGGTCGCGCCCCAATGCATCTTTTTGGTGCCTTGGGGGTCTTGATGTTTATCATCGGATTCGGCTTTTCACTATATTTAGGTATTGATAAACTTTTCTTGGACCCACAAGGCAGGTTGATCACCAACAGACCCCAGTTCTATATTGCGCTGACCGCTATGATCATTGGTACACAACTGTTCTTGGCCGGGTTTTTGGGAGAAATTTTGATCAGAAATCGCAAAAACGAGATTCGCTATACAATAATAGAGGAGATTTAACATTTAAACACGTAAAAACTTATTGGAAATACCACCTAAAAAATGAATGAGATTGTAACCGCCGCACAAAAATGGCTCACCGATTTTTTTGATGCCGACACCAAAAAACAGATTCAAGACCTTATTGACAACAAGCCCGAAGAACTGAACGACTCCTTTTACAAAAGCCTGGAATTTGGTACCGGGGGCATGCGAGGGATCATGGGGGTTGGCACCAACCGCATCAACAAATACACCTTGGGCAAAAACACCCAGGGATTGGGCAACTACCTTAAAAAAGTATATCCGGATGAAGCGTTGAAAGTGGTCATCGCCTATGACTGCCGCCACAACAGTGACACCCTGTCCCAAGTAGTGGCCGAAGTACTTTCCGCCAACGGCATCAAAGTATACAGGTTTTCCGAGCTAAGGACCACTCCTGAGCTGTCCTTTGCCGTACGCCACCTAGGCTGCCATGCCGGTATTGTGCTCACCGCCTCGCACAACCCACCGGAGTACAACGGATACAAAGTGTACTGGGCAGACGGCGGCCAAATTGTACCGCCCCAAGACGGTGAAATCATTGCCGAAATCAATAGTTTAAACTTTGAGGATGTCAATTTCAATGCGAACCCAGATTTAATCGAGGCCATAGACAAAGAAGTGGACGAAGCCTTTTTTGAAGCCTCGGTGGCCAAGGGTAGTTTCAACGCCGCCGGAAAAGACAATTTCCATATCGTATTCACTTCCATCCATGGAACATCGATTACCGCTATCCCCGAAGTCTTAAAACGGGCGGGCTATCCCAATGTGACCGTTATTGAGGAGCAAGCTACACCAGATGGCAGTTTCCCAACCGTAAAATCGCCCAATCCAGAGGAACCCGAAGCCTTGGCCATGGCCTTGGCAAAGGCAGAAGAGCTGAATGCCGATATGGTGGTGGGCACCGACCCCGATAGTGACCGTTTGGGTATTGCCGTACGGAATTTGGAAGGTGAACTGGAATTGCTGAACGGTAACCAAACCATGGTCATGATGACCAAATTCTTGTTGGACCAATACAAGGCGAATGGCTTTAAAGGCAATGAATTTGTGGCTTCTACCATAGTTTCCACGCCCATGATGGAGCAAATGGCCCAAGCCTATGGCGTGGAGTACAAAAATGCCCTGACCGGTTTTAAATGGATTGGAAAAATGATCAAAGACTTTCCAGAATCGCACTTCTTGGGCGGTGGCGAAGAGAGTTTTGGCTTTATGGTGGGCGATTTTGTACGCGACAAAGATGCCGTGACCGCTACCCTACTGGCCTGCGAAATTGCCGCACAGGCCAAGGCCAATGGCAGTTCGTTCTATCAAGAATTGATCGAGGCCTATGTGCAGTTTGGTTTCTATAAGGAAAAATTGATCTCGCTGACCAAGAAAGGCCAGTCCGGTGCGGAAGAGATCAAACAGATGCTCATAGATTTTAAGGAAAAGCCCGTAGCGTCGGTTCAAGGATCAAAACTCTTGTATATTGAGGATTACAATACTTCCATTGTCAAAAATGTGCAAACCGGGGAAGAAACCCCCATCAATATTCCAAAATCGAATGTATTGATCTATGAAACCGAGGACGGCACCCGAATCGCGGCAAGACCCTCAGGTACAGAGCCAAAGGTCAAATTTTACATCAGTACTAACACAACTTTAGCAAATGCTTCAGATTTTAAAAGCGTAAATTCGCAGTTGGATTCCAAATTGGAGGGTATCCAAGCGGAACTGAATTTAGGCTGATGAACAACATACTTGGCAAAATTTTACGGTTTGCCACACCGTATAAATTCTATGGCATACTCAACATTGTCTCCAATGTTTTGTATGCCTTTTTTAATGTACTGTCCATTATCATTTTTATTCCCACCCTGGGCATCCTTTTTGATAAGCAGGAAGAAGTATACCAACAACCCGTTTTTGAAGGGTTTTCCAACCTAAAGACCTATGCGGAAGACTCCCTGAACTATTTTTTGACCGAAATTGTCACTGCCGATGGCCCCATGGCCGCCTTGGCCTTTATCTGCATTGCCAGTATCGTTATTTTCTTTTTAAAGAACTTTTTCCGCTATGCCGCCATGTACTTTTTGGCCTTTCTGCGTACCGGCATGGTCAAGGACATTCAAGATGAGCTCTATCATAAAACCGTGAGCCTGCCCATTTCCTTCTTTTCAGAAAAGCGCAAGGGGGACCTATTGGCGCGGATGACCGCTGATGTCAAAGAGGTGGAGGGATCCATCATCAATTCTTTGGAAGCTCTGGTACGGGAACCCATCACCATTGTCATTGTGTTGGGAACCATGCTCGGTATAAGTGTTAAACTGACCCTGTTCGTCTTTTTGTTTCTGCCCATTGCTGGATTTCTTATTTCCGTGGTCGGAAAACGATTAAAGGCCCAATCACTGGAGGCCCAAAAGGAGACGGGTACGTTCCTTTCCTTTTTGGAAGAGACCTTAACAGGCCTAAAAGTGATAAAAGCCTTTAATGCCGAAGAGAAACTGGCCAGAAAATTTACCGAATCCACAGGGCGTTTTAAAAATATCATGACCTCCGTGTTGCACCGAAAAGGGCTGGCCTCTCCATTCAGTGAGTTTTTGGGCGTGGCCGTGGTCATCACCGTGCTTTGGTATGGCGGCAGTTTGGTGTTTGCCGAGGGCAGTACCCTTAAACCCCAAGATTTTATGGGCTATATTGGGTTGTTCTACACCATCATCAATCCCGTAAAGGCCATTACCACGGTCAACTACAACATTAAAAAAGGGAATGCCGCCGCAGAGCGGATCTTTGAAATTTTGGAGACCGAGAACCCCATTGCCGATGTGCCCAATGCCCAAGAAATAGACCATCTTGAAAATTCCGTGGCATTTAAGCACATCTCCTTTAAATATGAGGATGAATATGTGTTGGAGGATTTCAACCTCAACATCAACAAGGGGCATACCGTAGCCCTTGTGGGACAATCTGGCAGCGGTAAAAGTACGGTGGCCAACCTACTGGCCCGCTTTTATGACGTGAACGAAGGTGCCCTAGAAATAGATGGAATCAACATCAAGGAGATTTCCAAAAAATCGCTGCACGGGCTCATGGGGCTGGTCACACAAGATTCCATTTTGTTCAATGACACTGTAAAGAACAATATTGCCTTGGGCAAGGAAAAGGCCACCGATGAAGAAATCATCGAAGCTGCAAAAATTGCCAATGCCCATGATTTTATCATGGAGCTTCCCGAAGGGTACGACACCAATATTGGGGATAGTGGCAACAAATTGAGTGGCGGCCAAAAACAGCGGCTCTCCATTGCCCGGGCCGTATTAAAAAATCCGCCCATCATGATCCTGGATGAGGCCACTTCGGCCTTGGACACCGAAAGTGAACGATTGGTACAGGATGCCCTGGAAAAAATGATGCAGAACCGCACCTCATTGGTCATTGCGCACCGGCTTTCCACCATCCAAAGCGCCGATTCCATTGTGGTCATGAACAAGGGAAGGATTGTGGAACAAGGCACCCACGAAGAGCTGATGCAATCCAAAAAAGGCTATAAAAAGTTGGTGGAGTTGCAGACATTGGGCTAAAGCCCCTTAACCCTTCGGGGAAAGGATTTAAGGGTGGGGATCTAAACCTTTGTTTACTTTTATAGTCAAAGACCAAAACAACGCTGTTGATCGCCGAAGAAACCTTAGTGGTAGAACTGCAAGACAAACTCACCCAGGCCAAAGCCTTTGGGGTACTCGTGAACACCTACAAAGAAAGGCTGTACTGGCATATACGCCGTATTGTTTTAAACCATGATGATGCCGATGATGTATTGCAGAACACTTTTATCAAGGTCTACCGGAACATTGATGGCTTTAAGGGCGAAAGCAAATTGTACTCGTGGATGTACCGCATTGCCACCAATGAAGCACTCACCTTCCTAAAACAGAAGTCCAAGAAGCTGGGGGTTTCTACCCAAGAATGGCAAGAAACCTTGGTAGACACCTTGCAGTCAGATGTGTATTTTGAAGGGGAAGAAATTCAGCTGAAGTTCCAAAAAGCCCTCGCCAGCCTGCCCGAAAAACAGAAATTGGTATTCAATATGAAGTATTTTCAGGAGATGAAATATGAGCAGATCTCCGATATTTTGGGCACATCGGTAGGGGCCTTAAAAGCATCCTATCATTTGGCCGTAAAGAAAATTGAAAGCTATTTAAAGGAAAGTTAAACCTTTAATGGCTTTTTCAGTCCAATAAACGCAATGGATAAGAACAAAAAAGACAGATTCAAAACCCCTGAAGGCTACTTTGAAAGCTTTAATGAGCGGCTTTTTGCCCGTATAGAGGCGGAAGAAGGCGAGCCCAAGACCGATTTTTTGCCAAAATCAGATGGTTTTAGGGTACCCCAAGGGTATTTTGATGCCGTGGAAACCCAGATTTTATCCGAAACGACACCCCCAGAAACCAAGGTGGTTCCGCTGAACCCTTGGCGAAACTATTATGCCGCCGCCGCTTCAATAGCTGCCTTGGTGGCCCTTGGCATCGTTTTCTTTGGAAATTCCGACCTAGAACCACAGTTTGAAGACTTGGCCAGTGCCGATATCGAAGCCTATTTTGAAGATAACAACCTAGGGCTTACCTCTTATGAGATTGCCGAAGTCATGGGAATGGAATCCGTAAATTTATTGGGCATTACCGAAGAAGATTTTCCCGAAGAAGCTATTGTGGACTATTTGGATAATGCCATTGATGAAATAGAAGACCTAAACCTAGATTATGAAGAATTCGATTAACAAGATAACGCTTGTCCTTATTTTTCTCTGTGGAATGTTTGCCTTTGCACAGCAGGGGCCACCGCCACACAAAAAGATAAAATCGTTAAAAGTGGCTTTTTTGACCGGGGAGCTAGAACTGACCTCCGAAGAAGCACAGGCTTTTTGGCCCATTTACAATGCCCATGAGGAAAAAATGGAAGACATACGCCACAGGGAACGGATGCAGTTTGGCAAACGGGGGGGGCAATTAGCAACTATGACCGAAGCTGAAGCCTCAAAATTGTTGGCCTCGGTCCAACAACTCAGAAAAGAAAAGCAACAGATTGAAGAGCAGTTTGTCACGGATTTGAAACCCATACTGCCCAGCAAGAAAATCCTTTTGCTGTTTAGGGCGGAAGAAAGCTTTAAAAGGCGCTTGATCCGACAATACCGTGATAATCGAGGCCGCAGACAATAAGTGGTTTTAACAAAAAGTTACAAAAAAAAGGAGCCAAATGGCTTCTTTTTTTTTAAACCTTTTAAAAAACAACCCGTCCTATGATAAAACTTAAAAACTGAAACGATGAAAACAATAAAGCTCTTCCTGCTGATTGCGGTGACCCTCGCAACCGCCTGCTCCACTGATGATGATTCGGGCTTGGCCATAAATGAAAATATTTCTTCCCAAAATGACGCCTCCAATACTTCTCTGGATTGCAGCAACTCGGACAGTGTTTTCACCATCAACCTGGATGGCAGTGCGTGCAACATTGATATCGCCTCACAATTGGGAACCAATTCACAATACACAGAAAACATTTCAGGAAACACCCGAAATATTTCCATTAACAGCATCGTTGATCATTTGGTGGGGCAATTTCCAAACAACGGCAACCCCAACACCATTGCCTCGGTCTCCGAAACCTACAGCATGACCACAACACCCCAACTGGCCAATAGTGTCACCAACGGATCGGGGTACACCACGGGGGTACTGTTCTCAGGAGCCGCCATAGAACCCTATACGGCCGAATTTTTCATTGGCTCCAACGGTACCACCAACAGGGATTGGAACATCACCGCACTACAAGACACCAGGAGTTTGGGACTGGATTGTAACAATGCCCATGTGCAACCCACGGGCCGCTACCATTATCATGGCACGCCTTCCAACTATTTGGATGGATTGCAAGCCGATGGTACCCAGATGGTAAAAGTGGGGTACGCCGCCGATGGGTTTCCCATTTACTACAAATACGGTTATGACACAGACAATACCACTATCATCGCCATGGAAAGCGGGTACCGGTTAAAAACGGAAGCCCGTGGTGGCAATGGGATAACGGCTCCAGATGGATGCCCAGATGGCTATTATTTTCAAGATTATGAATATGTCGATGGGGTTTCAAGCCTGGATGAATGCAACGGTAGGTTTGGCAAGACCCCGGAATCCGATGATGAGTATTACTATGTCATCACCGATAACTTCCCCTCCATGCCCCTGTGTTTTTCGGGAACGCCGGATTCCAGTTTCAATGTTAGGCCCTAAGATCATGAAAAAAATATGTTTAGCTATTGGTATTTGGTTGTTTGGGGCATGGATCCTATGGGCGCACAACCCAAACGAGATCAGCTACTTTTTTAGGTTGGATGACCAACAATTGGTCGTTTACCTTACCCCAAGTACAGCGATTGATCTGCTCATTGACCTCCATCCAGAACTGAAGGACAACGAGCAGTTCCAATTGGCAGAATACTCCGCTGAATTTGAAACCTATTTTAATGAAAAGGTACGGTTAGAGTTGGGCAACGCTCCCATAGCCCTGAAACTCCTAACAGCAGATTTAAACCAACATAATGGCGCTTTGACATTTCAGCTAAAAAACCTTCCCGAAGCATGGGAAGACTACAGCTTAAGCATGAAAAGTTTTGTGCACCTCTATAAAAAGGCCAAGAACCATGTGTTCGTCTATGGCAGGGAGCAAAAACACCATCATCTTCTCCATGCCCAAAAAACGATGGCACAAGGAAGCTTTGCCGGCGACAAGACTGTGTCAAAAAAACCGAACACCATGCTGTTCTCGTTCAGCTTGGTCTTTACCCTCCTAGTGGTAGGGTTTGCGGTTCATCGAAAAAAACAGTCCAAGGCTTAAACCTTTGACAGAACAAAAAGTCAAAGAGATAAACCCAAAAAAGATTGCTATGAAAAATTTGAAACGTATCCTTTTGACTTTTGCCCTTATTGGAGGCTTTTTAACAACAAATGCACAAAGAACCGTGGTTCGGGTATATCCAAAACAGGGTACCATAGTGGCCACCCTTAAAAAACCCAAGGTCGTAATGCACAACAAGGCCAATTATTATGTTGCCGATGGGGTCTGGTACAGGGCCCGGGGCAGAAAATATGTTGTGGTTGCCGCCCCTGTAGGCATTAAAGTAAGAAGATTGCCCAGAGGAAATAAGGTCGTGGTAGTCAACGGTAGAAAATTGTACAAATACAGGGGTATTTGGTATAAAAAAACAGGAAGGCACTTTGTGGTCGTGAATGTTTAAAGGAATATCCGGCAAAAGCGGTCCAAAAAGTGTCCAGATCGAGTTGAAATCGTTTTAGGTTTTCATTCCTTGGATTGCTTTTTCCTTTTGAATCCCCACATTTTAAAGCTTATTTTAGGGGCATGGTAAAAAGAAGGGATTTCATTACAAAATCAGCATTGGCAACTGTAGCACTTGGCATTTCGGCAACATCCGATGCCAAGGCAAGAATCCATTCAACTCCTCCAACTGTCCTAAAGCCAAAACGTCTTAAAAAAGGCAATGTCATAGGATTGGTGGCCCCGGGCTATGCCTTTTCTCCGGAACTCCTTGAGAACAGTATCCAAACCGTCATTGGTTTGGGCATGGAACCCTATTACACGGACAGGGTTTTAAAGCGTCAAGGCTATTTGAGCAATACCGATGAAGAAAGGGCCGCAGACCTGATGCATATGTTCAGCAACCCAAAAGTAGATGCCATTTTTTGCATCCGCGGAGGCTATGGCTGCACCCGAATTTTGGATAGACTCAACTATGACGTGATTGCCCAAAACCCTAAAATACTGATAGGCTATAGCGACATAACCGCGCTTTTACAGGCATTTTATATAAAAACCGGATTGGTAGGCTTTCATGGAGCCATGGGTCCCGAGCCCAAATCTTATGCCTATAAACAAATGAAAATGCTGCTGATGAAGTCAGCCAAAAGCAAGGCCATTAAAAATTATGAATTTGACCAAGAAACCCTAAAAGACCCCGTTTTTGAGCGCTACACCATAACCCCGGGTAAAACTTCAGGGAAATTGGTGGGGGGCAACCTCTCCCTCATGGCCGCAATGACCGGCACCATGTACGACATAGATTACACCAATTGCTTGGTATGTATTGAAGATATTGGGGAAGCCCCCTATAGAATTGACCGAATGCTCACCCAATTATTGTCCACCAAAACATTCAAGAATGCGGCGGGCATTATTTTTGGCGTCTGCAAGGGGTGCGATAAAAAAGAAGGCTCGGAATCCTTTACACTGAAAGAAGTGATCATGGATCGTATAGCCCCCATGAAGATTCCGGCGGTATATGGTATGAGCTTTGGGCACATCGAGGAAAACTTTACCTTCCCCGTAGGGATTGAAGCCTCTTTCGATGCTTCTGAATGTAAGCTCAAACTAAACGAAGAACCCTTGGTTTAACTACTGAAAGACAAGTTTAGCGATACGGTTTTTCCCGGCGGCATAGGCAATGGAATCGTTTAAAAATCGAATTGTATAAAAACCTTCATCACTCAGGTGTTTCCAGTTCTTCCCACCATCATGGGAATAATCGATTCCGGTAAACCCGACCGCCACCAAATCCTGCCCTCCAGCATCCGGCACATACTGTACACAACTTTTATAATTGGGGTTTTGGCCATCGGCAATCAAATTCCAGGTCTTCCCGCCATCCAGTGTCATGATTTTGTTCGCTTTGTTTGATTCGGGCTGGGTATAATCGCCCCCAATACCAAAGCCAACCTTTTCATCGTAAAAATCCAAGGAATAAATTCCCTGTGTCGGTTGCCCATGCACAATTGGCGATTGGTACACCTGCCAAGTACCCCCTTTATCCATGGTGTGGTAAATTCTACCTTCCGTTGTGCCTATCCAGGCTTGGTCGCCCATCACCGCAATAGTACTGTTGCTTGCCGCAAAAGCGCCCTCGCCCTCAATCCCTTCGGGCAAATGGGAACAAGGAACTTTTGTCCACGTCTGTCCTCCATCCCTCGTCATAATAATCGATATACATCCATCAACTGTATCCCCCATGGCAATTCCCTCCAAATCGTTCCAAAAAGTAAGGGCATCGTAAAATACGCCTTCCCCTTCCTCTATGTAGACCAACTCCATTTGTCCGTTGTTCCCTGTTTTGTACAACAAGGCTGGACTAACAATGGAAAGCATAAAAAAATCCGAACGGGTATGCCCCACCGCACGGAACTCTGGAAGTATGGAATCATGGCGCTGCACATTGGCCCGTACCTTTCCTGAATTCACATCAACAGTACCATACATACCATTGCTCCCAGCAAATGCCAATGTACCGTCCTCCAAAAACGTAATGGCCCGAATACTGACGGAATCCTCAAAAACCGTTGTAAGGGTCAGGTCGGTATATTTGCGGGAACGTTCTTTCTGTTGACAACCGAACAGGCCAATGGCCAATAAAAGCAAAAAGGGGAATTTCTTCATCAAAAAAAGTTTTTCCAAAGATAAGCCTCTTGGTACAAGAAGGGGGTGATTTATGCGGTGGACATCTAAATGCACCCCTATCAAAAGGAAATATTTAGACCGTTTCCCCACACTTTGCCAAGCCCAATGTACCGGGGCAATAAAATCGCACTACCTTTGCCCCCATTATATTTTCTTATGCGCCTACACAGAAACTTGGTCTTTGCCGTCATAGATGGCCTCAACCTTATTTTCAATGAGCAGGAATATGCCGACAAGGTGATTGAAAAAGTCTTGAAATACGACAAGCGCTGGGGTGTTCGCGACCGCGGATTTATTGCCGAGACCACCTATGAAATAGTACGCTATAAACGTTTGTACACCGAAATTGCCGAGGTGAACGCGCCGTTCTCGCGCCCCAACCTTTTTCGCCTTTTTGCGGTTTGGGCCGTACTCCGTGGAATTCAACTCCCTGAATGGAAACAAATGGAAGCAACCCCGGTACGTAGGATCAAAGGTCGGTTTGACGAGCTGTCCAAGATCAGAAAATTTCGGGAATCCTTTCCCGATTGGTTGGATGAACGGTGTGAAAAAGCCCTAGGTGCTGACCCATGGAATAAGGAAAGCGCCGCCCTTAACCAACAGGCCGAGGTTATCTTAAGGGTCAATACCCTAAAGACCAATAAAAATAACCTCCGCATGGCCTTAAAGGAAGAAGGGGTGGAAACAATGACCGTTTCCGGCGCCAAGGATGCCCTTGCCTTGGCAGAGCGCAAGAATGTCTTTGTTACCCAAGCCTTTAAAGATGGCCTTTTTGAAGTGCAGGATGCCTCTTCCCAAATGGTGGCCCCCTATCTGGGGGTGGAACCCGGCCATCGGGTGGTCGATGCCTGTGCAGGTGCTGGTGGAAAAACCCTTCACTTGGCCTCGCTCATGCAGAACAAAGGGCAATTGATCGCCATGGACATTTACGAGAGTAAACTCAAAAAACTAAAGATCAGGGCACGACGTAACGGGGTACACAATATGGAAACCCGGATTATTGAAAATACCAAGGCCATCAAAAAGCTGCAGGAAAGGGCGGACCGCGTTTTGTTGGATGCCCCCTGCTCCGGACTTGGGGTCATTCGCCGTAATCCTGACAGCAAATGGAAATTGGAGCCCGAGTTTTTAGAGCGGATCAAAGGAGTACAGCGCGATATTCTCCGCGATTATTCCAAAATGGTGAAACCGGGCGGCAGACTGGTCTATGCCACCTGCTCTATTTTACCGGAGGAAAACAACGAACAAGTCCAGCATTTTTTGGCATCGGAGGCGGGACAAGGGTTCAAGTTCGTCAAAGAACAAAACATCTATGCCTCGGAAAGCGGGTTTGATGGGTTTTATATGGCGTTGATGGAGCGACGTTAAACACAAGGAAAAACCCCTTTACCCACACAATTTTTTCAGTACAATTGAAAAACCAGGTCTAGGTCCCTGCCTTCTGGAAGCTAGCTTTTTGATTCCTTTTTCATCAATGGAAAAAAGCAATAGGCCCGCAAAAATCATCTTTCTCAAGTTCATGATCCTTTCCTACTTTTGATTGCTTATTTTTATGCTTTTCAATTCACCAATTGCAGACCAGAGTATTCTTTCACAACCGTTTTATTGGGCCAAAATCCAATTGGACCCTAATCCTATTTTTTTGCCTGATTTTCCGCACAGTTGCCCAAACCACGGAAAGACCCTCCTTTAAAGCGGGCCAACTTACCGAACCCATACAACTTGATGGTGCATTGAACGAAACCGATTGGAAAAACGCCCCTCGCCTCTCCGCATTAAAGACCACCGTTCCCGAAGAAGGTGGCCTACCTTCGCAGACCACGAGCGTTCAAGTATTGGTAGATTCCCGTACCGTGGTCATCGGAATCAGTTGCAACGATACCCATCCCGAGGGAATCATCCGGTTCTCCAAAATTCGGGATGCCGACGTATCTGAAGAAGACCATGTAAAAATCGTCATTGACCCCTTTTTGGATGGTCAATCGGGTTACATCTTTGCGGTCAATCCCTTGGCTGCCCGTTACGATGCCCTGGTCTCCAATCGTGGCGAGGACGAAAACGACGATTGGGATGCCGTTTGGGATGCCAGGACCCAAATCACCGATATGGGCTGGACGGCCGAAATCGTCATACCCATACAGAGCATCGCCTTTAAAAAGGGACTGACCCAATGGGGCTTTAACGTGGAACGCCGCATACAGCGGAACCAAGAGACCATTCGCTGGGCCAATGTTAAGCGCGACCAATGGTTGATCCAGACCAGCAGGGCCGGGCTGTTGACAGGCCTCCCCGAGTTTAACTATGGCCTGGGCATGAATGTACGCCCCTCTTTGGTCGGTAGACTGAATAAGGATGGTGCCAATGCCACCACCATCTTTGACCCCGATGTAAGTTTGGATGCCAGCCAACGGATTGGCCCCAATGTCTTGGCCACCTTTACGGTAAATACCGATTTTGGGGAGACAGAAGTGGATACCCGCCAGACCAACCTCACCCGTTTTCCCCTCTTCTTTCCCGAGAAACGCACCTTCTTTTTGGAAGGGTCGGACATTTTTGAATTCGGTTTTGGTACGGGCAGCAGTACCGTACTGCCCTTTTTCAGTCGCCGTATCGGTCTTCGGGACAATGTGCAGGTTCCGGTCATTGCGGGTACCAAGCTCAATGGCCGTATGGGCAAGACCGCTTTTGGTGCCCTGGGCATCCGCACCAACGATTTTGACCTGGAAGGGCAAGAGTATGATGCCACCAATATGGGGGTGGTCCGCGTACGAAGAAACGTATTGAAAGAAAGCACGGTGGGCGTTATAGCCTCTGCCGGAGACCCTTTGGGTCGTAGGGGCAGTTGGATGTCCGGAGCGGATTTTACCTTCCAGACCACCCGCTTTCAGGGCGACAAAAACTTTTTGGTGGGCGGCTGGGCCATGCTCACCCATCGGGACGACCTTACGAAAGATCGTTCCGCGGTTGGTTTTAAAGTAGACTACCCCAACGACCGTTGGGATATAGCCGCCACCTATGCCCGCATTGGCGAACAATTTGACCCTTCGCTGGGGTTTGTGCCCAGAAAGGGGGTCCACTTTTACCGCTTAGGGGGCACCTTTGCCCCAAGGCCCAAAATTTCATGGTTGCGGCAGATGTTCAACCAACTCTACCTTACCTACATCAAGAATATTGCTGGGCCATGGCAGTCCTATAGCCTGTTCACCGCACCCCTTAACTGGCGGTTGGAGAGCGGCGACCGTATTGAGGCCAATTTCCGCCCCATGGGGGAAAACATATTGGAACCTTTTGATATTGTCGATGGGGTGACCATTCCTGTGGGAGAATACCATTTTAAGCGCTACCGCTTGGAAGGCGAATTTGCGGCCAAACGTCGCCTTAGTGGTCAGGCCACTTGGTGGTTTGGCAGTTTTTATGAAGGCACCTTGAATGAATATGAACTCACCCTCAACTGGAACCCTAGTGCTTTGCTGGCCTTTGAATTTAACGGCTTGCACAACCGCGCCCGATTGCCCTTTGGGGATTTTGACCAAACCTTGGCAGGTCTTCGGGTACGCTTTAACGTGACCTCCAACCTACAGTTGAACAGTTACCTGCAATACGACACCGATAGCCGAATCATGGGGCTTAACGCCCGTATCCATTGGATTTTCTCCCCCTTGGGCGATGTCTTTTTGGTCTTTAACAACAACACCTTTAATGGCTATGACCAACCTTGGGAGCTACAAAATCGGCAGCTCTTGCTCAAAGTGCGGTATAATTTTAGGTTATGACAATTACAACGAATTGAAACTACAGCATATGAAACTTTTCTTCCATCCTTTGGTAATCATTATACTAAGTTCTTTTAGTTTGCTTAACGGTAACCAAATTTTTGCCCAAACCACAAGTGCAAAAAAAATGGCGCAGTTATCTTTTATGGTGGGTGATTGGGAAGGCATAAGTAAATCGTTCCAAGAAGATGGCACCAAAGAGGTCATGGCCCATGAACTGGTGCAATACAAAGTGGACGGACACCTTATTACCATTGACCTGGAATCAGAATCCCTAAAATTACATACCGTTATCTATTATGATGAAAAGGACAAAACCTATTACTATTGTCCGTTTTACAAAAGTGGCTCTGGAAAATACAAGGGGGAGCTAGAAAATGGTGCGTTTCGTGTCTGGTTCAATAAAGAGCGTAGACTGTTTTTCACCAAGACCAGTGAAGGGGCATTCCATGAATATGGCGAGCGACTCCAAGAGGGAAATTGGGTAAAATACTTTGAAGATATCCTACCGCCTAAAAACTAATTTTTAGCTTTTTTCCTAACAACACCGCTTTAAACAAGTATCAATTTATCATTCGCTTTAAGCAATATTGTTAATACCATGGTATTAACAATTACCGTTAACAACTCCACTCCCCAATCGAATTAAATCTTCAACAATTTGGTAAATTTGCCTTTTCCAAAATTATGGCGATGATTCACTTTTTCGGAGACCCCAACACCAAGGTTTTCGCCCTGCAGACCCAAGATGAACTTACCCCAGAAGACCAAAAAAAGCTCAGCTGGTTGTTCGGCAACCAACCCAAGATAGCAGCGGCGTCCCTAGACGCCTTTTTTGTTGGCCCAAGAGCCACCATGCTTACGCCCTGGAGTACCAACGCTACGGAGATTACCCAGAACATGGGTATCCAAGGTATTTTGCGGATTGAGGAGTTCACAGCCGTAGCCAAAGATTTTACGGACTACGACCCCATGCTGTTCCAAAAGTACCAAGGTTTGGGGCAAACCATTTTTGACATTAATGTTACCCCAGAACCCATTTTGGAAATTGGGGACATTGCCGCCTACAACCAAAAGGAAGGCCTGGCCCTGAGTGAGGAGGAAATTGCCTATTTGGAGGAACTGGCCCAACGTTTGGGCCGCAAATTGACCGACTCTGAAGTGTTTGGCTTTAGTCAGGTAAATTCGGAGCACTGCCGCCATAAAATCTTTAACGGCACCTTTGTAATCGATGGGGAGGAAAAAACCACTTCGCTCTTTAAGCTCATCAAAAAGACCTCCCAAGAAAATCCGAACGGCATTGTTTCGGCCTATAAGGACAATGTAGCTTTTGTAAAAGGTCCGAAAGTGGTGCAGTTTGCCCCAAAACGAGCCGACGTGCCCGACCTTTACCAAGAAACCGAGTTTGATTCCGTTCTTTCCCTTAAAGCGGAAACCCACAATTTCCCCACCACAGTAGAACCTTTTAACGGGGCCGCCACAGGTTCTGGTGGTGAGATCCGTGACCGATTGGCCGGTGGCAAGGGCAGCTTGCCCTTGGCGGGAACCGCGGTGTACATGACCTCCTACTCCCGATTGGAAAGGGATTTCGACTCCGCTCAATCCCCAAGGCCTTGGGAAAACGGTTTCCCGGAACGCGACTGGCTCTACCAAACCCCGATGGATATTTTGATCAAGGCCAGTAACGGTGCTTCGGACTTTGGGAACAAATTTGGGCAACCCTTGATCGCGGGGTCGTTGTTGACCTTTGAGCATAAAGAAGAGGTGGCTTCGGTCACTGAGGCTACTCCAAGAGAGGGTGTCATTTCGAACGAAGGTGAGAAATCTAAAGAGGCCCTTCGACTACGCTCAGGGCGAGTCTCGCAAGCTCGACTCGGCTACGACAAAGTCATCATGCTCGCTGGGGGCATTGGGTATGGGAAGGCCGAACAAGCCTTAAAGGACATCCCAAACAAAGGGGATAAAATTGTAATCTTGGGCGGTGACAACTACCGCATTGGTATGGGCGGCGCGGCCGTTTCCAGTGCCGATACCGGCGAGTTTGAGTCCGCCATTGAACTGAACGCCGTACAACGCAGCAACCCAGAAATGCAAAAACGGGCGGCCAATGCCATTCGCGGCTTGGTCGAGGGCGAGGAAAACCCCATCGTGTCCATTCACGATCACGGTGCAGGCGGTCACCTCAACTGCCTTTCAGAGTTGGTGGAGGAAACCGGTGGGAATATCGATTTGGACAAACTACCCATTGGTGACCCCACGCTATCCTCCAAAGAAATCATTGGCAATGAAAGTCAGGAACGTATGGGCTTGGTCATGGCCGAAAAAGATATGGCCTTGTTGAAAAAGATTGCCGATCGGGAGCGTTCCCCCCTGTTTGAAGTGGGACATGTGACCGGTGACGACCGCTTTACCTTTGAAAGCCATGGCAAAGGAAGCAAACCCATGGATTTGGCGCTCGCCGATATGTTTGGCAGTTCGCCCAAAACCATCATGGAGGACAAAAAGATTGAAGCCAGCTTCCAAGATGCACCCTACAGTTTGGAACATTTCCACGACTATTTGGAACACGTATTGCAACTGGAGGCCGTGGCCTGCAAGGATTGGCTCACCAACAAGGTGGACCGCTGTGTGGGTGGCCGTGTGGCCAAACAACAATGTGCCGGCCCATTGCAACTGCCCCTGAACAATTGTGGTGTCATGGCCCTGGACTTTAAGGGCAAGGAAGGCTTGGCGACCAGTATTGGCCACTCCCCCATCTCCGGGCTTATCGACCCCGTGGCCGGTAGTCGCAACAGTATTGCCGAAGCCCTGACCAATATTATCTGGGCTCCTTTGGAGGAAGGGTTGAAATCAGTCTCCCTTTCCGCCAACTGGATGTGGCCCTGTAGAAATCCAGGGGAAGATGCCCGCTTGTACGAAGCCGTTGAGGCCTGTTCCGATTTTGCCATTGCCCTGGGCATCAATGTGCCAACCGGTAAGGATTCGTTGAGCATGAAGCAGAAATATAAAGACCAAGAGGTGATCGCACCCGGTACCGTCATCATTTCTGCCGCTGGACATTGTTCCGACCTAAAAAAGACCGTGGAACCTGTGCTGCAAAAGGATGGTGGGGATATCTACTACCTCAACCTAAGCCAAGATGACTACCAATTGGGCGGTTCCAGTTTTAATCAGGTGTTGAACGCCGTGGGTAGCAAAGCCCCATCCGTCACCAATGCCCAATATCTAAAAAAGGCCTTTAATGCACTACAGGAAGAAATTAAGGCTGGGAACATTCAGTCGGGTCATGATATTGGCTCCGGCGGATTGATCACCACTTTGTTGGAAATCTGCTTTGCCGATAACGATTTGGGTGCAGCTATCGATTTGACCACTTTGGGCGAGACCGATACCATCAAACTATTGTTCTCGGAAAACATCGGCATTGTCTTTCAAACTAATGCAGGGACGGCCGAACGTTTGCAATCCCAAGGCATTGAGGCCATCAATATTGGAAGTCCAACTGCCGAAGGAACACTGCAATTAAAGAACCATGGTGTAGAGGTTGGTTTGAACATTGCCTCGCTCCGCGATACGTGGTATAAGACCTCTTATCTGTTGGACAAGCAACAAACCGCCAACGGTTTGGCCAAAGACCGCTACGAGAATTACAAAAAGCAGCCTTTGGTGTATCGTTTTCCAGAGGTGGCTTCGAGTGGCCTCAGCCACTTGTTCACTGGGGCTAATGGAAATGACCCACCCAAAGCGGCCATCCTCCGGGAAAAGGGTAGCAACTCCGAGCGTGAGATGGCTCATGCCCTCTATCTGGCCGGTTTTGAGGTAAAGGACGTACACATGACCGATTTGATCATGGGGCGTGAGGACCTGAAGGATATTCAGTTCTTGGGCGCCGTAGGGGGGTTCTCCAATTCAGACGTTTTGGGATCTGCCAAAGGTTGGGCAGGAGCCATCAAGTACAATGAAAAGGCCCGTGAGGTCATCAAAGATTTCTTTGCCCGGCCCGATACCCTCTCAGTGGGCATTTGCAACGGTTGCCAATTATTCATGGAACTAGATCTGATCAATCCCGAACATGGCGACCAACACGGCAAGATGACCTATAACGATTCCCATAAGCACGAGAGTAATTTTACTTCGGTGAAGGTTGGGAAGAACAATTCGGTAATGCTTTCTAATCTGGAAGGAGCTACTTTGGGCGTGTGGATCAGCCATGGGGAAGGAAAATTCTCCCTTCCCTTATCCGAGGACCATTATGGGATCGTTGCCAAATATGGCTATGCCGAATACCCTGCCAATCCGAACGGCAGTGATTACAATGTGGCCATGCTCTGCGATAAGACAGGCCGCCATTTGGTGACCATGCCCCATATTGAACGCTCCATTTTTCCATGGAACTGGGCCCACTATCCAAAGGATAGAACCGATGAGGTTTCCCCATGGATCCAAGCGTTTGTAAATGCCAGGGAATGGGTAGAGAAGAAGGGTTGATGGTTAAAAAGTTTAATTGAATAATTGAAAATTCGTCACGCAAAGAAATCAGATATAATAGCAATTGTTGGAATGCTGGCCAATGACAGCTTGGGCAATCAGCGGGAGGATTACCAAATTCCGCTCCCAAAGTCCTACATCCAAGCTTTTGATAAGATTCTCAATGACCCCAACCAAGAATTGATGGTCATGGAAGATGACTCAGGAAAAGTGGTTGGCACCCTTCAACTTTCCTTTATACAATACCTTTCACACCAAGGCAGCCTTAGGGCCCAAATTGAAGTCGTACGGATACACAAAAATGAACGCAGCAAGGGTTTGGGGCAAAAATTCTTAACATGGGCCATTCAACGTGCCAAGGAAAAAGGCGCAAAAATTGTGCAACTCACCACGGACAAAAAACGACCTGATGGCCTACGATTCTATGAAAATTTTGGATTTAAGCCTACACATGAAGGGATGAAGCTTCATTTAAAGAGCTAGTTGCAATTTGCCAACTTAGCATCAATCTGCTGTAGCAAGGGCCATAAATAAATTGCATAGTCTTTGGTATGGTACCCCCAAAAGTCAAATAAAGGATCCTCCTCTGCTTCTGCAAGATCATTAATTCTTTGATCTCCTATTTCAGGATTAAATGCAACATTTAGTCCAATCTCTGTATTGGAATCCCTTCTAGTCCTAGCCACATATAAATTATCGTGGGCCACATAATTAAACCCATGACTTTCATTTACGTTATTCCCCAAGGCTATGTATCTAAATGGTGTCTCTTTTTCATCAATATAAATCTCATCCATCAACAACCAATCTTCTTCAAAATTAACTGTACGGTAGTATACCCCGTATTTTACCAATTCTTCATTAAGAAATGGAAGACTAGCTGCTATTTCATTATAAGGTTGGCCGTCTTTAAAACTTCTCCAATTCTGTACACAACCACATTCATTAATTTGGGTACAAAAAGGAATAAACTTAAACTGCCCTCCAACGTAAGTTCCCTGTTCTGCATATACTGTTCCTATTCCTCCCAAAGCGGCTATTACTAACTTATTCCTCAAGCTTTCATCTTCGTCGAATAAATCCCTCACCAACATGGAAATTAAAAAAGACCCCTGTGAATGTCCGGCCAAGATAATTTTATTACCATTGTTATGGTTATCCAAATAGTTCAAAAAAGCAGCTTTGACATCGCTGTATGATTGCATAATGACTTCTGCCTGCTCAGCTTTACCAATATCATCACTTATGTATGTTGACCCAGAAGACTGTCGATAGCGAGGAGCAAAAAATCTTCCGTACTTTGCCAATAAACCTCCTTGTGCAATAATCGTTAAATCAATTCTTGTGGTAGGCTGACTCTCTAGGGCAACCATTGTGGCTTCACTAGGACTATTATCCAATAAGGTAGGATGGACAAAAAATACATCTACGCCAGTGTTGTTAGAGGCATTATTTTCAACCTGTATCGTTCCCGCTAACTCTAAATTTTTGTTTACAATCCCAATATCCAAATTGTATAAACCCAAATAATTTATGTTTTGCTCTGGATGAAAAGCCCAATTCTGCATAGAATCATAGTTTACCAAAGAGCTGGGCTGTTCCAACGTTTCGGTTTCTGCTTCGGTCTGCCCATCGGGCCCGTCACTATTTGAACAAGCCAACAAGACTATTGAAAAAAGTAGGGGCAGTATATTATTTTTCATGGGCAAGATCAATTTAAAAGCAGTTATGTTCCTCATAACTAAGACATCTAAATACGATAAACGTTTAATGGGGGGATAAATTTTATGTAAAACCTCCACTTTTAGGGCAAAGCCCAAAAGGATATTATTTTGGCCAAAAACCAAAAAACGCTAGAGAAGGTGGTATGGGCAATTCAACCAGCCAAAGGAAAAAGGAGTTAAAATCGAGTACCTCACCTTAGATTAGAAACTTTGCGTGTTTTTATAAAAAAACAGGAAATTAAGTGACGCATATAAGGAATGGTGTGGAAGCTCCCATAGCAGAATTTAACAGGAAAGTTTAAATTGTAGCAAAAAAACATGGGCTTCTCGGATAATCTCCAAAACAGGACACATATGGATAGGGTGTTCAGCGAACAGAAAGAACACCAGTACAAACTGGCCAATAAAAAAATAAGATACAGAATAGGCCAACTCAAAAAACTCAAAAAGGCCATTGAGAAAACCTATAGGGATGAAATCAGGGATGCCATGCACAAAGATTTGGCAAAACACCCGGCCGAGGTGGACCTAACGGAAATTTACCCCGTTATTGGCGAGATCAGACATGCCCTGGGACACATTCACCAATGGACCAAATCCCAACGCGTGGGAACTCCCTTAGCCCTAGTGGGATCTTCATCACGGATAAAATATGAGCCCAAAGGGGTTTGTTTGATCATTTCTCCATGGAATTTTCCCTTTAACCTAACTTTTGGTCCTTTGGTGGCTGCTATTGCCGCGGGCAATACGGTCATCATCAAACCATCAGAGCATACGCCCAATTCCTCTGCACTGATGAAAAAAATAGTTGATGGTATCTTTGAGCAAAATGAAGTATGCCTCATTGAAGGTGCGGTTGAAACCTCAACGCATCTGCTTTCGCTGCCCTTTAACCATATTTTCTTTACGGGCGCTCCCATGATTGGCAAGATCGTTATGGAGGCCGCTGCAAAGAACCTGGCTTCGGTCACCTTGGAATTGGGAGGCAAATCCCCCACCATTGTTGATGAAACGGCCCATATAAAGTCGGCCGTCAAAAGGATTGTTTGGGGCAAATTTTTAAATAGCGGACAAGTATGCATCGCCCCCGATTTCGTTTATGTACACAAAAAAGTAAAAGACAGGTTTACAGCAGAAGTAAAGAAAGCCTTGACCCATTTTTTTGGCAACGATGCAAGTGTATCGGAGGCCTACCCAAGAATTGTGAACAAGTCTCATAGTGAAAGGGTTATACACCTATTGGAGGATGCCAAGGAAAAAGGAGCCAAAATAGATTGCGGCGGCACCTATGATGAAAAGTCAAGATATATTGCCCCTACCATTCTTTCCCATGTTTCCATGGACAGCATGATCATGCAACAAGAAATATTTGGCCCCCTCTTACCCATTCTTGAATATGAAAACATTGATACCGTCATTGATGAATTAAAGACCATGGAAAAACCTTTGGCCCTATATGTTTACAGTAGGAGCAAGTCCGCCATTAAAAAAATCATGGACAACACAAGGGCTGGCGGTACTTGTATCAACAACAACGATCTTCATTTTTTCAATTGTAATCTCCCTTTTGGCGGTGCTAACCATAGTGGTATTGGAAAATCCCACGGGTTCTTTGGTTTTCAAGCATTTTCCAATGCCCGAGCGGTCTATACGCAACAGCTACCGAGCGCAGTTGACCTATTGACCCCGCCCTACAGCAACTTTAAACAGAAGATGATCAACTTCACCATCAAATACTTTTGAGGAAGTAACGCCATCAACCTAAAGAATAAAAAAACGCATCTGGCATTTATCATCGATAAAAAACCAGATGCGCTTCTATTTTATGAAAATCTAGAGTTTATGGTGGACTTAGATTTCCAATCATTTCATCAGGCAAGCTTGCTTTTCAGTTGCCCTCCCATGGTTGTTTTTTCCTCCTCCATTTTCCTATAGGCATTGTTCACGGTTCTTTTCATGAGGAAGGAGACGATCAACGCCACCACAAATAAGGCTGCAAATACCCCCAACGTAGTATCCAAAGAGCCCGTTGCCCCTTTAACCACATCATAAATTGTTGGCCCAACCACACCGGCCAAGGCCCAAGCGGTCAATACCATTCCGTGGATGGCCCCCAATTGTTTGGTACCGAACAAATCTCCCAAAAAGGCGGGCAAGGTGGCAAAGCCGCCCCCGTACATGGTAATGACCAAAAACAGCACTACCAAGAAGGCAAGTTCCACAGAAATGCTTGGCAGAAAATAAAAGGCCAAAATCTGAAATGCGAAGAAGAGTATATAGGTATTGGTTCGACCAAAATAATCCGACAGACTGGACCAAAGGATTCTTCCCAAACCATTAAAAACCCCTATTAGACCCACAATGGCGGCTGCCTCCATGGGAGAATAGTTCAGTTTTTCCTGCATCATTGGGCTAGCTGCGGCAATAACGGCGATACCACAGGAAATATTGATGAACATCATTATCCAGATATAATAAAAACGTCTGGTCTTTAAGGCTTCGTTGGCCGTGATATTGGCCATATCTTCCTTAACGTTATTGCCTTGACCCGGTACAAATCCCTCCGGCACATAATCCTGCGGTGGTTTTTCAATGTATCTGGCAGAAATCAATATGACAAACATATATATGGCTCCCAAAATGTAAAATGCCGTATGCACCCCAAAGGCATCAAACAATGCCTGCATAATGGGGCCAAATACCAATGCGGCAAAACCAAAGCCCATTATGGCCATTCCCGTGGCCAACCCCCTTTTGTCTGGGAACCATTTGACCAAAGTACTCACCGGGGTAATGTAGCCCAAGCCCAAGCCAATACCTCCAATGACTCCATAGCAGATATAGAATAGTGGCAAGGACTCCATTTGCACGGCCAATCCTGACCCTAAAATACCTACACCATAAAACAACCCAGCTGCGGTACCACTGATTTTTGGTCCTACTTTTTCTACCCATCTTCCCAAAAAAGCGGCCGAAAGGCCCAAAAGCAATATGGCTATCTTAAAAGCCCATTTGATCACACTTCCCTCTACATCAAAAATATCCTTAACAGGGTTGGTCATTACGGAATAGGCGTAGACCGAACCAATGGAAATATGAATGCCCACCGCCGAGGCGGCAATGAGCCATCTGTTTTTTAATTTGTTTGCTTGCATCTTCTTTTTTTTCTTTTGTCCGGCAATACTGCTTCCTTTTATTGGCTCAGTTCACCGTTACTGTTTTAAAATAATTCTCCAAAATTCTTACTGCTGCCAAAAGCTCTTCTTCTGTATTCTCACGGGCATCCTTCAATTCATAATTCCATCCCAAGGCATTCCATTTATGGACGCCCAATCTGTGGTAAGGCTGAATCTCTATACGCTCAATGGATTTATACGTTTCAAAATACCCCCCCATTTCATGCAATAATTCCGGACTGTCGGTCAACCCGGGAATAAGTACATACCGAAGCCACATTTTCTTTCCCGAAGCTTCCCGGTATTTGGCCAAATTAAACGTAGTCTCCTTATTGGGCATACCGGTTATGTGCCTGAATCCCTCTTCGGTCATGTGCTTAACATCCAACATCACCAAATCTGTATACTCGTCCAGCAATTCCTTTGTAAAATGGTTCAAGACCCTTCCGTTGGTATCCAAATTTGTATGGATTCCCTCTTCCTTTAATCGCTTAAAAAGTGGAATCAACGCTTTGGCCTGTAGCAAAGGTTCGCCACCGGAAACCGTTACCCCTCCCTTTTTACCAAAATAGGGTTTCACTTTAAGGATTTTTTCCATCAACTCATCAACCGTATAGGTTTCACCGCCATTCATGGCAATGGAATCTGGATTATGGCAATACAGGCATTTTAGCTTACATCCCTGTAAAAAGATGACCGTTCTAACACCTGGGCCATCATGGGTGCCAAATGATTCTATGGAGTGTACCCTTAAGGTTTGGGCAATAGGTTCCTCTTTATTGATTTTAACGGTGCCAATGGGCACCTGAAAAAAACCAACATCTTTCTTTTCAGGTGCCGATATCATTGAAATAGGCAATTACATTGATTCATGGAACGTTCGTGTAATGACCTCTTGTTGTTGGTCCCGGGTCAGTTTGGTGAAATTCACCGCATACCCAGAGACCCTAATGGTCAATTGTGGATATTCCTCTGGGTGTTCCATGGCATCCATCAATGTTTCCTTGTTGAGCACATTGATGTTCAAATGCTGTGCGTTTTTGGAGAAATACCCATCCAAAATACTGACCAGGTTTTCGGTTTGGTCAGTAGTTGTGGCCCCCAACGATTTAGGGATGATGGAAAAGGTGTTGGATATGCCATCCATGGCATCTTCATATCTGATCTTTCCTACCGAGTTTAATGAAGCAATAGCCCCATTGGCATCTCGCCCGTGCATAGGATTGGCTCCTGGAGCAAAGGCAACTCCCTTTTTCCTACCATCTGGTGTGGCCCCTGTTTTCTTGCCATAAACCACATTGGACGTAATGGTCAAAACAGACAGTGTAGGCCTGGCATTTTTGTATACTGGAAATTTTTGAAGTTCCTTGTTAAAATCTGCCACTGCATTTGCTGCAAGGTTATCTACACGATCATCGTCATTTCCGTATTTTGGGAATTCTCCTTCAATCTTAAAATCGATGGTCAGCCCCTCTTCATTTCGTACAGGCAGCACCTTGGCATGTTTAATAGCGGACAATGAATCTGCAACAATGGACACCCCTGCTATGCCGTAAGCAATATCAATGGCGGGATCGGTATCTATCAAAGCCATTTGAGCTTTTTCATAGTAGTATTTATCATGCATATAATGGATAATATTCATGGTATCACTATACACATTGGCCACTTGCTCAGAGGCCTTTTTGTAATTGGCCATAACCTCTTCATAATCCAAATACCCCTCTTTCATGGGTTCAATACCATCCACTACCTTTTTTCCGGTAATTTCACATCGTCCCTCGTTCAGGGCCAAGAGCAGGGTTTTGGCCAAATTGGTCCTGGCCCCAAAGAACTGTATGGATTTACCCAAATCTTGATGGGAAACACAACAAGCGATTCCGTAGTCATCAGAACCTCTAAAAGTTCGCATTAAATCATCATTCTCAAACTGGATTGAAGAAGTATCAATGGCAACCTTGGCACAGAATTCCTTAAAGTTTTCTGGCAGTGCCTCTGACCATAGGACCGTTAGGTTGGGTTCTGGTGATGGCCCTAGGTTATAAAGGGTATTCAACAATCGGTACGATGTTTTGGTGACTTTTGTGCGCCCATCGTTCAACATACCCCCGATCACTTCGGTAACCCATGTGGGGTCTCCCGCAAAAATCTCATTATAGGCTCCCATTCTAAGGTGGCGTACCGCCCTTAGCTTCATCACAAATTGATCAATGAGTTCTTGGGCCCCTACTTCGTCCAAAATTCCCTCATCAATATCATTCTCAATATAGATGTCCAAAAATGAGGATACATTACCTAAGGACATTGCCGCACCATCCTGCTCTTTTACCGCAGCCAAGTACGCCATATAAGTCCATTGTACAGCTTCTTGGGCATTACGGGCAGGGCGTCTAAGGTCCAATCCGTATTTTTCGCCCAGAACTATCATCTCGTTCAAGGCATGTATTTGGTCGGAGACCTCTTCCCTAAGTCGTATGGTCTTTTCGCTCATGGGAGTTTCATACGCTTCTAGATCGGCAAGTTTTGATTGAATCAAAAAAGATATTCCATACAGGGCCACCCTTCTGTAATCTCCAATTATTCGGCCACGGGCATAGTTATCTGGCAGCCCCGTTAAAATACCCAAGGAACGGTATTTTTTTATTTTGGGGGTATAAGCACCAAAAACTCCATCATTGTGGGTCTTAATATGTTTTGAAAACAATTGGGTCAAATCCCCATTGGGTTCCAAACCTTGTTCCGCAAGTGCTTTTTTCACGACCTGAAACCCTCCAAAAGGTTTCATGGTGCGCTTTAACAATTCATCGGTTTGCAGCCCAACAACCACCTCGTTTTCCTTATCGATATATCCTGCCTCAAAGGCACTTACACTTGATATGGTTTCGGTGTCCACTGCCCTTACCCCATTACGTTCCCGCTCTTCGGCCATAGCCACTTTACAGGCCTCCCAAACTTTTTCGGTCTTTTCACTTGGGCCCACTAAAAAATCTGCGTTTCCGTGATAAGGTTTGATGTTGTTATAGACAAAGTCCCTTACGTTTACTTCCTTAGTCCAAACTCCTGATTTAATCTGATTTTTTACCAAATTTCAAAATTTTAAGTTCGATTCGTATTGATTAATTTTCATGACGAAATTACTTTGACCCTATACGCTTCTACATGACAATTGTCAGTTATGCATGGAATTATTACCTTATCAAAAGCAACACCATAAATATTTTGACTACTAAACTTTAAAGCCTTATTTTTTATAAATCCTTAAAATTTTAAAAAACAATTTTGTTTAATCATTTTTAAAAAACCACATCCTTTCCCTATTTTGCAACCCTTTACCTTAAGATAATATGCAGACAGTTACCAGACTCTTTGATTTTCCGTACTACCAATTGCAAAAGCGCCCCTTGGAAAACTCATTGAACACCAAATATGACGGGCAATGGGTTGCCACCTCTACCCAAAACTATATTGATCAGGCCAACGCCATTAGCCGGGGCCTCTTGCGCATGGGGGTAAAACCCAACGATAAGATTGCCATAATCTCCATGACCAACAGAACAGAGTGGAACATTATAGACATTGGAGCCCTGCAATTGGGTGCCCAGACCGTACCCATTTACCCCACCATCTCACAAGAAGATTATGAATATGTGCTGAACCATTCCGAGGCAAAATTCTGTTTTGTATCCTGTAATGAGGTCTTGCAAAAAATTTTGGCCATCAGCAGTAAGGTGAAAAAATTGGAAGATGTCTTCTCCTTTGATGAGTTGAAGAACTGCAACCATTGGAGCCAAGTCTTGGAAAAGGGAAAGGATGAATCCAACCAAGATGAGGTGGAGGCCAAAAAAGCGGCCGTGCAACCCGATGATCTGGCCACTTTTATCTATACCTCTGGCACCACCGGAAAACCCAAAGGTGTTATGTTGACCCATGATAATATCGTGTCCAATGTAATCTCAAGCGAAAAACGTGTTCCCTTGACCGATGGCAGCAAAGCATTGAGCTTCTTGCCCGTCTGCCACATTTTTGAACGCATGCTGCTGTATCTATATCAGTACTGCTGTATCGAAATCCATTTTGCCGAAGCCTTGGACAAGATCAGTGAAAATGCCAAAGAAGTGAAGCCCAACGTCATGACGGTTGTGCCAAGACTGTTGGAAAAAGTCTACGATGCCATTATCGCCAGAGGGGGGGAATTGACCGGCATCAAAAAGAAACTTTTCTTTTGGGCCGTTGAACTCGGATTAAAATTTGAACCCTATGGCCAAAATGGTTGGTGGTATGAAAAACGTTTAGGCGTGGCCAGAAAACTGATCTTCTCCAAATGGAAAGAGGCGCTTGGGGGCGATATTGAGCTTCTGGTGTCTGGCAGTGCCGCCCTACAATCTCGCTTGGCCAGGGTTTTTGCGGCTGCCGGAATGCCTGTGATGGAGGGCTATGGCCTAACCGAGACCTCCCCGGTGATCTCCGTAAATGAATACGCCAACAAGGGTTGGAAAATTGGCACCACAGGTAGGGTCATTGAAGGGGTCGAGGTCAAAATTGCCGATGATGGCGAAATACTTTGTAAAGGCCCCAATATAATGAAGGGGTATTATAAAGATCCCGAAAAAACAGCAGAAGTGGTTGTGGATGGCTATTTTCATACGGGCGATATTGGAGAAATAGACAAGGATGGCTTTTTGCGGATCACCGATCGTAAAAAGGAAATGTTCAAGACTTCGGGTGGTAAATACATTGCCCCACAACTCTTGGAGAACCGTTTTAAACAATCGCGCTTTATAGAACAGATCATGGTGGTGGGGGAAGGTGAAAAAATGCCAGCCGCCCTAATACAACCCAATTTTGAATTTTTACATGCCTGGGCAGAACGTCACCATATTACCCTGGGAACCAATTCGGCCATCTGTATCAATGAAAAAGTGATTTCACGGATCCAGGATGAAGTGGACAAGGCCAACGAGCATTTTGCCAAATGGGAAAAAATAAAACAGTTTAGATTGACCCCGGATATTTGGGGGATAGATGATGGACACCTGACACCCACCATGAAACTACGTCGCAAGGTCATAAAGAAAAAGTACATCGACCTTTATAATGACATCTACGGTCATTAAGATATTATAACCTTATAACCTGTTGGAAAATGCCCACCCATGTGTGGGCATTTTTTGTTGGCCCCATATTAATTTATTATGCATGCATAATAAATTTTAGTATATTTGGCTTCATCAAAAATGTTCCATGAAGGATTTGACCATTGACTGGGCCCTTAGAGCCACTTGGCAGGCCGTAACCAAAATGTACAATGAAGAGGCCAAGACTTTTGGCGCTACCATGGCCATTGGGTTTACCTTACTTAGTATTGATTCACAAAAGGGTACCCCAAGTACGGCACTTGGCCCAAGAATGGGTATGGAATCTACCAGTCTTTCAAGAATTCTAAAGACCTTGGAAGAGCGGGGGTGCATTGAACGACGCCCTAACCCCAAAGATGGCCGTGGCGTCCTAATCCACCTTACCGCCCTGGGACTTCGAAAAAGGCAAGAATCCAAAGAAGTGGTCTTGAGATTTAATGAAGTGGTCAAAGAACATGTTGCCAAAGAAGATTTGGAAGGTTTCTACAATACCATGGAAACCATCAATAAATTAATAGCCGACAAAAAAATATATATCAAAACAACAACGGAATAAAACTCAAGTCTAAACATGAAAAAAAGGCATATCAACAAAGTTGCCGTAATCGGTTCTGGTATCATGGGTAGTGGCATTGCTTGCCATTTTGCCAATATTGGGGTCGAAGTCCTACTATTGGACATCGTTCCCAGGGAATTGAACGACGCTGAAAAAGCCAAAGGCCTTACCCTAGATGACAAAGTGGTCAGAAATCGTTTGGTGAACGATTCCCTAAAGACCGCCTTAAAGTCCAAACCCTCCCCTATTTACCATCAAAAATTCGCCCACAGGATCACGACGGGAAACCTTGAGGACGATATTGCCAAGGTGGCAACCGTTGATTGGATCATAGAGGTGGTCGTTGAACGATTGGACATCAAAAAACAGGTGTTCGAAAACTTGGAAAAGCACCGAACCCTGGGTACCTTGATCACTTCAAACACCTCTGGTATCCCCATCAAATTTATGAGTGATGGCCGTAGTGACGATTTTCAACAACACTTTTGTGGCACACACTTTTTCAACCCGGCACGTTATTTAAAATTGTTCGAAATCATTCCCGGTCCAAAAACCTCACCAGAGGTCTTGGATTTCCTGAACGGTTATGGAGAGCAATTTCTTGGGAAAACTTCGGTGGTGGCCAAAGACACTCCGGCCTTTATCGGCAACCGTATCGGGATTTTCAGTATTCAAAGCCTGTTCCATGCGGTCAAGGATTTGGGCATGACCGTTGAGGAGGTCGATAAATTGACCGGTCCCGTCATTGGAAGACCAAAATCGGCTACTTTCCGTACTGTAGATGTAGTAGGCTTGGATACTTTGGTCCACGTGGCCAACGGAATTTCTGAAAATTGTAAAGATGACGAACGGCATGAGTTGTTCCAACTCCCCGATTTTATCTCCTCCATGATGGAGAACAAATGGTTGGGCAGCAAAACCGGACAGGGGTTCTATAAAAAGGTAAAAGGTGATGGCGGTAAAAGTGAGATTCTTACCTTGGATTTGGACTCCATGGACTACCGCTCAAAAAAGAGTGCCAAATTTGCCACACTTGAACTGACCAAGACCATTGATAAAGTGGTTGACAGGTTCTCTGTTTTATGCGGGGGAAAAGACAAGGCAGGCGAATTCTACCGAAAAAGCTTTGGGCAGTTATTCGCCTATGTGTCCCATCGCATCCCAGAAATCACCGATGAACTCTACAAGATTGATGATGCCATGAAGGCCGGCTTTGGCTGGGAACACGGGCCTTTTCAAATTTGGGACGCCGTTGGTCTGGACAAGGGATTGGAATTTATTGCGGCCGAAGGTCAAAAAGCAGCCGATTGGGTAGGTGAAATGAAGGCTGCCGGCATTAATTCCTTTTATTCCGTTAAAGACGGGGCCACCCATTACTACGATATTCCAAAGAACGAAATGGTAAAAATTCCCGGTCAGGATGCCTTTATTATTTTGGACAACATTAGAAAATCCAACGAAGTCTTTAAAAACAGTGGTGTGGTCATCGAAGATTTGGGCGACGGTATTTTAAACTGTGAGTTCCAATCCAAAATGAACACTATTGGTGGTGACGTCCTAGCAGGATTGAACAAAGCCATGGATTTGGCCGAAAAAGACTACCAAGGTCTTGTGGTGGGCAACCAAGCGGCCAATTTCTCGGTCGGTGCCAACATAGGCATGATCTTTATGATGGCCGTTGAACAGGAGTATGATGAATTGAACATGGCCATAAAAATGTTCCAAGACACCATGATGCGCATGCGCTACTCCTCCATCCCCACCATTTCCGCCCCACACGGCATGTGTTTGGGCGGTGGTTGCGAACTGAGCCTACATGCCGACAAGGTGGTGGCTGCGGCAGAGACTTATATTGGTTTGGTAGAATTTGGCGTAGGAGTAATTCCCGGTGGTGGCGGTTCCAAGGAAATGGCCATGCGCGCTACCGATTCCCTGAGAAAGGGAGATGTGGAACTGAACATCCTCCAAGAATATTTCTTGACCATTGGTATGGCCAAGGTGTCCACATCGGCCTACGAAGCCTATGATCTGGGCATTCTTCAGAAAGGAAAAGATATTGTTGTGGTCAACAAAGACCGACAAATTGCCACGGCCAAGGCCCATGCCAAATTGATGGCAGAGGCCGGTTACACCAGACCCATTAAAAGAAAGGATGTAAAAGTACTCGGCAAACAGGCCTTGGGAATGTTCTTGGTGGGTACAGACGCTATGGAAGCCAGCCATTATATCAGCGAACACGACAAGAAAATAGCCAATAAATTGGCCTATGTCATGGCCGGGGGAGATTTATCCGAACCCAGCTATGTGTCTGAGCAATACCTTTTGGATATTGAACGGGAAGCATTCCTATCCCTTTGCACCGAGAGAAAGACCTTGGAACGTATTCAGCACATGTTAAAAACGGGCAAACCATTAAGAAATTAGATTCATAGATTATCGGATTCTTCGATTATTCGAACTCCAAAAATCTAACAATCCAAAAATCTAACAATCGATTTAAAAAAGATGAAAACAGCATACATAGTAAAAGGATATAGAACTGCAGTGGGCAAGTCGGGCAAAGGAGGCTTCCGGTTCAAAAGGGCCGATGAGCTTGCCGCAGAGACCATTGAACATGTAGTGGCGCAACTGCCGGAGTTTGACAAAAAGCGAATTGATGATGTCATCGTGGGCAATGCCATGCCCGAAGGTTCGCAAGGCTTGAACATGGCAAGATTGATATCGCTCATGGGGTTGGACATTATTGACGTCCCTGGGGTCACCGTAAACCGTTTTTGTTCCTCAGGACTTGAAACCATTGGTATTGCCACGGCAAAAATCCAGTCAGGTATGGCCGACTGTATCATTGCCGGTGGGGTAGAAAGTATGAGTTCCGTGCCCATGACCGGGTTTAAAACCGAACTCAACTACGATTTGGTCAATTCAGGGCATGAAGATTACTACTGGGGCATGGGCAACACCGCAGAGGCCGTGGCCCAGGAATTCAAGGTTTCCCGTGAGGACCAGGATGAGTTTGCGTTCAACTCACACATGAAGGCTTTAAAAGCACTGGCCGAAGACCGTTTTCAAGACCAAATTGTGCCCATAGAAGTGGAACAGACCTATATTGCCGAGGATGGCAAAAAGACGAACAAGAAGTTTAGTGTGACCAAGGATGAGGGGCCACGTAAAGGCACCTCTTTGGAAGCCTTGGCCAAATTACGTCCTGTATTTGCCGCCAATGGCAGTGTCACTGCGGGTAATTCCTCACAAACCAGTGACGGGGCAGCCTTCGTCATGGTGATGAGCGAAGAAATGGTCAAAGAACTGAACTTGGAACCCGAAGCACGTTTGGTCAGTTACACTGCTGCAGGTGTTGAACCAAGAATAATGGGCATTGGCCCCGTAAAAGCCATTCCAAAAGCACTAAAACAAGCTGGTCTTAAACAGGAAGATGTTGAGCTTATTGAATTGAACGAAGCCTTTGCCTCGCAATCCTTGGCCGTCATCAGGGAACTTGGCCTAAACAATGAAATTATCAATGTCAATGGGGGCGCCATTGCCTTGGGGCATCCGCTGGGTTGTACCGGCGCAAAGCTCTCCGTGCAACTGTTTGATGAAATGCGCAAAAGAAAGATGCAGCACAAATACGGCATGGTGACCATGTGCGTGGGGACCGGACAAGGTGCTGCGGGAATTTTTGAGTTTCTTAACTAGAACCAAGACAAAAGAGACAAGAATCAAGATTATGGCAAGGCATAATTTTAAGAAGTTAAAGATTGGGGAAGAAAGGATGGACATCGTCGATGAGACCTATAGCCTTGTTGAAAATTTTCCCTCTTTAGAAAAATTCAATCTCAGTTCACAATTTTTACGCTGTGCCGTTTCCATTCCCTCAAATATTGCTGAAGGAACCAGTAAGTCAACAGACAAACACTTCAACAAATACATTGAGGATAGTTTAGGTTCATCTTTCGAATGGGAAACACAACTCATTATTGCAAACAGAAGAAAATATATTGAAGACGAAGAATTTTTAGATTTATTACATAAAATCCAACAATTACAAAAAATGATTTCAGGTTTCCAAAACGGGCTTGCGTCCTGATTCTTGGCTCTTGAATCTTAAATCTTAATATTATGAGCACTGAAACTTTACATAAAGACATCCTTCGTGGTGGCCAGTTCTTGGTAAAGGAAACCAACTGCGAAGACGTTTTCACTTTGGAAGACCTAAGTGAAGAACAAAATATGATGCGTGAAAGCACCAAAGAATTTGTAGACCGCGAACTTTGGGCACATTGGGAGCGTTTTGAACAAAAAAATTACGCCTTTACCGAAGAATGTATGCGCAAAGCGGGTGAATTGGGACTTTTAAGCATTGCCGTCCCTGAAGCCTATGGCGGCATGGGCATGGGGTTTGTCTCCACCATGTTGGTCTGCGATTATATTTCAGGGGCCACTGGTTCCTTTAGTACGGCCTTTGGGGCACATACCGGTATCGGTACCATGCCCATCACATTGTACGGCACAGAGGAACAAAAACAAAAATATGTGCCAAAATTGGCCTCTGGTGAGTGGTTCGGCGCCTATTGCCTTACGGAGCCCGGTGCTGGTTCGGATGCCAACTCCGGTAAGACAAAAGCCGTGCTTTCCGATGATGGAAAATTTTACAGCATCACCGGACAAAAAATGTGGATCTCCAATGCCGGCTTCTGCAACCTCTTTATTGTGTTTGCCCGTATCGAAGATGATAAGAACATTACAGGTTTTATTGTTGAGAACGACCCAAGCAACGGCATTACCTTGGGTGATGAAGAAAAAAAATTGGGCATCCACTCCTCCTCTACCCGTCAGGTGTTCTTCAGTGAAACCAAAGTACCTGTTGAAAACATGCTATCGGAGCGGGGAAATGGCTTTAAGATTGCCATGAATGCCTTGAACGTGGGGCGTATTAAATTGGCGGCAGCCTGTTTGGAAGCACAGCGAAGGGTAACCAACGAGGCTACCAAATATGCCAATGAACGGGTGCAGTTCAAAACCCCGATCATCAATTTTGGGGCCATCAAGGCCAAGATCGCAGATATGGCCACCAATGTCTACGTGGACGAATCTGCTTGTTACCGGGCCGCTAAAAATATTGAGGATAGGATTGCCATTCGTGAGGCTGAGGGCAACTCCCACCAAGAGGCAGAACTGAAAGGTGTTGAGGAATACGCCATTGAATGTTCCATTCTTAAGGTTGCCGTGTCCGAACATGTACAGCACACCACAGATGAAGGCATACAGATTTTTGGAGGTATGGGCTTTAGTGCCGACACTCCTATGGAATCCGCTTGGCGCGATGCCCGAATCTCAAGAATCTACGAGGGTACCAACGAAATCAACCGGATGTTATCTGTGGGCATGTTGGTGAAAAAGGCCATGAAGGGCCATGTGGACCTTTTGGGGCCTGCCACGGCTGTTGGTGAGGAATTGATGGGCATCCCATCTTTTGAAACCCCGGATTATTCCGAATTGTTTGCCGAGGAAAAAGACATCATCAAACGATTGAAAAAAGCATTTTTAATGGTTGCTGGGAGTGCCGTTCAAAAGTTTGGAACTGAATTGGATAAGCACCAACAACTGTTAATGGCCGCATCAGACATTTTGATTCAGGTTTATTTGGCAGAATCTGTTATATTGCGAACAGAAAAGAACGCAAAGCGTTTTGGTGAAGAAGCCCAAGCCACACAGATAGCCATGGCCAAACTTTACCTCTACAGAGCTGTGAACATTGTGAACGACCAAGGTAAGGAAGCTATCATCTCATTTGCCGAGGGCGATGAACAACGCATGATGCTGATGGGTCTGAAGCGCTTTACAAAATATACGAACTATCCTAACGTGGTAGCACTCCGCACACAGATTGCGGACAAGGTTGCCGCCGACAATGGATACACCTTTGACTAATTCAAATAACTTCTTTGAAGTTGAACCGTTCCGACAACATCGTCAGAACGGTTTTTTTATGCTGTATAGAGCAACTTGAATTCTTTAAAAGAAAAAAGATTCCCAAAAAAGCAAGGTTTATACCATGGAAAAAAATGTTTTTGAAAACGTCTATTCCCCTGAAGCTTTCAAAGAAAGAGCGATGGATCTCATCAACGAGTTGACGGTACATCTAAAAAATACGACAGCAGGGAAAAACCATAAGGTCATTAATTGGAACGAACCTGAAAATGAATTGAAGTTCTGGAAAGAGTTTTTGGAAAACGGGCATCAAAAAGATTTCTTTTCCGAAGTTTTGAACAGAACCATCCATACCCACAACCCCAAATATGTGGGGCATCAGGTAGCCGCCCCTGTTCCAATTACGGCTCTGACCGGAATGATCAGTGCTTTGCTAAACAACGGTATGGCCATCTATGAAATGGGGATGTCCCCCTCGGCCATTGAGCGGATCGTGACCGACAAGGTTTGCCAAAAAATAGGCTATGATGAAAATTCCGGGGGGTTTTTGACCTCTGGTGGCACCTTGGCCAATTTAACAGCTTTGCTGTCTGCCAGAAAGGAAATCGTTACACATGATGTGTGGAACGATGGGCATCACAAACCCTTGGGCATCATGGTCTGTGAAGAGGCCCATTATTGTGTGGACAGGGCCGCTAAAATTATGGGCTTGGGTGAAAAGGGAATCATAAAAATTCCGGCAGGGGAGGATTATTCCATGGATGTCTCCCTTTTGGAAGTGTACTTTGAAAAGGCGACATCCGAGGGAATCGAAATCTTTGTCATCGTGGGTTCCGCGCCTTCCACCGCAACAGGGGCCTATGATGATTTGAACGCCATAGCGGCTTTTGCAAAATCAAGGAACATCTGGTTCCATGTCGATGGTGCCCATGGTGGGGCTGTAATCTATTCCAAAAAATATCGTCCCTTGGCCAAGGGAATGGAACAGGCAGATTCTGTGGCCATCGATGGACATAAAATGATGCTCATGCCCACCATTACCACTGCCCTACTCTTTAAGAACAGGTGGCATGCGCAACACACCTTCAGCCAAAAGGCCGACTACCTCCTCAACGATGCGGAAGAGGACCAGTGGTACCAAAGTGGCAAAAAGACCTTTGAATGCACCAAAACCATGATGAGCCTGCATTGGTTTATTCTCATGAAACTGTATGGGGAAAGCCTTTTTGATGCATTTGTGACCCAACAGTATGATCTGGCCAAAGCGTTTGAGCAATTGATCAAGGATGATCCCGATTTTGGGTTGGCCACCCCGCCACAATCCAATATCCTTTGTTTTCGGTACCTGGAAAAAACCTTGTCACCCACCCAACTCAACGAACTGAACGCACAAATACGGCAACGGTTATTGGAAGATGGAACGTATTATTTGGTGCAAACCAAATTGCGGAACAAGCTGTATCTACGAACCACACTCATGAACCCATTCACTTCCACCACACACCTTAAGGGGCTGCTCGGAAAAATAAAGGAAACTGCAGATGGGCTTAGGCAGTAATCCACTAGCTAATGGACTCCAATATTTGCTCTTTGTTCTGCTTTTTGGAGAAATTGATGGCACATTCGATCAAGGCCAAGTGCGAATACGCCTGTGGGAAGTTCCCCAGTAAACGCTTGGTCTCAAAATGGATGTCCTCACTAAACAATCCCAAGTGGTTGCTGTAGCTCAACAATTGTTCAAACTGCTGTAACGCCTTTTCTTCCTCCCCTATCTTAAAGAGGGCATTGATAAACCAAAAGGTACAAATGGTGAATGATGAGGAGGGCAAACCAAAGTCATCCTCGTTTTTATAACGGTACAGCAATCCATCGTTGCTCAAATCTTTTTCTATGGCCTTTACGGTACTCACAAATTTGGGATCCTTGGCATGGATAAACCCATAGGATTCCATGAGAAGTACGGCAGCATCCAGATGGTACGAGCCATAGGATTGGGTAAATGCCTTAACGTCCTCATTCCAGGCATGCTCCAAAATATCATTCTTGATCTCACGCTCAATTTCGGTCCATTGTTCAATCTTACGGTACTTTTTAAACACTTTGGCCACTTTTATGGCCCTGTCCAAAGCTACCCAGCACAGTACTTTTGAGAACGTAAAATGGCGGTCTTCCCCCCTAAACTCCCAAATACCCTTATCTGGCTCCTGCCAGTGTTTGCTCACAATCCAAACAATGGCCTTGGTAATGCTCCATAGTTCCTCTCCATTTTCAATGTCGTTGCTAAAGGTCATCAATTGCTCATAGATGACATCCATTAAAATCCCATAGATGTCGTTCTGTTTTTGCTTGTAGGCGGCATTGCCCACACGCACTGGCTTTGAGCCTTTATACCCCTCCAGATGGTCCAAGGTCTTTTCGGTGAGTTTCTTTTCCCCATTGATGCCGTACATGATCTGCAACTTTTCATCCTTATCTGGCATCAGGTCAATGACAAATTGGAGAAAGCGCTTGGCCGAGTTTTTATGGCCCAGTTCCGAGACCACTTTGATCACCATTGAGGCATCCCGGATCCAGCAAAAACGGTAGTCCCAATTACGGACTTCCCCCACGGTTTCTGGCAACGAGGTGGTAGCCGCTGCCAAGACCGCACCAGATTTGTCATAGGTGAGCATTTTTAGGGTAATGGCGCTTCTTATGATTTCTTCCTTAAATTTTTTATAAGTCGGGGTTCGATCCACCCAATCCAACCAATAAATTTTGGTGCGCTCCCGTTCTAGGGAAATTTTTTCGGTAGTCGGCTTTAATATTTTTTCATTGTAACAGATTAAGAAATAACCGTCTTCCTTTAGGGTAATCTCTTCGCCCTGAAGTACATGACTCTTATTGAATGATGTATACAGGAAGAGCGTATCGTACTGTACCTTATCGGTGATACTTACGATGAAGCTGTTTTTTACATGATTGGTCGTCTCGCTCTGGGCATACTCCAGCTTTGGATCGTATTGGACCGAAAACTTGGGGGCCCCAGAGATATATTTCACATATCTAACTATCTCTGGCGGTGCGTTGTACTTACCATTGGGTTTGTAATACCGTGGCATAAAATCATGCAACTCAAATATATTTTCCCCATCAGAGAAACGGGTGATCAAGATAGCCGTGTTCGGATGGTACTTTTGGGTTATTTCGTAATTATACTTGGTAATGATTTCAAAATTGCCCCCATTCTTGTCATCCAGTAGCTTGGCAAATACCGATGAAGAATCAAACTGTGGCAAACAACACCAATCCAACGAACCCGTGTCAGAAATTAACGCTGCGCTTCGGCAGTTGCCTATTATTCCGTAATTTAGATTTTCCATGTAAAAACTCTAATCAATATTCTTTTTTTGTAGGTATTTTCCTATTTATATATCGAAAAAACCACGTTTTTATTTCACAAACCAAAATTATTATTTATGGGTAAAACTATCATAATTTCCAATAGACTTCCAGTACAATTACAAATAAATGATGGTGGCCTAACGGCCATACCCAGTGTAGGAGGCTTGGCCACGGGCCTAAAATCTGTCCATAGGGATGCCGATGGGCTATGGATTGGCTGGTCCGGTCTTACCTCAGAAGATATCCCAGAAGAACTGGAGCCTAGGATAGACAAGGCCTTGGACGACCTAAACTGCAAAAAGGTGAGGTTGACGGCAAAGGATATTGAGGGTTTTTACTTTGGCTTCAGTAACCGTACCATCTGGCCTTTGTTCCATTACTTTATGGAATACACCGAATTTGAACTCGACTTTTGGGAGGTGTACAAAGAGGTAAACCAAAAATTTGCCGATGTTGTCATTGAGAATTCCGGAGAGGACGATATCATTTGGGTGCACGATTATCAACTCATGCTACTGCCCCAGATGATCCGGGAAGCCAGGCCCAATGCCAAGATCGGTTTCTTTTTGCACATTCCCTTTCCTTCTTTTGAAATATTCAGGACCATGCCTTGGCGTGAACAAGTGTTGCTGGGGCTGTTGGGATCTGACCTCATTGGTTTTCACACCTATGATTACGAACGGCATTTTTTAAGCTCTACCCGAAGGCTCTTGGGCTTGGATGTCAGTTTTAACGATGTCTATCTGGACAACCGCATCATTAAGGTAGATTCTTTTCCCATGGGCATCGATTATGACAAATTCTACACGGCAGCCAAAGCCAGTATGGCCTTGGAGGGAAAGGAGCGCCATAGCCTCCAAAAAAGGATAGACAGCCACAGGGAAGGCGCTCCGGGTACCAAACTGATTGTATCCATTGACCGACTGGATTATAGCAAGGGTATCGCCAAACGCATCAATGCCTTTGAGTATTTCCTGAAAAAATATCCGGAGTATAAGGAAAAAGTACGTCTGATCATCTTGGCAGTGCCCTCACGTTCCAACGTACCCCAATATCAACTGTTAAAAAAGGAGGTCGACGAATTGGTCGGTCGCATGAATGGGGAACTTTCTACCGTCAACTGGACCCCCATCTGGTATTTTTACCGATCGCTCCCCTTTGAGGACCTTATTGACCTTTATACCTCCTGTGACATCGCATGGCTCACGCCCCTTAGGGATGGCATGAACTTGGTGGCCAAGGAATACATTGCCACAAGAACGGACAAGACCGGGGTTTTGATCTTGAGTGAAATGGCGGGTTCTGCCAACGAAATGAACGAAGCCTTACTCATTAACCCCAATAACTTTGAGCAGCAGGCCGATACCTTAAAAATGGCCATTGAAATGCCCAAAGAACAACAGATTGCAAGAAATATGTTCTTGCAAAACCGATTGAAACGTTACACAGTTGAAACTTGGGCCAAGGATTTCTTGGCTGCGCTCAATGCCAAGAGTGATCTAGGCACGGCCGTCGCCTCACAGCGAATAGATGGTAAGATTCTTGAAGAAATCTCGCAAAAGATTAAATCGGCCAAGCGAAAATTGTTGTTTTTGGATTATGATGGCACCCTCACCGGGTTTCACAAAGACCCGCAAAAAGCAAGTCCAGACGAAGAACTCTATGACATTTTGGATACCCTGAACCAAATGGAGGATACCGATTTGTACCTGATCAGTGGCCGAGACAAAGAAACCTTTACCCGTTGGTTCTTGCCCAAGAAGTACAATATGATCGTCGAACACGGGGTTTGGATTTCAGAAAACGGGGAAGAATTCCGTCTGCTTGAAAAGGTCAAAAAAGAATGGATGGAAAAAATACGCCCTGTATTGGAATCTTTTGTGGACAGAACACCCGGATCTTTCATTGAAGAGAAAAATTATTCCCTAGCTTGGCATTACAGGAACACCGACCCCGATTTTGGTGAAAAAAGGGTGGTGGAACTCAATACGGTCCTCACCTCCTTGATCGCCAATGATAACCTTAGTGTCCTAAACGGCAACAAAGTGCTAGAGATCAAGAGCAGCAATGTAAACAAAGGACGTGCGGCCCTTAGGGTCTATGGCGAGAAAGAATATGACTTTGTATTTGCCATTGGTGATGATTGGACCGATGAATACATGTTCCAAGAACTGCCAAAATCCACCATAACCATTAAAGTTGGACTGACCAAGACCGAAGCCAGGTACCATATAGAGAGCACCTCCAAAGTTAGAACCTTGCTCAAGCACATCATAAAGAGTTTAGAAGCATGAAACCAATTGCGTTTCTTTTCTTGTTTTTATGTCTGGGACCATCCGTGTTGTCACAACCAAACACCGAGGTCTACCTCTTTGACCTAAAAATTGAAGGAGATAGTCTGCTATTGACCAACAAGATCAATATTTCCAACAATGAAGGGTATGACAACCAACCCTCATTCTATGATGATAATACCGTATTGTTTGCCTCGACAAGAAATGGACAAACCGATATTCGGCAATACAACATCGCCACCAAAGCACATACTTGGCTCACCCATACCGATTTTGGGAGTGAATATTCCCCAAAACGGATTCCAGACAGCAAGGACATTTCCGCTGTTCGGTTGGACACCTCAGGGCTGCAACGCCTGTACCAATATTCCTTCGGTTCAATAAAAGCAACCCCAATATTGGCCCATGCCAAAGTGGGGTATTATGCTTGGCATGACAAGAACACCTTGGTCAATACCCAACTGACCCCCCATGGAATGGACCTGTACATCAACAACTTGGACTCAGGAATCAACTTTTCCGTACGACCCAATGTGGGGCGTTCCGTTGCTAAGGTTCCAAACAAAAACCAAATCAGTTTTGTGACCGTACTGGAAGACAAAAACCAAATTTGGACCATAGACCCCGTGAGCGGCCAAGGCTCTGGGGTGACCAGCATTGAGGGGGTCCAGGATTTTTGTTGGCTGTCCAATGGAACTTTGTTGGGTAGCCACCACAATGAACTTCTGGCATACCATGATGAAAAAAGTGCCTATTGGTGGTCTGCCCATACGTTTGACGACCCCGAATTGCAGTCCATCACCAGAATGGCCATTAATCCCTCTGAAACAAAATTAGCCTTGGTCTCCGGGGTCTCGCCCCATTGGATTATTCAAAAACAAGTGAACACCTTTAACAATAGGGATTTGGATGGATTTGCTTCCTGTTTTACAGAAAACATAGTAGTGAGACGTTTTCCCAAGGACACCCTGTATATGGGGATTGACAACCTTAGGGCCAACTACCAACAATTCTATGAACGCACAGCATCTGCTAACGTAGAAGTAAAAAAAAGAATAACCATTGGTGATAAGGTCATCGATAAAGAGAAGTCAATGGTCAATGGCAAAGAAAAATCCCAAATCGCTATTTATGAACTGGAAAACGGCAAGATAAAAAGCATGACCTTTCTTTTTGATAAAGTGACCGATACTAATCCCGAAACCCAAGCACAAGCGCAATTGGAAGCCTACAACAATAGAGACCTGAATGCTTTTGCAAACACCTTTTCAGAAGGCATAAAACTTTATAACTATCCTAACACCCAATTTGCCGAAGGCCTTACAGAATTAAAAGCCATGTACCAAGATTTGTTCAGTGCCACACCCGACCTTCACTGCAAAATTATAACCCGAATGGTCATAGGCAACAAAGTAATTGACGAAGAGCACATTACCGCCAACGGGCATAACTTTTCCGCGGTAGCCCTTTATGAGGTTGAGGATGGTAAAATTGCCAAAGTCACTTTTATTCGATAATTTACGCCGATGAAGTAGGCCCACGAAGTGTTCATATCCATTTTCGGTATGCCTTACATCCTAGCAGATCAACCCCTATGAAAAAAATTACCCTTGCCCTTTTTTTAGCTTCAATAATGGGTTTTGCCCAAGAAAAGCAAGATTATACCAGAGATGAAATGCTAAGGGGCAGCATAACCCCGGAACGGGAATGGTGGGACTTAAATTATTATCATCTGGATGTATCTGTAAACCCAGACGAGAAATATATTTCTGGAAAAAACACCATACGGTACAAGGTCCTGGATGAAAAAAAGGTCATGCAAATTGATTTGCAACCTCCGTTGCAGGTGGAAAAAATAACCCAGAACGGCAAAGAACTTTCCTATAAAAAAGATGGGGTGAACGCCTATATGGTATCTCTTGGGGACCAACAGAAGAAAGGTGACCTCAACGAACTCACCGTCTATTATTCCGGTTATCCAAAAGCGGCCATAAGAGCCCCTTGGGATGGTGGTTTTTCATGGAAAAAAGACGGTAACGATAACCATTTTGTGGGTACCTCTTGCCAAGGTCTGGGAGCCAGTGTATGGTGGCCCTGTAAGGATCATATGTATGATGAGGTGGACAGTATGATGATCAGTGTGACATTCCCCAAAAAGCTGATGAATGTTTCCAACGGAAGATTAAAAAAAATAGAAGAGACCGATTCTACTAAGACTACTCATTGGTTTGTATCCAACCCCATTAACAACTATTGTGTCAATATCAATATTGGCAACTATGTCCATTTTGGCGAAAAATACCAAGGGGAAAAAGGGGAACTCGACTTTGATTATTGGGTATTGCAGGAAAACCTGGAAAAGGCCAAAGTACAGTTTAAGCAAACGGCACTGATGATGCAGGCCTTTGAGCACTGGTTTGGCCCCTACCCCTTTTATGAAGATGGCTTTAAGTTGGTAGAGGCACCTTATTTGGGTATGGAACACCAAAGCTCCGTCACCTATGGCAATGGCTATGAAAATGGGTATCGGGGTACAGATCTATCAGAATCTGGCTGGGGCTTAAAGTTTGATTTTATCATCATTCACGAAGCCGGCCATGAATGGTTCGCCAACAACATCACCTACAAGGACATTGCAGATATGTGGGTACACGAAAGCTTTACGGCATATTCAGAAAATCTTTACCTAGATTACCATTTTGGCACCCAAGCCGCAGCGGAATACGTCATTGGCACCCGTAAACGCATCATGAACGACCGCCCCATAATAGCTCCCTATAACCTTAACAGAAGAGGTTCTGGTGACATGTACTACAAAGGAGCCAATATGCTGCACACCCTTAGACAATTAATAGGTAATGATGAACAATGGCGGCAAATCCTTCGGGGACTGAATGAGGAATTTTATCATCAGACCGTAAGCACCAAACAGATAGAGAATTACCTTTCCATCAAGACGGGCAAGGACCTATCGGCATTTTTCAATCAATATCTGCGGACCACAATGATTCCTACTTTGGAATACAAGATCCATGGAAAAAAGATAAAATACCGCTATACCAATGTGGTTGATGGCTTTGACATGCCCATCAAAGTAAAGATCAACAATACAGAGGAGTGGATCTACCCAACGGCCGATTGGAAATTATATAAAGCGGCCAAGGTAATAGAGAAAGGAATTGAAGTAGATCGCAACTTTTATGTACTTACCCATAAAGGATAGTTCCTCCCTTACTCAACACCCAAGGTATCAAAATATCACCAAATCAAAGAAATGGTTCCTTAATATCTGATAGCTTGCCTATTGCGTTAAAATATGGTCACTGTCCCTAAATGACAAACACAATGAGTAACTTATGGAACCATACATGAGGCATGCAAGATTTTGAGGAACTTTATTTTAAAAACGATACCGAATGGCGAAAATGGTTGCACCATAACCATAAGACCACGAAAGGGGTGTATTTGATTTTTTACAAAGTTGACCATGATATGCCGAGCATGAGGTGGGAAGAAGCCGTACGGGTCTCCCTTTGTTACGGATGGATCGATAGTACCGTAAAAAGTCTGGGAGATGGCAAACGCCGGCAATACTTCTGCCCAAGGAAGCCCAAGAGCAATTGGAGTAAGGTAAACAAGGATCATGTAAAAGAATTGACCAAAAAAGGGTTAATGCACGAGGGTGGCTTAAAAGCCATAGAAATTGCCAAGGAAAATGGTTCATGGACAGCTATGGACGATGTGGAAAACGGTGTGGTCCCATCAGATCTACAATTGGCCTTTCACCAGAACAACGCGGCATGGGAAAATTTTCAGGGCTTTACCCGAGGGCAGCGAAAAAGCTATTTATCATGGCTTCACCATGCCAAGCGCAAGGAAACAAGGCAAAGGCGAATCAAAGAAATCGTCTTGCTATGTGAAAACAACAAGACATTGGGAGGTTCAAGGTGAACCCATATCACTTCCCATACCTACGATGATAGACATAAGAGGCCATTGCCCCAATCAAGGCAAAACCACACAACATCCAAAAAACATGTTGGTGTCCAATTTCTTCTCTTGGATGGGCATCCAATAGATACCCATAGGCAGGACCGGCAAAAACATCGGGTGTATAACCAATCAAGGATATAAGCCCCACTGCCGTTCCCGTTAGGGCAATGGGAATTCTTCCTACCCGCATTACCCCAAAATATAGTGCCCTACAGGCATATACCCCAACAGCCACGACAAGGACCGATATAAAGAACAACATTGTGGTGTTTGGTTCAATGACCCCACTGGCAAACAAAAGACCGCCAAACAACATCAACACAAAACTCAAAAACAACAACCAGGTTATTTTCAACCTATCGGCAATTAACCCAAAGATAATCCCTGCGGTGGGACGAAGAAATTGCTGAAGGGTACCCACCTTGGCCGAATCCACTTGATTGTAGAGCATGACCTCTTCGGCATACTGCGATATTATATCGGTTATCTTATAACCCATATACCCACAGGAAATAATGACCATAAGCAACCAAACGGATGGTAGCTTTAGAACTTCCCTGATTTCTGGCCAACTTATTTGACCTAGCACAACATTGTGTTCGTTTTCCCCGGTCCGCATAAATAGCCAAACGAGAATCCCCACGACAATGATAATGGCCGAAGCTGTATGAATGATGTAAGTAAAGGCAATTTTTCTATCTTCAAATGAGGCCACATCGGCCTCTTCCCTTAAAAAAAAAGAGAAAATAAAAACCCCAAGAAGGCCAAACAATGCCCCCGTTAGACCACGCCCCCCATCCAAAAACCCAAAAGCCTTGCCTTGGGAATGATCTCCACCCCAAATTCGGGTGGCCTTGATCATAGGGGCCCAAAAGAGGAAAATGGTGGTAAATCCCCAGTAACCATACAAAATCTGCAACACCCAAAAAACTGGGTATTGGGCGTAGAGGAATCCTCCGGCGGCTGTCATCCACAGGGCTATGGCTATCAATTTTCTAGGCGGGTATCTATCGGCCAATGGTCCCCCAAAAACATAGGAAACCATAGCTACTACACCATATACCGAAAAACAAAGCCCCAATTGGAGGTTGGTCAGTTCAAAAACCTCTAAAACGGTGGGCCTGAACACCCTTGGCAACACAAAAGGTAAAATAAAGATGGCTTCTCCGGATAGGATCAACAACAATAGGTAATACCAATTAAACTTGGTGTCCTTCAAAACGTGTAGTGGTTATGTTCCATGAGCAAAAGGCTAAAGGTGTACAAAAAAAGGGAGAAATCAAAAAAAAGGAACTGACCAACCCCTATCGGTTTTCCATCAGTAGCCATTGGCATCGGTAATCTTTTTAAGAGGTTATCATTCCTCGAGGAACAACGATAAGGTCCGGCTAAATTCTTCCTCCTCAAATGGCTTTTTAAGGTAGGCATCAAAACAGTCCTCCTCTTTATGTGTATAGGCCGATTGGGCTATAATGGGTAAATACGGAAACTTTTCTTTGAGAATGGAGGCAACCTCATAACCGTCCATGCCCGGCATTTTTATATCCATCAAGACCAAATCCACTTCCTGGCCGTTGTTGAACACCTCAAGAGCTTCCCTCCCTCCCTCGACATAGAGAAGATTAACATGGGCCTGTTGCAACAATTCTTCAATAATCACATAGTTATAGTAGGCATCATCCACAACAAGTATTGTCTTAACTTCCTCTGTAGTATCCCCCAAACTTACCACCTGCCCTTTGTCTTGATAGGGTTCATAGGGCAAGTGCACATAGAATGTTGTTCCCTTGCCGTACTCAGATTCCAGATGGATCTCCCCTTGGAGCAAACTGACCAATGACTGTACTATGGACAAGCCCAAGCCCGTACCGCCATAATTTTTGCCAATCTCAATATCCCCTTGGTAAAACCGCTCAAAAATACGGGCTTGGTATTCTTTTTTAATACCCATGCCTGTGTCTTTCACAAAAAAGACAATGGTATCTCCCTTTATGTTGTACCCGTACTCAACCGTCCCTATAGCTGTAAATTTGATGGCGTTGGACAATAGATTGGTAAGAATTTGATGGAGTACATTGGAATCTACATATATTTTTGAACATTCATCATCAAGACTTCCATGAAAGACCAACCCTATTCCCTTGGCATCTGCCTTTTCCTTGAATATTGTCTTTAAATGTTCCAGTTTTTCATTTAAACATATGGCTTCTACCGCTATATCCAAGTCTTGTCCACTTTCTGGGGATGCCATAAGAAAATTGGAGACAACATGGGAAAGTTGCTTTGTGTTTTCTTTGATGATATCAATAAAATAGGATTGTCGCTCTCTGGAAAGGTCAAAGTTCTCCAAAAAACCTGAAAACATATTGATGGCATGAAGGGGCGTGCCAATATCATGGGCTATGTTCTGTAAGAACATGGTCTTTAAACGATCGCTCTCTTCTGCCATTTCCTTTTGCTTGAGCAACTCTTGCTCCGCCTTCTTTTTATCGGTAATATCCATCGCCATAATCTGGTATCCAACAAGCTCTGAACCTTTTAGATATACGGGTTGCACAATGGATTGATACCACACCTCCCCTGTTGGCTTATGAAACTGGTCTACATAAAGCTCGGCCTCCTTTTTTTCTTTGACAAGTTCAAAACGCTCGGCCAATTTTTCCCCTTTTTCTCCAGGAAATAGTTCCGTTACGTTCATTCCTCTAACATCCTCCAGACGGACATCCAAAAGTTTTAGACTATGGTGGTTGCCCAAAATAAACTTATGGTCTACATCCCAAAATGTGATTACTGTTTGCGTGCTGTTGAACAAAAGCTTATACCTGGCCTCCCGCTCTTCGGCCAATTCTTTTTCCTCAATCAATGCCTGCTCTGCCATTTTTTGTTCGGTAGCATCTATGGCCACGGCCTGAAACCCCATAAGTCTTCCCCCATTGCCGTATACCGGCTCAATCATATACCTAAACCATATGTTCCCTTCGGAAGCGGAAAACTCATCCATGTATGAGGCCGATTCTCCATTTTTTTCTATATCCTTAAGTTGTTGGATCAACTTTTCCCCATTTTTAGGGAAAAGCTCGGATACGTGTTTGCCCTCCACTTCAGCCAGTTCAACGTCCATGACCTTAGAGCCGTAATCATTTATCAACACCAAGCGATAGTCTTTGTTCCAAAAAGTGACCGCAGCATGAAAGTTGTTGAACAACAACCGGTAACGGTTTTCACTTTCTTCCAAGGAACGCCTGACCAGTGAACTTTCCGTAACATCCATAATGGTGTTCACAAGCCCGACGAGTTCCCCCTTATCATCGTAATCGGGCTCAATGACCACCACCAGAAAACAAATCTCTTTACTGCAGCTTGATCTCCTGAAAACCTTTCGAACAGTTTTACCATGCTGCAGTACGTACTTTTTTGTGCGCACCCATTGGTCATGCTCGTCCACCAACTCAACTTCATTGTCACTCTTTGTGAGAATATCTTGGATACTGCATTTTTTCAACACATCTTCCCCAAAGATTCCCGTATACCTTAACTCCAAGTCTTGGATCAAAATTCCAATACCATTGCCAATAAGGATTTTTTTGAGTTTATCGTTCTCGTTACACAGGGTTTTATATTGCTGCTGAAGTCTGGTATAGCTATCTGCCAAATGTTCTCCCCCAACATCTTCCATCGGCATATCCATCGGTTAGTTTATAAAGGTTGACTGTTTGTAAAATTAAGAAAATACCCACTAATTTTTTTAACAATTCTTATTCACAAGCAATAACCACAGTGTTACGTGGTTACATGGCCAATATGGAATTTTGGAAGCTTCCCACCCCCTTTCGCCAAAGGGATTTTTATCCTACGCTACGCCAAAAATGACCATTCCAGACATCCTTAGGGAGATTGATTCTTCACCATCTAAAAACACCTATCTTGATGAATTCTTTTTGGAAAGAAAGGGAATGGCAAGGAAAAGAAAGCCCCTTTTGGGGAAGGTTCCCCTTAACAAGCCTTTAAGAAAACCCGCTCCCCTTTTCTTTATCTTTAGGCCACCAATTAACTTTCCCATAATGAAAAAAATAATGCCTTTTTTGATGCTTTTGGCATCATTTCCTTTGTTTTCCCAAGAATTTTCCATGGATTTGGCCAAGGGTATAAAGCCCAGAGCCATTGGCCCTGCAGGAATGAGTGGCCGTGTTACCGCCATTGATGTTCAACTAACAAATCCTGATGTCATGTATGTGGGCACCGCCTCTGGAGGCTTGTGGAAGTCCACATCCGGAGGCATCAAATGGAAGCCAATTTTTGAAAAGGAAAAAACAGCTTCCATTGGCGCTGTGGCCATTCAACAATCAAATCCGTCCGTTATTTGGGTGGGGACCGGCGAAGGCAATCCAAGAAATAGTTTAAATGGCGGGTATGGCGTATACAGATCATTGGACGGCGGAAAAAGCTGGAAATGCATGGGCTTGGAAAAAACCCGTCACATACACCGTGTGGTCATTGACCCAACCAATCCCAATATAGTTTATGTTGGGGCCATTGGCTCCCCATGGGGCGAACATGCAGAACGTGGGGTATACAAAACCGAGGATGGGGGCAAGACATGGGCAAAAATCCTTTTTGCCAACAATAGGACAGGGGTTGCAGACCTAGTGATGGATCCAACAAATCCCAACAAATTGATTGCCGCCCTATGGGAACATAAACGTGACCCATGGTTCTTTAAATCGGGGGGTAAGGGCAGTGGCCTCTACATTACCCATGATGGTGGGGATAACTGGAAGAAAATTTCCGAAGAGGATGGCTTGCCAAAGGGTGAACTGGGCAGGATGGGCATCGCCATAGCCAAGAACAAACCCAATATTGTCTATGCCCTGGTAGAGGCCAAAAAAAATGCCCTCTATAAGTCTTTGGATGGGGGCTTTACATGGAAAAAGGTCAATGACAAGCAAGATATTGGGAACAGGCCTTTTTATTATTCCGAAATCTACGTAGATCCAGAAAATGAGAACAGGATCTTCTCCATTTTCACCTATGTGAACGCTTCCGAGGATGGCGGCAAAAACTTTTCGCAGTTAATGCCCGCCTATGGGGCGGACAATGGGGTACACCCCGACCACCACGCTTGGTGGATCCATCCGGAAAATGGACAATTCATGATCGATGGCAACGATGGCGGAATGAACATCACCAAGGATGGTGGCAAAACCTGGCGGTTCATAGGCAACCTGCCTGTGGCACAGTTCTATCATATTAGCGTGGACAATGAATACCCCTATAATGTATATGGCGGCATGCAGGACAATGGCTCATGGCGTGGTCCTGCCTATGTATGGAAGGCCCAAGGAATACGCAACAGTTATTGGCAAGAAATCGGATTTGGCGATGGCTTTGATGTGATTCCCGATTTGGATGACAGCAGGTATGGCTATGCCCAAAGCCAACAAGGCTTTGTTTCCCGCTACGATTGGAAAACAGGAAACAACTACACAGTCAGGCCTACCCCACCAGATTCCAAGACCAAGCTACGTTTTAACTGGAACGCGGCCATAGCCCAAGACCCCTTTGATAATGCCACGGTATATTTTGGAAGCCAGTTCGTTCATAAATCCACCAACAAGGGACTCACATGGGAGTACATCTCGGCCGATTTGACCACCAATGACCCAGAAAAACAAAAACAGAGCGAAAGTGGGGGCTTAACCATGGATGCCACCGGTGCCGAGAACCACTGTACCATTTTGGTTATTGAACCCTCTCCCGTAGAAAAAGATATGCTCTGGGTAGGCACGGACGATGGCCGGGTACACTTTACCCAAAATGCAGGGCAGCGTTGGACAGACGTCACGGCAAACATCAAGGGCCTGCCCAATGGCTGTTGGATCCCCCAAATAAAAGCTTCGCAAAACAATAAGGGTGAAGCCCTATTGGTGGCCAATGATTACCGCAGGTTCAATTATACGCCATATGTGTACCGCACCAAGGATTATGGCAAAACCTGGTCAAGGATTGTTGGCAAGAACGATGTTGAAAGTTATGCCCTTTCCATCATTGAAGATTCCAAAAACCCCAATTTAATGTTCTTGGGTACCGACGACGGCCTCTACATCTCCTTCAATGCCGGGGACTCCTGGCAAAAATGGACGGAAGGCTTCCCAACCGTTTCCACCAAGGACCTGGCCATACACCCCCGTGAGCAAGATCTGGTCATCGGGACCTTTGGCCGCGCTGCTTGGGTGTTGGATGATATTAGGCCGCTTCGCGCTTTGGCCCATGACATGACCCTCCTAGAAAAGGAAATAAAACTCTTTGAAGGTCCAGACGCCTATTTGGCCGCCTATCAACAAGCCACAGGAAGTCGTTTTGGTGGTGATGCCCTCTTCAATGGTGAAAACAGAAAGAGTGGTGCCATGATCACCTATTACCTAAAAGAAGGCAAGAAAGACCTAAAAAAAACAACCAAGGATGATAAAAAGAAAGATAAGGAAGCGGAAGATGATAAAAATGAGCTGAACGGGGTGCAAAAGAAAGATTCCATTCAATTTGATTTTTATGATGGTAAGCGATTGATCCGCACGTTAAAATACCAAACCCCGGAAAAGAAAGGCTTCCACAGAATATATTGGGGACTGGATGAAAAAGGACCCGATAGGCCAGCCAGAAAAATCCGTGAGCCAAAAAGGGAGCCGGGGGGCGTTACAGTAAAGCCGGGCAAATACACGGTGAAAGTGACTTTTGGTGAGCGTACCGATTCAACAACCGTGACCGTAAAGACCGATCCCAGACTGAATGTTTCGCCAACATCCATCAACGAAGTCTACGAATTGGGGAAAAAATTGGAAGGCTATACCCAAACAGCGGCAGACGCCGTAAAACAATTGGTCCAGAACAAAGCTCTGGCCAATACGTTCCAAAAGGAAATGAAGGACCTGGACAAGGACAAGTACAAAGACCAAATCAAGGCCTCAAAGGAAATCGTCAAGGCGATTGATTCTGTAATTGCCCTATACTTGGGCAAGGAAGACAAGCGCCAAGGCATTACCAGAAACCCGGAAATTACGGTAATGCAAAGAATTGGCACCGCCAGTTACTACGTTGCCACCAGACAAAGCGGAATCACCGAAACCGAAACACGTTTGGTCCAATTTGCCAAAGATGAATTGAAAAAGGCCTTGGACAAGACCAATGCGTTCTTCGACGAAAAATGGAACCCTTACCGAACAACGATTGAAGCATTGGACCTATCCCCGTTCAAAGAACCCGAAACATTCACCATCAATTAAACCACCATGAACTTCAAACCCAAAGGGTTGATTTTTAGACCTAAAGACTGTCATATGAAATAACAAAGACGCTTCGCAAAAATTTACGTCTTTCGCATGTATATTTTATTGAAAAAAAACTTGTGTGGAAATTGAGGGAAATGACTTTGGATACTAGCCCTACAAATTTATGGCTGTTGGACTTGCCTTCTGTACAGCCATGAACCACAAACCATTTTTATTGACATCCCTTTATTTATTGGTTACCTTTAGCGCAAATCAAAAAAATCAAAAATGAAAAAAATAAACAGTATCGTAATTGTCCTCGTCCTGATCACCTCTTTTAGTTGCAAACAGACCAAAAAGGAGACCAAGGAAGGGCAAGATGTTGAGACTACAGAGAATGCCGCAGTATTCAGTATTGTTGAAGATTCCACCAAGGTCCATTTTACTGCCTATAAAACTACCGATAGGTTAGGCGTTGGCGGCGATTTCCTAAAGGCCAACCTTGACTACGACCCTGCTTCCGGTCCAAAAGAAGTTATCGATGGCCTTGAGTTCTCCATTCCGGTAAGCAGCTTGTTCACCAACGATGCCACCAATGTAAGGGATCCAAAAATATTGAAGTTTTTCTTCGAGGTCATGGCAGACACCGAATTCCTAAAAGGAAAAATCTCGGTACAGGATGACCATAACTGTACCGCCAAGCTTACCATGAACGGAATGACCAAGGATTTACCCTTGACCTACACCTTTGACGGAAACAAAGCGGATTTTACCGGAACCATCGACCTAAAGAATTGGGATGCCTTGGATGCTTTGGCCTCATTGAACAAGGCCTGTGAAATACTGCACACTGGGTCTGATGGCGTTAGCAAAACTTGGGAAGACGTTGCTGTAAACGTTTCGCTCTTGTTTGAAGAAAAATAATCGGTCAACTTCCCTATACAAAGCTGCCTTGGGCAGCTTTTTTTGTTACAACCATGGACCATACCACAGCACTACTTTTAATCGATATCCAAAAGGGCTTGGATGAGTGGGGTTTTTATGGTGGAAACCGAAACAATCCCGAGGCAGAAGATCACGCCGCAAAGCTGTTAAAAAAATTCCGCCAAGAGCACCTTCCCATTTTTCATGTCAGGCATAGTTCCCAAAACCCAAAATCCCCACTCCATGCATCAAAACCGGGGTTTGGGATAAAAGATGAAGTAGCTCCTTTGGACAGTGAGCCCTTGATTACCAAAAATGTGAACAGTGCCTTTATCGGCACCGACTTAAAAGAACGATTGACGGCCCTTCACGTTTCCAATCTGGTCGTAGTCGGGTTGACCACAGACCACTGCATATCGACTACGGTTCGCATGGCCGGGAACATGAGGTTCAAGGTCTACCTTGCCTCGGATGCCACGGCCACGTTTGACAGAATAGCCCCAAACGGTGACCTATTCCCCGCAGAAGTCATGCACCAAACGGCCTTGGCCAGTCTTCACGGGGAGTTTGCCACGGTAGTGACCACCGCAAAAATTTTGGCAAAGTTTTAATCATCTTCCCTGAAAGCAAAAGGAGCCATAGCAGACCAAGACAAAAATCATGTCCTTTATGAAGATTATCCCCCTATTGGCTGTCTTTATCCTTACCATCTACAGCAACGCACAGCCTATTGACCTTAACAGCCTTTCTGAAGATTTTATACGAGAGGCCAGAAACGGTGGCGACACCCAATTTTACGAGGAACAATTGGCAAACCTGACATTGGATGAATTTGAAAAAGCCCTGACCAGTGACACCAAAAGAATCGCTTTCTGGGTGAACCTATACAACGCCTACATACAAGTTGTCCTCAAAGAGAATCCTGAAGCCTACAAAAACCGAAGTTCCTTTTTCAGCAAGCACCAACTACGTATTGCTGGAGTGGAGGTTTCCTTTTCGACCCTAGAGCATGGAATCTTACGAAAATCCAAATGGGACAAAGGTCTGGGCTATGTTCGCAAATGGTTTGTAAGCGATTTTGAACGTAGGCTAAGGGTCAACAACGTTGATTACAGAATACACTTTGCCTTAAACTGTGGTGCCCAAGACTGCCCCCCTGTTGCGGTTTACACCCCTGAACGATTAGAGGAACAGCTTGCAAAAGGAACCCGTTTGTTCTTGGAAAAGACCACAGAATACAACCCCAACAAAAAAGAAGTACAGGTAACGGCCTTGTTCAGTTGGTTCAGGGGAGATTTTGGTGGAGGAAACGGCACCAAGAACATTTTAAGGGAACATATGCTGATCCCGACCACCAAGAATATTTCCCTAAAATATAAAAGTTATGATTGGACGCTACAGCTCGATAACTTTATTGATCTGTAACGTCTTTTTTACAAAAAGGTGATTTGGGCTTTACCCCCACATGGCAAATTGTTCTACTTTAGCAATTCAATCAAAAACGCCATGAACCCCTCTGCCTCTGGTTGGATTAAGAAATTTGGACATCTTTTACACGATATTCCCCTCCCTTACCGAAATTTTGAAGAGCTCTACTCCTATTTGATAAAAAGCGGTTTTGTCTATGGCATACACTTGAACAGCCCTAAGTTTTTGCTTACCGAGCATAGGGTCTTTACCTATTACCAAAAATTGGAAGTGGGCAAAATCAGTTTTTTGAGCAAAATTCTATCGGGCAAGAAGACCGAATCGCAATTGGAAAAACTGCTCGAATCCCGAATCTATCTCAACGGAAGTGTCTTTAGCAAGGCTTTTGGCAACAGTTTGACCAACTCACTCCTCTTTGTTGACATTCTTATTTTTCAAGCCTATTTAAAAGGGGTGGAACCCCTGATCGAACATGCCCGCCTGTTGGAATATGTGACCATCAACATTGCCTACCATGCCCTAAATTCAAAAGAAACCAATAGAAACGATGCCAAATTGATCCAGCTTTTGGCATCTTCCCTAACCTATGTGAACCTAAAACAAGCTGATTTTGACGGTTCTTACCTAGACCTATTGAAGTCCAATTTCAACGATGCCGAACGAAAATACCTACTGGATGTAGCTTGCCTAACGGTATGGGAAGACAAGAGTTTGGACTATACCGAATCTGAGTTCATTTTTGGTATCGGAATCGATTTGGGCATCCCCAAAGACAAGGTGGAAAGATCGTTGGAAAACGTCCGCATTTTCTTTGAAAAAAACCTGGAATACATTCCCTATCTCAAAGACCAAAACCTGGCCCAAAAATATTACGATGGCATGTCCAAGAATGTCAGTAAACTTATCCTGAGAAATGGGAAACGCCTTAAAAAAGAACTTTCAGAAAGCAAGGAATTGGTCGCCCTTATTTCTAAATCCACACTCCGGGAACTGACCCCTGAAGAACGGAAAAAAGTACAGGCCCAGTTACTGGATATTTTTAAATCCATCCCTTCCTTGGCCATTTTTATGCTACCCGGCGGATCGGTACTTTTACCCATTGCCCTAAGTCTGATGCCCAAACTTCTACCTTCGGCTTTTGATGACAACCGTATTGAGAAAAAGCCTGAAAGTTTGGACGAATAACTACTATAAGAAAAATCTATACGATATTTTATCTATCTGCATTTCAGTTTTTTGAATACCTTTACTCCAACCATAGCTTGAAGTCCTTGACACGCTCTCTACTCACTATGACCTCCTGCTCCTTAAAAGTATTCATTTTTAATTGAAGCCTAGAATTGGTATACGAGATGATGTCTTTGATATGGTTGATGTTCACATAAAACTTTCGGCTTACCCTAAAAAAGGTTTTGGGGGAAAGTTCGGTTTCCAAATTTTCCAGGGTGGTGTCCAGCAGATAATTTCTACCATCAGATGTTGCCGCATACGTACCCTTGTCCTGACTGTAAAAACATTCCACCTCATCGGCATTGATGATCTTTATGTGCTGCCCCACCTTGGCCGTGAAGCGGATTTTATATTCCCGTTCAAAAGGGCTGGCCAATAGCTTTTTGATGTCCTCAAAATCTACCGAGATCTTCTCCTGTCCAGGTTGGAATTCACGATACTTTTTCACTGCCTTTTCCAACTCTTCGTCATCAATGGGCTTTAACAGATAATCAATACTGTTCAGCTTAAAGGCCTGTAGGGCATATTCGTCATATGCTGTGGTAAAAATGATGGCACTCTTTATTTCGATGACATCAAAAATCTCAAAAGATAATCCATCGGAAAGTTGAATATCCAAAAAAATAAGATCGGGATGTTCATTCTCCTGAAACCAGGCCAACGATTCCTCTACCGAATGTAACATTGTAGAGACTTCAACATCCAATTCGGACAGCAAACGTTGCAGACGCCTTGCGGCCGGTTTCTCATCTTCTATAATAATGACCTTCATAAATTCTAATATGATTTTCTAAACCGTTGAAACTTACCTAATTTTTTTGGATCCCCCTTCCTCTTCCTCCATATACTTTTTAATCTGCCGTTCTTCCCAGTTTTTCAGAAAGGGCAATCTATTCCTGTAGGTAAACAGCCCATGTACGACAAGTATTAAAAGCCATATCAGTACGTTCACGTGAACCCAATCAAAATAATAGGCCTCCATGTGTATATCCTTAAACAAGAGCGAATCCAACACCCCACTTCGCAGCAGGTAGAAAAACCCGTTGATGAACACAAAGATCTTTATATGGTTGTAAAAGCCCTTTAGTTCCTTTACCCGTTTGGCGGCCCGTTCGTATTTAGTGTTTCCGGTTTCCATAATCCATCCAATTAACGGCGAAACTTTCTGGCATCCTCATTTTCTTGATCCATATACTTTTGGATTTGGCGTTCTTCCCACCCCTTACCAAAAAAAGGGTTTTTACCAAAGGTGTGCCACCAGTGAAAGAAGACCCCAATGCCCCAGAAGAAAGGGGTGGCAAAATGGCCCCACTGCCAAATATTGTCCGTTCTAAGCCCTATATTGATCAAGATAAAAACATTGACGGCAATATAGACCGTAAAGTGAATGTAAAATCCTTTGAGGTCGTCCACTCTTTTCTTTGCCCTGTTGTACTTTTCCTTGTTGAAGTTTTCCATAATCAGTTCCATTTTGATTGTTTTTTTTCTTTATCCATAAGCTCCTTTATCTTACGCTCTTCCCAGTCCTTGCCCAAAAACGGCATCCAACGAAAGGTATGCATGGCATGGAAGAAGAGCCCAACACCCCAACCAAAGGCCGCCCATAGGAACCACATATACCTCCATTCGTTTGTCCAATAGTTTAAGATGGCCAAGCCGGTTATGACAATGGCATATGAGGTAAGGTTGCCGTAGAACTTTTTAAGTTCTTCCACCCGTTCCTTGGCCCGCTGGTATTTGTTCTCGTTGTCCTGTAGTTGCATGATCACTTATTTTTAGAATGAACCATCGTTCATATATTCTTTTATCTTACGTTCCTCCCAATCCTTTCCAAAAAGAGGGTTTATCCCAAAGGCATGTAATCCATTGACCACAAGCCCAAGGCCCCAACCAAATGCCGGAAATATGACCCAAAGAAAATCTGTGGTCCGGTAGTTAAGATAGGCCAGAAAAGGAATAACAATAATATACGCCATTAAGTTACCATAAAAGCCCCTAATGTTGGCTACTTTTTCTTTGGCCCTTTGGTATCGTTGTTCTGTTAAATTTTCCATACGGTGATTGTTTTTTAGTTGTTGATTAATTACATACCAAATGTCCAAAAACACCTGTGCATTTAGAAAAGCATATGACCGAATTGTGGTTTTTTTGGGATGGATTGTCCGTAATTTGGCAATCGGTGAATGAATCGTATGTCAAAGGACTTCCGGAAAGTTCATCTCTGGTTCTCAAATCCTTGGAACCACATCCCCACAAACAGATTATGGACATTCCCTCCTTGACCAACCAAACCCCTAGTCCTGCCCCTTAATACTGGAGAAACAACACCTTACGAGAATGTCTGTTGACCAAGGTCCGACCACCTCTTTTATAATATCGCAACTCAGTTGCATTTGAGAAGAAATCACTATTTTTAAGACGACATGAAAGTCATTCGAAAAATCATTAAAAAAAACTGAAACAAATGGTAACTAAAGAAGATGTAATAAAAGCCCAAGACAAATGGGGAGCAGGAGTGGTACAGATTGGCTCACTAAAGGACAATAGACCGGAATGTGAGTCATTTGCAAGTGAATTTCTGGATGCTCGCTATGCTTTTGAGAAAGGTCCCGTGCTGTTTAAGCCCACCAAATGTGCCACAGAACAATTTAGGCCCACCAAACCAATGGCCCTTTCCTATTTTATAGCGGGGGATGATCGTGCATGTGAAGAGGATAAAGGATTTGCCATAAACCCTTGGACAAAGGTACGGTTTGAAAACACCGATATATTCCTGGAAGAGAATCGTGCCCTAGCCATGGGCAATTACTTTTTTACCGATTTGGATGGCAATGAGGCCAAGGTAGAATACACCTTTGGATATAAATTGGTGGATGGGGAACTGAAAATTGACCTACACCATTCCTCCTTTCCCTACAACCCTTGATTGTATCCCTTCTTGGGAATACTTGGGTCTGATGCATAATGACCATAGGAAATCCTACGGTTGTTCCAAATGACCATAGCGCACACAAATTAGTGGCGGTCTTAAAGTAATTTTTGGGCCGCCACATTTTTTATCTCACCACCGTAGGACATACATAACTGCACAACCATGGAATTTGACCTCAAAAAATCGATTGAACTCTTGGAGAGGACCCCTTTTGTGATTGCCTCATACCTTTCCGGACTTTCAGAAGAGTGGATCATGCACAACGAAGGGGACAACACCTGGAGTCCTTATGATGTAGTTGGGCATATGATCCATGGGGAAAAAACGGATTGGATTCCCCGGGTAAAAACCATGCTCAGTGATTCTGAAAACAAGGTGTTTGACCCGTTTGACAGATTTGCACAATTTAATGAAGATCAAAACAAATCCATCGATATTCTGCTTCAGGAATTTAAAGTCTTGAGAAAAAAGAATCTTGATGAATTAACCTTCTTGGACATTACTGAAGAGGATTTAAAACGGGAAGGGATCCAGATTTTGGCAAGGTCACCTTGGAACAACTCTTGGCCACATGGACCGTACACGATTTGGGGCATATTACCCAAATATCCAGGGTAATGGCGAAACAATATGCCCAGGAAGTTGGTCCTTGGGCTAACTATTTGGGAGTCTTAAAACGGTAATACCTTAGTTGAGCACCATCAACCATCAAACCTAAAAATCATCCTTTTCCATCAATTCCCGGATTTTATTTTCCTCCCAGCGTTTCCCCCATAACGGATTGGAGCCAAAAGCTTCCATACCGTGCATCAGTAGGCCAAAACCCCACCCAAAGGTTGGGAAGAAGGCCCATAGAAAACTGGTCGTCCTAAAGTTGAGCCACCATAAAAAAGGGATCACAATGCAATAGGCCATCACATTACCGTAAAAACCCTTGATGGCCTCTACCCGTTCTTTGGCTTTTAGGTATCGTTTTTCCTCAATATGGTCTTCCTGGGTCTCCATTACGGAAATTTGCTGCGACAGCATCGGCAACTTTACGGTGAATTTGTTGTTTCGCCTTGCTATTTCCACGGCCCTGTCCGTTAAGATGGAATACCGCTGTTGAATGTTCTGCAGCCCCACCCCACTACTCTTTCTCACCACCTGTTTTTCCTGTATGTTGTTGCTCACCACCAACATGCCGTTTTCCTCGCTAACCTTTAATTGCAGGGGTCTGGAGGCAGTGACCACATTATGTTTTACTGCATTCTCCAACAATAACTGCAAAGAAAGCGGAACTATCTTGGCCTCTGGATTGGAGCATGTTTCCGGTATATCAAAGATCAGGCTGTCTTCAAAACGCATCTTCAGCAAGCGTACATAGGTACGGGCAAAATTCAATTCCTCATCAACGGTGACCAGATCTTTGTTCTTTTGCTCCAAGACATACCTATAGACCTTGGACAAGGAAGTGGTGAATTTTTGTGCGGCATTGGGGTCTTCCTCGATCAAGCTGGTCAATACATTCAAACTGTTGAAAAGGAAATGGGGATCCAATTGGTTCTTTAGGGCATCAAAACGGGCAGAGGCCGTACCCGCTATGATCTTTTGTTGCTTTACCTCCCGTTTTTGGAGTGCCCTGTAAAAATGAAAAGCATGTATGGCCAGTATTACAATGACCGTGATCACCAGAGCCACGATGTAATTATTAATGGTCTCGTTGGCCCAAAATGATGTTATGGAAAAATTGCCTGTATAATACCCTAAGAGCAAATAACGCAAAAAACCGTATACCGTCATGGTTATGACAAAGGAGCCCAAAGCCCCCAACCAAAGTCGTTTATTGGGTTCCTTTTCCCAATCGTATCTAAGGTTTATACCGTCATAGAAATAGGAATTGGCTGCGGTAAGGGCAAAAGAAAAAACAAAGGAAATGAAAAGCTGTTTCCTAATGTTACTCAAAGAATAATCACAACACTCAAAAATAAAAAGGTTCAGGGCCGCTACAAATACCGTTACGATCAAGGATACGCCAAGAACCTTTACAAACCTCTTCATATTAATTTACGATTTACACTGATCCAATACTTCCCGGGCGCGATCCTCGCCCCATGTTGGATAAAAGGGTGTATCATTTTCAAAGGTAGCGAATAGTTGCAATGCCCTCTCAACGTCTTTACAGTATGGGGCAGTGTCCTTGCCAAAATACCGGGCAGCCCCCATGTCCCACTCCGCCTTTGATAAAATGACCCGAGGATTATTGGGTGCCAATTGGGCCGCTTTTTGGTAGAGTTGCACATTCTTTCCCGAAAGCGTGGGGCCATAGGTAGCCCCATCAAAGGCCACCCAAGCGGTGTTAATCATCGCTTCCTGCACCAAGAGTTCGGCATTGTCAGGAGCAATGTTCTTGGCTATATCCAAAAACTCCTTGGCCTTTTCCAATTGATGGGTCAATTTGGCTTCATCCTTTTCCCCAAAGGAAATGATGGTGCTTAGCTGCGCGGCATAGTAATAAGGCAGCCAATTGTCCTCTTCGGCCATGGCGATGCGCTCAAAAAGGTTAATGGCTTCGGTGGTTTTTTGCTCTCCCCAAAGTTGAAAGGCTTTTTCCATGCCCTTGGTGTACTGATCTTGGGCACTCAATAAAGAGGTTGCCAACATAACTACGGCTAAAATGGTGTTTTTCATGACTGTTCGTTTGCCCTGAATCCTGTTCAAGGTCTTTTTTTGATTAATACGTGTTCAAATTTGAGGCTTGTGTTGCTTGTTTTCCAGTTTTATTGACCCAACTGTGGTTTTTAGGGGATGGATTGTAAGATTTGAGCTTATCACTATCCATAGCTCCCATCCTTACTACAAATTATCCAGTTGATTGCTCTTCTTGTCGGTGCTGATGGTCCAAAAGAAACCCACAAAAAAGAATTGGTCGGCAGATGGTCTAATGGCCCTACGGTCAAAAATGCCATCTAGATTTGGGGTATTTGCGTATTGGTAATTGTTGATGTTTCTGAATCCCGCCAAATTGCTGATGGAAAAAAACAATATTTTCTGTTGGTCGATCAAATAGGCCCAATTAAGGCTAAGGCTGTTGAACGATTTTGTTTTTTCGGCCATAAAGGCTTGGGTATTTGGATTGTTATACGTCCTGCCCGAAGCAAAGGAATAGGACAACCCCACTTGCGAACGCCATGCATCCACCCAATATTTGGTCACCAAGGAAAGGTTGTGCCTGGGGGCAAAGTTGGGCGTTGCGGCTTGTTCAAAGTTTTGGTAGTCCCTCTCGGTATCCAAATAGCTGTAGGACACCCAATAATCCAAATTGTTGATGCTTTTGTTGTCCCGCCAAAAGACATCCACCCCAGCAGCATGTCCACCACCCAAATTGTTATAGCTGGATAAAAATTCGGGTTGCTCCGTATTGTACTTCACCAATTGGTCATAGTCCTTGTAAAAGGCCTCGGCCCTAAAGGTTTTACCATTGTCCATGTATTGGTAATTAAAGATGTAGTGGCTGGTTTTCTCCGGTTCCAACGTGGTGTTGTATTTTAGGACTTGGGGCAAAGGATTCTGATAAAAATCGCCATAGGCCAAGGAAAATTGGCCCTTCTCCCCAGTTTTGTAGGCCAAGGAAACCCGTGGCTGCACCGAAAAGTGATTCAAGACCGAGGTATGCGCCACCCGTGTCCCCAATTTCATCGCTAGTTTATTGCTGAAAAAAATATCACTTTCCACAAACGAGGCCCAGAGGTTATCGGTATAACCGCTTTCAAACTGAAAACCATTGGGCTCTTGATAGGTTTCGTCATAATCCGAAGCAAAATACTCCGAACCCATATTCAATGTGAATCGGCTATTGAATTGCTTCTTCAGCTTTACTTTTAAGTGGGAGGCTGTTTCCTTGGCATCCAAAGTATTCCCTTCAATCCCAATATCATTGGCATCCCTGGAAATACTGGCTCCGGTATACAGTGTCCAATTGTTATCATAAAAGTATTTGTAGGAGGCATTTAGGTATAGGTTGTTGTTCTTTAACCTAAACCGGACAAAATCCTCAAAATTGATGTCCTCTTGCGCAATATCAAAATGGGCGTGGTTGAATGCCGAATACAGTTTTAGCATACTTTTCTCTCCCTGATTTCTGAAAATAGCCTCTCCGGAAATGGACTCATACGGACTGTTCCACCGCATGCCCTGATTGGATGGAAGCAAGCTTTCATAGGGTGAAAGGTTAATATAGGCCGTGTTAAAACTCAACGAACTCTTCTCCCAAATCTCGGTATGCCCCACCCCCGCCCCAACGGACATGGCAGAAATATCGGTCTTTTCCTGATCGGGCATATCGGTAGTGTTCAATAACAGCACACTGGAGAGTGCCTGCCCGTACTCTGCGGAATACCCCCCCGTGCTAAAGGTGATCCCCTTGAACAAAAACGGAGAAAAACGGCCGCGGGTAGGAATGTTATTGGCAGTGGCGTTAAAAGGTTGGAACACCCGCATGCCATCTATAAAGACCTGGGTCTCCCCTGCACCGCCCCCACGTACAAACAGCCGCCCATCTTCACTCACAGTGGATGTTCCCGGCAAGGTCTGCAACGCCCCTACAAAATCTCCAACGGCTCCGGCTGTGGTCACAATATCCAAGGGCTTAAGCACCGACACCTTGGAGTTGTCCCCCGCCTCAAAGGTTCCAGCAGAAAGCGTTACCCCGGTCAATTGGTTGATGGCTTCGGCCAATTCTATCTTTAGATCTTTAAAATAAGAAACGTCACCAGATTCATAATGTGGGTCATAGGCCAAGGCAGAAATGACCAAGGTCTGGTTGCCCACTTCATAGGTCTCAAAAACAAACCTTCCGTTTTCATCGGTGGAAGATCCATCGTACGTCCCTTCCAGATATACGTTGGCCCCAACAATGGGGTTGCTCTTTATATCGGTGACCACACCCGATACGGTCTGTTGTGCGTTGAGTATGTGAAAGCCCAAAAGACTTAGAAATGAAAGAAAAACAGTTTTCATGATTGTTCGATTTTTGTTTGATGGGTCAAAATTCATAAAATGGTGCCCTATCATTAAAGATGAATTACCGAACTGTAGATTATATAGACCGAAATGCAAAAAATCTATTTACCTTTCTCTCAAAAAGCATTTATGCAACGACAATTACTAATCTATGGTAGTGGTGCCCATACCGTTCCCTTCTTGAGTTATATGGCAAAATCTACAGGCAAAGCCAATCCCAACATTTGCTTTATCCCTACCGCTAGCGGTGATGATGAAGACTATATTGGACGCTTTTATGATGTTTGCAACCAATTGGATGTAAAGCCGCATGTACTTAGGGTTTGGATCAACTCTTACGACCAAAAAGAAACTTTCGAAGAAATAATCGGACGTATGGATGCCATAGTCGTGGGCGGTGGAAACACCCTAAATATGCTTGCCATTTGGAAAGCGCAAGGCATTGATAAAGCTCTAAGAAAAGCCTATAAAAACGGTGTGGTCATGGGTGGTGGCAGCGCGGGTTCCTTATGTTGGACAAATGGTGGCACAACAGATTCAAAACCAAAAGAATTGAGTATTGTACAATGCATGTCGTTTATAGACAAAAGTCATTGCCCCCATTACAACTCTGAAACTTCTAGAAGGCCTTTATACCATAAAAACATTTTAGAAGGTCATTTGACAGATGGATACGCATGCGATGACCGCTCTGCCATACACTTTATCAATGAACAAGTACACAACTCCGTTTCCTTGGATAAGGAGAACTTCTCATATTATGTGTACAAAAAAGATGGAAAAATTGTTGAAGAAAGACTTCTTACTGAAGTAATAACCTCATAGTACATCAAATTAATAGCTTCAAAGCATGTACATACCCCATTCCTATAAAAACGAAAATCTAGATCAGGTCAAGACCTTTATCCAGCAGCACAGTTTTGGTATTCTGGTCAACCAAGTGAATGGCAAGCCCTGGGCCACCCATATTCCTCTGGAACTCCATCAGGATGATACCGGTAAAGATGTCTTGGAGGGGCATTTGGCCAAAGCCAATCCGGCATGGAAAAGCTTTAAGGACAAGGTTGAGGTGCTGTGTATTTTTAATGGTCCGCATGCCTATGTCTCCTCCTCATGGTACCAAGAAGAGGAAGTGCCCACTTGGAATTATATTGCCGTACATGTTTACGGTACATTGACCCTCTTGTCCGAAGCGGAAACCATGGCTTCAATGCATCGGTTGGTCAACAAATATGAAGCAGCGTCCAAAAACCCCATTCAACTTGAAAAACTATCCCCAAAAACGCTCCGTCAGGTAAAGGGCGTGATAGGGTTCCAAATAACAATCAACGATGTACAGGCTGCCTACAAGTTGAGCCAAACCAGGCCAGAGGACCATGCAGAGATTGTTAAACAACTCAAAGAGCGCGGTGTAACATCTGCTGAAATTGCAAGACATATAGATAACCTTAAAAACTTCTGAACCATGTTACACAACAAATTTTGGCAGGGCTTTTTTGCCATAGCACCAATGGCATCCTTTATTTTGATCATCATTGGATACCTTGGTTTTATGTTTTCTATATTCAGCAACCTTCCGGAACTAGAACAAGGTGGGCCTCCACCCATGGAGTTTTGGGGCGGGATGGGCTTTTTCTTTTTGATGATTTTTTTGACCGCCCTCATCGCTTTGGCTAGCCTTATCTTTTATCTCATCCATGCCGTACAAAACCCCAACCTTAAAGACAACAATATGATCATTGTTTGGGTGCTGCTCTTTATATTCATTGGCGGTATTGGCCAATTTATCTACTGGTTGGTAGAAATAGTGAGCAAAAGAAAACAGTTAGTGCAATAATTTCTTCTTAATGGAAAATCAAGTTAACATAGTTGATTACAACGATTCCTACCGGGAAGCCTTCAAATCGTTGAACCAGGAATGGATCGAAAGGTATTTTGTGATGGAAGAAATGGACCATAAGGCACTTGACCATCCAAAGGAATACATCTTGGACAATGGCGGCTATATTGCCGTGGCCTTGCTCCATAACGAACCCGTGGGGGTTTGCGCCTTGATCAAAATGCAGCATGAACACTTTGATTACGAATTGGCCAAAATGGGGGTTTCCCCCAAGGCACAGGGATTGGGTATTGGATATCAATTGGGCCTGACCATTATTGATAAAGCCAAGGAATTTGGGGCAACTTATGTTTACATTGAAAGCAACACCAAGCTAAAACCGGCCATAAATCTTTATAAAAAACTTGGTTTTGTAGAAGTTAAAGGTATTGAAACCCCCTACGAACGTTGCGATATCCAGCTTGAATTAAAACTTTGACCGCTAAAGAGCAGCAAACAATTCAATCCATCCGCAAAATTCTACAATTGGGTGGTTTTAATTGGCTTTGACTATAGGGATTTTAGAGGTTTGTCCTGTATTAAGCATCTAAAATCAAGAATTATGAGAACAGTTTTGCTCACTTTAGCATTCATTTTTAGCCTATCGTCTGCCTTTGCCCAAGAAGGGGGAATCACCATTACCATCACTATAGACAATGCCACTTCTGATAACGGTATGATATTGGCCTCAGTACATACTGCGGATACCTTTATGAAAGGTGCTGGAGTCTTTAATGCATCAAGTGAAATTAAAGAGGGAAAAGCTACCCTGGTCTTTGAAAATGTTCCCCAAGGCACCTATGCCATTATGGCCCTGCACGATGCCAATGCCAACAAAAGAATGGATTTTGAAGCCAATGGCATGCCTAAAGAGAGCTACGGCATGAGCGGCAACGATATGTCGTTTGGCCCGCCATCTTTTGAAGCGGCCAAATTTGAAGTCCATGACCAAGACTTGGAGTTCAACATTCGTTTTTAAAGACCATCCATCAAAAGACAGGAGGGGGCCCAGAAAAGTGTTTCATACCCAAAACATCTTTTTTGGACACCTTCCCTACTTTGGCAAACTTCGCCAATAAGCGTTTGGGTTGGTCTAATTTGTAGTGATAGATTTGTACATTTATACAGTAATAAATTTAAGATGACCATAACCCAATTGCAGTATGTTCTAGCCGTCGCCGAACATCAAAATTTCACCATTGCGGCAGAGAAAAGTTTTGTTACCCAACCTACGCTTTCCATGCAGGTACAGAAACTGGAAGACGAATTGGACGTATTGATTTTTGATCGTAGCAAAAAGCCCATTTCCATTACCGAAGTGGGCAAAAAAATAGTGGCCCAGGCCAAAAACATTGTCGCTGAGGCGGAAAGAATAAAAGATATCGTTGATCAGGACAAAGGCTATGTTGGGGGCGACTTTGTGTTGGGGATCATCCCCACGGTAACGCCCACCTTGTTGCCCATGTTTCTCCAGAATTTTATAAATCGGTATCCCAAGGTCAACCTCATCATCAAAGAACAGCATACGGACGACCTTATACGAAATCTGCAAGATGGGCATTTAGATGCCGGTATTGCGGCCACGCCTTTAGAAATAGAGTTTATTAAGGAACGACCACTTTATTATGAGCCTTTTGTGGGCTATGTACCCAAGAACCACCGCCTATCCAATTTGGGGGAATTGTCTACAAAAGACCTCTCCATTGATGATATTCTGCTATTACAGGATGGCCATTGCTTTCGTGATGGGGTCATTAATCTTTGTACATCGATTAAAAACAATCCTGGAGACAATTTTCAAATTGAGAGTGGAAGTTTTGAAACCTTGGTCAACCTCTCCAACGAAGGTATGGGCATGACCCTTTTGCCCTATTTGAACACCCTGACCCTGGATGAACACAAAAAACAGTGCCTAAAGCACTTTACATCGCCGCCACCAGCCCGGGAGATCAGTTTGATCTACCATAAGACCGAACTGAAGATGCAGATTATCGATGCGCTGAAAGAAGTAATTTCAGGGGTGGTCAGGGGAGCCATCGCTTTTCAGGACGTGCAGATCATAAGCCCCCTGAACAAAAAAAATTAAGGCCGCCCGAAGTCGGCCTGTTTATGCTTTTAGATGCATTAATGTAGCTTGCAACTCTGGCTTATCAATCAAATAATATTGTAACCAGATTTTCAATTCCTCAATCTCAGGGGGTAGTAACCTTGAGAACGCTTTTTTCACTTCCTTCGCGAACAAGTTCGCATCAAAACTAACTTTTTGCAAAACAGTCTTGGTGTACTCAAGCATAGCTCTTGCCATAATGTCAAATTGATATTTTTAGTAAAATGGTTGTGGTACTAATTTAATAATAAAAACGCTATCTTCCTTGTTGGTTTCGTTAAATGACGTTTAAACTGATGTTAAAATCGATAAAAGAAAAATCACAAACCGCTATCCTTCAATTGTTTATAAAAAAAGCCTTGCTGTGCTGTGTTTTAGTGATGCTCTATGCCAGCTGTTCCTCCCTTAAAAAAACCATTGGCCCCACGTTTACCTCTCCATTTTACCAACCACAGTTTACCGGTTTTTTATTGGTAGACCCCATAGCCAAGGACACCCTATACAGCCTAAATTCGGCAAAATATTTTACCCCGGCCAGCAATGTCAAGATCTTTACACTGTACACGGGCACAAAACTATTGCCCCAAAAAATGCCCGCATTAAAATATGCATTGGAAAATGACACCCTTTATGCAGAAGGAACGGGCGATCCTTCCTTGTTAAACCCCAACATTATGGACAGCACCGCCCTTCATTTTTTAAGGGGATTCAAGAACATTGTGGTGAACACCCACAATCTTGAAGGGGACAAGTTTATGCCGGGTTGGGCCTGGGAAGATTACCCATACTACTTTTCCCCGGAACGGACAGCTTTTCCCCTCTACAGGAACGTGGTCAAGGTCGTTGTCCAAGGAGATTCATTGCACATTGCCCCCAGCTATTTTAAATCCAAAGTCCTGGTAAGGGAAAACCACCCCAGACGAAAGTTGGACAGGAACGAATTCTTTGTATCCAAGCAAGGGAACGACACGCTGCAGATTCCCTTCTTGACCCATGACAGCCTAACCCTTCGTTTGTTGGGCGATGCGCTCGGAAAAACGGTTTTACCCTCTGGGCGGACACCAAAAGAAAAGAAAACCTTATTTGGCATGCCCACAGATTCCCTGTACAAGCAAATGTTGTGGGACAGTGACAATTTTACCGCAGAGCAGTTGATGCTCACTGCCTCCACTACCCTTTCCGACACCTTGAGCTTTACCAAAGCACGGAACTATATGCTGGAAAACCATTTGTCCAAAATGCGACAGCAACCCCGTTGGGTTGATGGTTCCGGCCTCTCCCGCTACAACCTGTTCTCCCCAGAATCGTTTGTGTTTGTCTTGGACCGATTGAAAAAAGAAATAGATCAAGGCAGATTATTCGCCCTTTTTCCGGCCTGGGATGCCAGTGGAACTGTCTTACAGCCAAAACCGGATCAAAACTACTTTATTTATGCAAAATCGGGCTCGGTGGGCAACAATTACAACCTAAGTGGCTACCTAAGAACAAAAAAAGGGAGGGTGTTGCTCTTCAGCTTTATGAACAACCACTTTACCCGATCACCACGGGAAATAAAGCTACAGATCTATCGAATTCTGAACGCTGTCCATAATACCTATTAAGCGTTTAACACGTTGTTGATCGCTGCCCATTGCAACAGCATAATGGTCTTGGCATCTCGTATTGCACCCGATCTTACCATAGCCAAAGCCTCTGTAAACGGTAGTTCCAGCACTTCTATGTTCTCTGTTTCCCCAGCTACGCCACCACCCTCGCCCACCTTCATATCATCTTCAAAGGCCCCAATGAAAAAGTGCAAAATTTCGGTGACGGAACCTGGCGACATATAGGATTCAAAAACCTTTTCCACATGGTGGATCCTGTAACCGGTTTCCTCCTCCACTTCCATTTTTATGGTTGTTTCGGCATTTCCTTTTTCTAAAATTCCCGCACAGACTTCCACCATCATACCGTCCCCATTGCCGTTCAAGTAGGTGGGCATTCTAAATTGGCGTGTCAACACCACGGTCCCTTTTTCCTTGTTGTACAACAAAATGGCCGCCCCATTGCCCCGATCATAGACCTCCCTGATCTGAGTTTCCCAATTCCCGTCTTCCCGTTGGTACTCAAAAGTGACCTTGTTCAAGGAATACCAGTTGTCTGAAAGTAACTCTTTCTTGATGTTGCGGACCTTACCGTATTTCATAGGATAATATTGGGTGATGGGTTTTGGGTGAAGGGTGTTGGGTGTTTGATACTTGATACACGACACTTAATACTTAAAACCTGTTATCCCCCATCACAATATCGCCCAATCCGCCAAGTATGCTGCCTTCCCCCTTGTCTTTTCCGCCCCGGGGAATGGAAGCCAACACACGGCCTGCCAAACGGCTAAAGGGCAGGGATTGGATATAGACCGTGCCCGGTCCGCGAAGGGTTGCGAAGAACAAACCTTCACCACCAAAAATGGTGTTCTTTATGCCGCCCACAAATTCAATATTGTAATCCACATCCTGGGAAAAACCGACAATACAGCCCGTATCCACCTTTAAGACCTCTCCGGGGGCCAAGGTCTTTTTGGCCATGGTTCCCCCAGCATGTACAAAGGCCATGCCATCGCCCTCCAATTTTTGCATGATAAAGCCCTCGCCTCCAAAAAGCCCGCGGCCCAACCGCTTGGAGAATTCAATGCCCACGGAAACCCCTTTGGCTGCACAGAGAAAGGCATCCTTCTGGCAAATGAACTTCCCCCCTTTTTCAGAGAGGTCTATGGGGACGATCTTTCCCGGATAGGGCGAAGCAAAGCTCACCTGTTTCTTGCCATGCCCCACATTTAAAAAAGCGGTCATAAAAAGACTTTCGCCCGTCAACAATCGTTTTCCTGCCGAAAAAAGTTTGCCCAACACCCCGGAGTCTTGGTTGGAGCCATCTCCAAAAATGGTATCCATCTTAATATCGGTGTCCATCATCATAAAGCTGCCGGCCTCGGCAACTACAGCTTCCTGGGGGTCGAGTTCAATCTCAACATATTGCATCTCTTCCCCATAAATTTCGTAGTCTATTTCGTGTGCGTTCATTTTTTAATTGATTTTATGTTTTCTTATTGGTTGATGTGTTAATGGGTTTGTTACAGTTTTTAGGGTTTAATCCTTTTACCCCCAACCATGCACCATCAACCCTTCAGTTTTACTGTCCACTCAAAATTAAAGGTACTAACCACTACCCCATCTTGGTTTACCCCTACAGATTTCATCCAAAACTTTTGGCCTTCTCCCGTGGCTATGGTTTTCTGTAGGGCATCGGCTATCAAGTGGCCATCCTCACAGGTAAAGGTAATCTTGCCCGTAGCCTTTTTGGAAAAATGGGCGTTATTGTTCTGTACCAACATCGATATTTTTTGACCGCTTTCCCTAATCTGATCAATGACCATGGCACCGGTGCTCAGCTCTGCCGCCATCCCCTGAACGGCCCAGAACATACTCTTAAACGGATTTTGATTGGCCCATCTATGGGTCACCGTGGTCACGGCTTTCTGCTCATCCAAAGAACGTAACCGAACCCCGCACCACCATGCCGAAGGAAGTTTAAAAAAGGTAAAAGTGTTGAATTTACTGGGTTTTGTAGCCATTTCTAAAATTTAGTGGCCTAAAAATAGGGATTTTAACAGCATCTATAACTGTTAATTAAAAGTTAAATTATAGTACTTTGTTTTGCATAGTACCATCTTTTAGATATATATTTGCATCGTAAGCTAATAGGTAAAACTTTTTTACAACCCTAGTATTGATCAAAAAAATGGCAACAACCTTAACAAAACACGAACGAAACCTGTCTGCGGTCATTCACGCATCCACATTCTCCAAGTATTTTATTCCCTTTGGAAATTTTATACTTCCACTCATCTTGTGGACTGCCAATAAGAAACAGTATGAATTTGTGGACCACAACGGCAAGCAGGCCTTAAATTTTCAGATCAGCATGTTATTGTATTCCATTATCCTAGGCCTTGTGACCGTGCCTTTTTTTGCTGGTTTCTTGCCCGAACTGTTTGATGGCGGTTATTGGGGTTTAAATCGCTTGAGCGACCTGAACAACATTAAGATCCACATAAGCAGTGACGATTTTAGGTTTGGAAAATTCCTTTGGCCCGTGGGCATTGCCGGTTTATTAAAGGCAGGTCTGGTCATCGTAAACGTGGTCTATACCATTTTAGCGACCATACGAACCAATGAGGGCGAACGGTTTGAGTACCCATTAACCATAAAATTTATCAAATAGAAAGTATATGAAGTAGTAAGAGTTTATTCATCAACCCGCCCCGGCAAAGGGCCAATCAAAAAAACGAACAGCCATTCATTGACCGATGCTCATCACATCAAACCAACCTACCCCAATAGTGGGGGGGGGTCAAAGAACGAAAACAGACAGACCATCAATCAACCAAAACCAGGTTTCCGTGCCCGCTTCTCATCAAAGCGGGACGGCACGGAAACAAAGCGAACAGTTAATTTAATATGAACCATGCAATTATGAATATAGAAAACACAAAGGCACAAATGCGGAAAGGGGTTCTGGAATATTGCATCCTATCCATTCTAAGGGACAAGGACAAATATGCATCAGAGATTCTAGGAGCCTTAAAAGACGCAAAAATGCTGGTGGTAGAGGGTACCATTTACCCTTTGCTCACAAGACTGAAAAATGCAGGGTTGCTCAATTACAGGTGGGAGGAATCCACTTCTGGGCCACCTCGTAAATATTACGCCCTAACAGAAACAGGCCATCTTTTCCTAAAAGAATTGAACGGCACTTGGGACGAACTTAGAAATGCAGTTAATTTGGTAACCAACAACAATTAAGCAATCAAAAAAATGAACAAGACAGTAAATATAAATTTGGCAAATACCTTCTTTCACATAGATGAGGAAGCGTACCACAAATTAAGGCGGTACCTGGAGGCCATAAGAAGGTCCTTCTCAGGCACATCGGGCAGTGATGAGATCATCGCCGATATTGAATCCCGTATCGCCGAGCTCTTTACCGAGAAAATGGAGCACGAACGCCAGGTCATCACCCAAAAAGAAGTGGATGAAGTCATCAACGTCATGGGCCAACCCGAAGATTATATGGTGGACGAGGACATTTTTGAAGACGAACCCAAGGCCAAGGCCAGCACAACAGCCAGTAGGGTAAAAAAACTCTACAGGGATACTGATGAGAAGTACATTGGCGGCGTGTGTTCCGGTTTGGAACATTACCTGGGTTTTGATGCCCTCTGGATTCGGTTGATCTTCCTGCTTTTGGGGGTTTTCAGTGGCTTTGGAATCATTGCCTACATCCTTCTTTGGATCTTGGTCCCTGAAGCGGCCACCACCTCGCAAAAACTTGACATGCGGGGAGAGCCTATCAACATCAGCAATATAGAACGCAAAGTAAAAGAGGGGTTTGATGATGTTGCAGATAGGGTTAAAAATGTTGACTACGAAAAAGTGGGCAACAAGGTCAAAAGCAGCTCCAAGACCTTTTTTGACACCATAGGTGATGTTTTTATGTTTCTTTTCAAGGTTTTTGGAAAGTTCATAGGCATACTCCTAATCATCATTGGTGCAACAACCTTGATCGGCCTTTTTGTAGGCCTGTTCAGTGTGGGCGTATTGGATTTGGGCCCTTTGAACGAGTTTGAAAACTTTGGCATCATCCAAACTGGGGGTGCACCGGTCTGGGCAATCTCCCTACTAATGTTCCTTGCCGTGGGGATTCCTTTCTTCTTTCTCATGTACCTGGGATTGAAGATTTTGGTGACCAATCTAAAGTCCATAGGCAATATCGCCAAGTACACACTGCTCGGCATTTGGTTGATCTCCTTGGGCATCATCATTGCCTTGGGTCTAAAGGAAGCTGCCTCGCACGCCTTTACAGGTACGATGACCATCAATGAATCCATGGAGGCGGACCACGATACACTTTTGATAAAAATGAGGAGTGCCGATAATATTGACCTTGAAAATCGTCTCAGCATCAATGGAATGAAGCTGGTGTATGATGAAAGTGGTAATGCGCTGTTCTATGATAAGGATGTAATCTTTGACATTAGACAGTCAAAGGATAGTATGGTAAGGCTCAAAATAAAGAAAGACGCGGATGGGGCCTCCTTTGATGAGGCCAGGGAACGGGCTGGAAAAATTGATTACGGGTACTCTTTTAGTGGAAACGAGATTATCCTGAACGATTATCTGACAACCCCAAAAGAACATAAAGCACGTGATCAACAAATACGCAGTACCCTCTATATTCCCGAGGACACCTATGTGTTGTTTGACCGTTCCGCAAAAGGCAATGTGGGAAGAAGCACCAAAAACGACAAGGATTATTATCGTAGTAAAATTGTTGATTACCAGTGGGTCATGGGCAGTGACGGCGAATTAAAATGCCTGGACTGTCCAGATGACCCTAATGATGAATGGGAGGACGATGAGAAAAAAAACAGGGTCATCATCAATGAGGATGGTATCGACATCAATATTGAAGAAGGGTCTGATTCCTTTAAAATGAAGATAGACGAAGAAGGCATTGAAATAAAGGCAGATGACCATTGACAATTCATCCCCTTAAATCAACAATTGGGAAAACATTAATACCATATATATACAAAAAACGCGAATTTCATACCTCATTTAATCAATCAAAAAAATCAATTTAAAACATCAATCATGGCAACACTAGCAAGAATCGTAATCGCAATTGTAATGTCATTATTCGCATCATCCTGTATGTTTGATGTCAATTTTGGACCAGGAACAAAAGGGAACGGCCAAGTGGTCGAGGACAGCCGAAAAATCACCGAGGAATTTACAGAGATCTATGCCTCTGAGGGCTTGGATGTATTTGTTACCCAAGACGACGAGTTTAGCATTATGGTAGAGGCAGATGAAAACATCATTGATCTCATAGGTACCGACATCAGGGATGGCAGATTAAAAATACATGCCATTGAGAACATTGGCCGTGCCACCAAGAACATTTACGTTGCCTTGCCCAAGGTTACTTCATTGGAAAGCTCAAGCGGGGCAGATTTGGTGGTCCAGGATGTCCTGGAAACCGATAAGTTGTATGTTCATGCATCCAGTGGTTCTGATATTGAACTGGAGGTTACTGCCCAAGAAGTGGATGCCAAGACCAGCAGCGGGGCCGATATTAAAATTTCTGGGGAGACCGAGGTATTCTATGCCGATGCCAGTAGTGGGGCCGATATTCGTGCCAGGGGACTGGAAACCAAAAAATGTACCGCCAATGCCAGCAGCGGGGCCGATATTTCGGTAACCGTTTCCGAATCATTGATTGCCGATGCCAGTAGTGGGGCCGATATTTCCTATTCGGGCGACCCAAGTGTGCAAAAACGAAAATCGGTGTCTGGCAGCGTGCGCAAACACTAAGGTACTAGCCACCATATCCCCCAACAACCAGCCACAAAGCCTTTGATAAGATCAAGGGCTTTTTTTGTCGATAACTTTTGATGGGCAGAGCCAAGCAATAACTGCTAATTTTCGTATATTTTATCATGGTAACAATCACACCATCAAAATAATATGTTATGAAAAAAATTATAGGCCTTTTTTTGCTGATTTTCTTTTTGGTCGCTGCCACCAATTTGAAAACCAAGGACACGGATTCTTTCCATTCCATTCAGGGAACCTGGGAACTTGTTAGTTTTTATAACTATGATGATGGGGTTAACATTACGGACACCGTACCCAAGACCGATGGGTATCGGCAAGTGAAAATGTATTATAACGGAAAGGTGATGTGGTCCAGATATGTCCCCAACGAACCCAACGGAAGATTTGGTTACGGCTCTTACTACATTACCGATGATGAGCTACACGAAACCATCATCTATGGAGACGCCCAAATGATGAAGGCCCTGGATACCTTGACCGAGTTTGTCTTTGAACTTGACCTGCAAGCCGACACCTACAGTCAAATAAGCCTGGACGAAGAAGGAAACCGGACATTCTCTGAAAATTACAAACGTATAGACTAGATTCCCTTAGGATAAAAGACCTCCCCACTGCTAGAATCTTTTTGGGCTCCGGTGACCGTGGCATAGACATTGGTTTGGTTCAAATTGTTGAGAACCCCCATAAAGGCAAAGACCATGGCTTCCTTGTAAGCTATGAACTTCTTTGGGGGAAGCACCACATGGCATATTCCCTGTAGTTTTTCCTTTAGGGTTTTCATAAAAAATGGGTTAAGCGCACCCCCGCCCGTAACCAGCAGTTTTCCAGTGTTCTCGGGATGCTCTTTTTGGATGGAAATCGCTATTTGTTCACAGTTGTGGTGAACAAGGGTGTGCAGAATATCTTCACTTTCCCCATGTTCTTCCAGCAAGGGCAAGACATCCTTTTTGAACCATTCCAATCCGGTGGATTTGGGATAAGGCTGAGCGTAGTATTTTAGGGCATTCAACATATCAAGAAGTTCTGGAATCAGCTTGCCTTTTTTTGCCAACTTTCCATCCTTGTCATATTCGTATCCCATCTTTTGAGCTACATGATTAAGGGGCATATTGGCCAACCCAATGTCATAGGCCAACCGCTCTCCCTCCTTTTTAAACGATATATTGCTGATGCCGCCAAGATTAAGGCAAAAATCATATTCGGGCAGTAGAAGGTCATCGCCAATGGGAACCAAAGGCGCCCCCTGCCCTCCCCGTTTAACATCCAAAGTGCGAAAATCACAGATCACCTTGTGACCCGAAGCATTGGCCAATGCCTGCCCCTCCCCCAACTGAAAAGTAATGCCCTCCTCCGGTCTATGGTGTGAAGTATGCCCATGGCTGGCCACAAAATCAACCTCCAATTTTTTCTCCCTGATAAAGCTTTTGGCCTGCTCCCCCAACCATTTTCCATAGTCCTTATGCAATTGTTGGTGTGCTGCCTCAGAGCATTTGATCGCGTTTTGCAACTGTCCAAACATTTTTTCGGAATACGAAACGGCCCGGGTTTGCCTAATTTCAAAATGCCATTGGCCCTCTTCCTGCCAAAAATGGCAATAGGCCATGTCCAGGCCGTCCAAAGAGGTGCCGGACATCAATCCCAAAACTTTATAGGTTGTATTCATTTTCACTTAGCTAAACAGCACAAAAAACTGGGTTACCCCATAAAGATAACCCAGTCCATTACATAGTGCTAATGATCTTACTTGAAATGATAGCGGACAAAACCTTCCATCGCTTCATATTCTGCCAAGCCCAAGGCATTGTACTTGGCCGCGGTCTCTTTGTTTCGCTGTTCTGCGCGTTGCCAGAATTCCCGCTCATCGTTTCCTGGGAACATGGCTGCATCTTTCTGGGATTGGTGTTTAAAGATAGCGTTTATTTTTCGGGTCATATCCCGCGGACCAATGGGCACGGCCATCTCCATATCGGCAATGTCCCATTCCTGCCAAGCTCCACGGTACATCCAAACATAACAATCATCCAGCCAATCTGCCCCTTCAGCAACCAAACGCTCCAAGGTCTGGAAAACTACTTGCAGGCACACCCGGTGTGTCCCGTGGGGATCGGAAAGGTCTCCGGCAACAAAAATTTGGTGCGGTTTTACTTTTTGCAACAAATCATAGGTAATCTGGATATCTTCTTCGGCATGGGGTTTCTTCTTCACTGCTCCGGTCTCGTAGAAGGGCAGGTTCAAGAAATGGGCATTTTCTTCGGACACGCCACAATAACGACAAGCCGCTAAAGCTTCACCTTTTCGAATCAATCCTTTGTAGTTTTGAATTTCTGGACTGTCTATCTGTCCCGGTTTCTTCTTGCTCAAAAACTCACGTACCCCGCGCATTTTTTGATTCAGTCCCGCATCGCCATTTTCAACCTCGCGGGCAAAGTCCAAAAACCGGATAACCTCATCATCAAAAACGGCAATGTTACCAGAGGTCTGGTAGGCCACATGCACATCATGTCCTTGATCCACCAAACGCAATAGGGTACCGCCCATTGAAATGACATCGTCATCGGGGTGTGGACTAAATATCAAGGATGTTTTTGGATAGGGTTCCGCCCTTTCCGGCCTTCTGCTATCATCGGCATTGGGTTTTCCACCCGGCCAACCCGTGATGGTCGCCTGTAGTTCGTTGAACACTTTTAGGTTGATCTGCTCCGCAGAACCGATCTCTGCCACCAAGCTGCCCATTCCGTATTCGTTGTAATCCTCATTGGTCAATTTAAGGACGGCCTTGCCCACTTTCTCCGAAAGCCAGATGGCCGATTTTTTGATCAACCGATCGTTCCAATCACATTCTTCCACCAACCATGGGGTCTGTACCCTGGTCAAAAACTGGGATGAGGCATCATCCAGTATAAAATCACAATTCTCGTGTCGTTGCAGGAAGGTGGCGGGTACGGACTCCCGTATCTCCCCTTCTACCGATTCCTTGATAATGGGCGCCTTGCCCTCTCCCCATGCCATGAGGATAATGCGCTGGGCATTCATAATGGTGCCCACCCCCATGGTCAATGCCCGGGCGGGAACATTTTCCTGACCAAAGAAATCACTGGCGGCGTCCAACTGGGTTACCCTGTCCAAACGAATCAAACGGGTCTTACTCTTTATGGAAGATCCCGGCTCGTTAAACCCAATATGACCGGTACGGCCAATCCCTAGGATTTGAATGTCCAACCCTCCGGAATTCTCAATTTTCTGCTCGTATTTTTCACAATAGGCCCTTATCTCGCTTTCCGCAATGTCCCCATCCGGGATGTTTACATTTTCCTTTGGAATATCTATATGGTCAAACAAGTGCTCGTTCATAAACCGGACATAACTATGTATGGATTCCGGTTTCATGGGATAATACTCATCCAGATTAAAGGTGATGACATTTTTAAAACTGAGTCCTTCCTCTTTATGCATTTGGACCAGATAATCATAAACCTTGGTCGGGGTTGATCCCGTGGCAAGTCCCAAGACAGCGTTCTTACCTTCAGCTTGGCGTTGGCGGATCAATTGGGCAATCTCATCGGCCACATACCGTGATGCAGCTTCAGAGCTCTCATGGACCATGGTATTGACCTTTTCAAATTTTCTCAATTCACCATTGTCATAGTTTGATGCAATTGTGTTCTCTGTGATTGTACTTGACATGTTTTGCTAATTATGATTGTTGACAATGCAAATATAGGAACAACCTTTAATATTTGCTGTTTTTTGCTTTTTTAAATGCTGTTTTTTGCTTTATATAACATTTATTTAACCTTAAAATTGCTTAAAGCAGCATTTGTGGATTTATGTATCTTTGCAGCAAATCAGTCAGAATGCTGAAAGAAGAGCGCCAACAGGTCATTTTGAACGAGGTGGAACTGCACAATAGGGTGCAATTGACCGACCTATCTGAAAAGTTGGACGTATCCATTGATACCGTGAGGCGGGACGTAAAGGAACTCGATGTGGAAAACAGGCTTCGCAAGGTACATGGCGGTGCGGTTTCACTGGGTTTTGCCAATTACAGCCCAGCCCGAAACAACGTCTACAGACTGGAAGAAAAAACGGCCATTGCCGAAAAAGCCGCCAAATTGGTCAAAAATGAGAGCGTCATCCTTCTAGACGGTGGCACCACCTGCTTGGAACTTGCCCGGCTATTACCTGTTGATCTGAGCCTGACCTGCTTTACCCTGAGCCTTCCCGTAGCCCAAGAATTGCTGCACAAGCCCAATGTAAATGTCATATTTATTGGCGGCATGCTCTCCAAGGATGCGCAGATAACCACGGGAGCAAGCACCGTGAACAACCTCTCTGAAATAAGGGTGGATTACAGTTTCATTGGAACCGGTTATGTAGATGCCATTTATGGTCTTACCGAATTTGATTGGGATATTGTACAAACCAAGAAAGCAATGATTGCCGCTTCAAAAAAAACCATTTTGCTCTGCATTTCCGAGAAATTGAATTCACAGCACCGCTATAAAACCTGCAACCTGAGTGCCATTCACACCCTAATTACAGAATTGCCCCCAGAGCATGCCCTCTTGAACACATTTAGAAAACAAAACATACGCCTGCTTTAATGAGCACTTTCAAAAAAATCACCGAGTTGCCATCCCTGCATGATGATTTGGAACAAAAATCAAGTCTGGAATTGTTGCAAACCATCAATCAAGAGGATAAAAAAGTGGCCGAGGCCGTTGGAAAAGTCATCCCCCAATTGGAAAAATTGGTCAATGCCCTTGTAGAGCGCTTTGCAAAAGGAGGGCGGTTATTTTACATAGGTGCCGGCACCAGTGGGCGACTGGGCATTTTGGACGCTTCTGAGATTCCACCCACCTTTGGTATGCCCAATGACAGGGTCATCGGGCTCATAGCCGGTGGGGACGGTGCCATTAGAAAGGCCGTGGAATTTGCCGAAGACAATTCGGTACAGGCCTGGAAAGATTTGCAGGAATTCAATATGACCCAAAATGATGTGGTGGTGGGCATAGCCGCTTCGGGCACCACACCCTATGTGCTGGGCGGCATTAATGACGCCAAAGCCAACGGACTGCTCACGGCAGGCATCACCAACAACCCAGGCTCTCCCTTGGCAACGGAAACCGATATCCCCATTGCCATTGAGGTAGGTCCAGAATATGTTACGGGCAGCACCCGAATGAAAAGTGGTACCAGTCAAAAGTTGGTCCTCAACATGATTTCCACAGCCTTGATGATTAAGATCGGTCGGGTCAAGGGCAATAAAATGGTGGACATGCAACTGAGCAACAATAAATTGGTGGATCGCGGCACCCGCTATTTAATGGAAGCCTTGGGCATGGAGTATCCCGATGCTGAAAAGGCGTTGAAAAAATATGGTTCGGTTCGGGAAGCGATTACACAATTGAAGGCAAAAAGCTCATAAAACAGCACTCCCTAATCAGCAAAATCCCTCCTTTTTGCCTTCTGAAAATGCCCGTAGCGAGGCGGAATAATCTACCGCACAATTACGAGGCGCCTCACTTTTTCCACTGTTATTTAGGCACTAAACGATAAACACCCTTTCCTTCAATCCCTACGTAGATATAACCATCGGGAGCCTGCTTAACACTACGTACCCGCCCCATACTATCCAATAATTTTTCACGGCGAATCACATTGTTGTCTTTTAACTCCAAGCGTTCCAAATACTGAAAGGCTAGGGAACCCACCAAAAGACTGCCCTTCCATTCTGGGTATTTATCCGAAGAAACAAACTCCATCCCAGAGGGGGCAATGGAGGGTACCCAATAATGCAAGGGCTGTTCCATTCCCGGTCTTGCCGTTTCATCGGTGATTTTAGTCCCACTATAATTGATACCATAGGTAATTAAGGGCCACCCATAGTTTTTTCCTTTTTGTATCCTATTGATCTCATCACCTCCGCGCGGACCATGTTCGTGTTCCCAGATTTCCCCTGTAAATGGATTTTTTACCAATCCCTGCGGATTTCGGTGCCCGTAACTCCAGATTGCTTTTTTTGCCCCAACCTTATCCGCAAAAGGATTATCCTTTGGAATACTGCCATCATCTTTGATACGGTATATCTTTCCGCAATCCCGGGTCACATCTTGCGGATTCTTATCACGATTACCCCTATCCCCTATGGAAAAATACAGATAGCCTTGATCATCAAAGGCCATTCTTGATCCAAAATGGTAGGGTTTTCCCGTATTTGGACTTGCCTTGTACAGCACTTTTTGCGCTACCAAACTATTCTCAACCAACTTAGCCCTCATAATCGCTGTATTGGCCCCACGGCCCTCTCCTTCTGCCGACGCATAGGAAAGATAGATATAATTGTTTTGGGAGAAATTGGGGTGTAGCACTACATCCATAAGCCCTCCTTGTCCCTGAACCTTAATCTGGGGCAAACCGCTGACCTCTGTTCTTTTACCATCTTGAAAATGAATGAGTTTCCCACTCTTTTCAGTAACCAGAATACCCCCTTCAGGCAAGAAGGCCAACCCCCATGGATTTTGAACCCCAGAAACAACCAAATCCACTGATATTAAGTCTTTTAAAGGCTGTTTTATTCCATTATCTACAGATTGTGCACAAGCTTGGGTGAGCAGTACAACGAAAAAACAGTGATAAATTAGGTAATTTTTCATAATTTTATAGATGAAATGACGTTTTTTATAGTTGAAATGCAGTTTGAATCAATGAACCGAATTTAATATGTACTAAAATTACAACAAAGAATACTTGGCTCCCAAATCCCGGTATTCTTTAAAAAAGAATCAAAACTTAACCTATGTCCTCACGAAAAACAAGGCATTATTCATATGCCGTGCTATTGGTGGTCACATCGATACTTAGTTCTTCAGCGGTCACAAGGAATTTGGCTCTTGATTATTTTCCCGAAATAGTTGCTGAGCGGGAAAACCAAAAGCCAGAAGGCCACGCCATCACCGAATCCAGTTCGAACTTCGATACTACCGAAGCTATTGCTGCATACGAGCAACCCATGTTTGCTACAATCATCCAGAATGCCAATGAAGAGGTGGTCTGCGCCAATGACGGTAGTACCTTATCAAAGTTCTTTCTCTGTGGAACAAGTGACATTCGCACCCTTACCCTTAACCAATCTGGCAATAGTTACGAATGGCAAAAACTGGATGAAAACACTTGTGCCCCAACCGTTGTGGATGATTGTCCCACCATTAATACTACCTGTGTCTGGAATACCGTTGGGAACAATGCGACCTATGACTTGGATGCAGCGGGGGAATACCGGGTTCGGATAGACTCTGGTCAGTTTTACTATTTCAAGGTTACCCAAAACCCCTTAGATCCACAATTGGTGTTTGAAAATATCATCTGCGGCAATTCTGGCAGGGTTGAAGTGACCAATGTCCCCAATGGCTATGAGTATAGTCTGAACAGCCAGACCGGGCCATTTCAAGACCAGCCCTTCTTTGATATTGCCACCGCGGGAGATTACACCGTTTATGTACGCTTAAAAGATGTAGCCTCAAGTGCCTGTCTTTTTCCTTCAAATACCGTTTCCGTCCAAGCATTGGACATCGAGGTCCAAGCCTCCAAAACCGATATTCTTTGTAGTGGCGAGCAAGGTAGTGTCTCGGTCAATGTACGTGGTGTTCCCGGTTTTTATACCTATCGTCTAATCAAAAACGGCATAACGGTAGACACCTTTGGCCCGGATGGTGCCGATTCGTACACTTTTGCCAATGTAGGCTCGGGCGATTACAGTGTTAGGGTCCAAACCAACAAATGTGATATTGCCGTAACCACCGATGTCAATGGCGACCCCATCACCATTGGCAACGGAATCAGCCCCTTGGATGTTTCGGCAACAGCTTCGAACAGTTTTGGCTGCGGAGCTTCTTCCGTTGCTATTACCGTTAACACCTCTGGAGGCACAGCCCCATATCGTTTTAGTGTTGATGGAGGGGCGTTTGGAGCTTCCTACACCTCAACCTCCACATTTTCGGTGAGCACATCGGGTACGTATGCCATTTTGGTGGAAGACGCCAATGGCTGCCAGCACAACGCCTCTGTAGATGTGGCGGATATCCCCCCACCCATTTTTAATTTAACGGCACAAGACGCCAGTTGCGGCGGTTCCAATACGGGACAAGTCATGGTAAATGTCACCAATGGGTATGGCTACGGTTTGGAATACAGCATCGATAATGGAATCAGCTATCAGGTAAGCAACGTATTTTCCGGTTTGGCCCCGGGCAATTATGACGTTATGCTTCGCTATACCCAGGATTCCTTTAGCTGCACCACCCTTCCCCAATCAACCACGGTAGGCACCCCATCGACCATAACCGCCACTGCCGTTGCCGATTCACAACCAAGTTGTTTGAATGAAAATGGCGGGCAAATCAACATTTCAGGAACTTCTGGGGGAACGGCTCCTTATGAATTTAGTATCGGTGCAGGTTTCAGCAGCACCTCAACATTCACCAATTTGGGTGTGGGTTCCTACTCCCCACAGATCAGGGATGCCAATGGATGTGTCTTGACCTTGCCCCCTATTGTATTCAATACCCTGGATAGACCCAACGATCTAACTTTTTCCATCTCCAGTTTGGATTGTATTACGACAACTGCTTCGGTAACCTTGGCCGAAACGGGAGGCACCGCCCCTTACGCTTATGAAATCATTGCTCCTGCATCGGCAGTTGTCAATAATGGGAACAAC